>DEMY01000020.1:17882-52947 GCA_002359425.1 Clostridiales bacterium UBA2658
TCTTCTTCGCTGCCATACCGCACACTGCCGGTCTGGTCGCTGAGCTGCAGCGCACCGGCGGTGATGGGATCACCAAGATCATCCTCAACCGTTACCTGTAGGGTACCGTTGGCTGTGATACTCAGCGCAACCGAAGTCGTCGTTGGGGTAATCGTGAACTGCGCAACATTGCCGTCTGCATATCCAGGTATCGTCGTAGATATAAATGAATACGTGCCTACCGGAAGCGTGACGCTTCCAGTAGAACTACCATTAACAAAATCTATGGTGTAATCTGATGCTGCCATATGGTAATTCCTCCATTCATGCTTATTGCTCCGGGATAATTGGCGTCGGTAACAGTAAAACTGACTGGCATCGCTATCGGGTTACACAGCGGCCGAGAAAAAACCATAGCCATGCTGTAGCTTTCACAGGGGCACATTTTCAGCCACTTCGTAATTCCTCCCGGATTGAGTCCGGAGCAACTGCGCACACGAACGGTATAACACCCCGCCGGCAGTCTGAGCTTTATTGTTTTCCATGCTTCGACAACACCGCAAAAAACAGTGTTCCCGTCTCTGTTTATGACTTGTATGCGAAAGAACTGATCACAGGCGTGCCGGACCTCGCAGCGTATACACAAGTTTGCATACTGTTCCAAATTTCCTGTCATTACGCCAATCTTTCCGGGCTTGAGTGTATACAATTTATATACGCCCATGCCACTATATGCCCAAAGCAAGTAGCGCGACACTCCACGCATCGGCCAGCGGTGGGGACTCGGTGCATGAAACTGTAGGTGTAGCCGCAGTCAACTGAGCGTTTTCAGATCAAGCGGTTTTAACACGCTTTCATCCACGAGACAAAAGCGAATCGCTTTGGCCGGGCACTTTGTCGCACAGGCTTCACAGCCTTTGCACAGGCCCTCGCCAACGGCGACGCCGCCGTCCTCATTTTTACGCAGCGCAAGGAAATTGCAGTGCTCGACACAAATCCCGCATTTAACGCACTTTTCGGCGTCAATTTGCGCAACAAAGCCGCTGCCGCCAAACATCGGCGCGCCGACATAATTCTGCGCCTTGAGCGCCGTGCAGCAGCAGGGCCAGCAGTTGCAGATGTGATAGAGACGGCCCGCGGCGGCGTCCTTAAAGAAGGCCGCGTGGACGTTTCCGCGTTCGTGGCACTCGCAGAGAATTGTAAGCGCTTCGGCTTGCGTGATGCGGCGGGGATGCAGCTCCGGCGTGTGTTCCATGATCCAGTTAACCCATGGGTCTCCGATCATGATACACACATCGCGCGGATAACAGCCCTTTTCACCGCGCAGTGTGCGGCATACGCAATCAATGACCGCAATGTTTTCCGGGTTTTCGATAAGAATGCGGCGGGCGTGCTCATAGGGAATGATATTGTTCGGCAGCTCGCCAAGGTCGAGATTATCTTTCAGCTCAAAAAACTGCTCCGCGTCTTCGAGCCGCAGGACCTTTGCATGATAGACGTTTGTCTCAGGGTCGCCCGCGAGCGCGCCCGTGTGGTTCACGACGGTTTTGACAAGCTCATCCACCTCGTCGTATTTCTCGCCGGCCGGCTTGATATTTTCCATCGGCTCCGGGAGAAATCTATTGATGCCGTCGCGCATGTAATAGATGTAAAGGGAGATGTACTTGAAATAAAGCTGCGCATGGAGGAGCTGGGCAAGGCCCTCCTCCGTACGGGGATAGGCTTTGCTGAGAGCGCGCTGTGAATTTTTCTTCGCGTCTGCCATAGCTCATCGGCTCCTTTATGTTATTTTTAAATTGACCAAAAGGTCAATTTAAAAATAACACGTTAAACCCGGATTGTCAATCATGTCTGGCATCTTTTTTGACTGGATGGTCAAAAAACGGTTTCGTGCTCTTTCGCCATAGTTGGGAAATCTGTTTGCCGCTTGTGCGTATGGCACCCGTTTCCCAAAAGCCACAGTCATCGCAAACGTTTTACCGAGATTTTGTGTTGTCTGACCGGGTCACTGTAGGAACGGTTTTTTCGCAAAAATCCCGGAGCCATGACCCGCACCCGGGCGCAACGCAGTTTTCAGATGAGAAAAGAAGCGCGGTCCTAAAGCCGCACCATTCAAGATGTACGCGGTACGCAAAAAAACATTCTGACGGCCTTCCGACCCGCATATACAGAATAAGAGGGCATCGTGACATGCGACGGACGGAGTTAGTTTGAAGCAAGATGTAAGGCTGAAAAAACCGCTCCGTCGACCTAGGCAGAGGCCGGGGCAGCAACGGAAGGCGAGAAAGCAGCAGAAACCTGAACACCCCGCTGATGCGTAGCGGGTACGCAATCATCAAAATGCATGAGATCGTTTTCAGCAAGTAAAAACAGGAGGTACATATTATGGGTTTTGGCTTTGCACCTATCGCGGCAATCGTCGTCATCTGCTATCTCGTGGCCGCAGCACTCAAGGCAACGAAGCTCGACAACAAATGGCTGCCGGTCATCTGCGGCGTAGCTGGCGCCGTGTTGGGCATCGTGGCGATGCTCACAGGCATGGAGGCGTTCCCAGCAACGGATATGCTGACAGCCGTCGCAATCGGCATTGTGAGCGGTCTGGCCGCTACTGGCGTTAATCAGATTGGGAAACAGCTCGGCGGAAGCACCAGTACAGACGCAAAATAACTGATAGTAGCAACAGGGCCTGTCTCGTCATAAAGACAGACCCTGTTTTCATGCCCTTCAGCCGTTTTCCCGTTAGCATTTTTGTTAGCGAAACGTGTAAAAATGGACCTTTCAAGCCGAAACTAAGGACAACAAAACGCCCCTATGAGCAGTACATCAAAATTGCTATATCCATTGAGAATACAATAAAAGCCCCATGGCATCAATGCTACAGGGTTTTCTTTTATTGGCAAAGTAACTATCTATTGATAAAATGCACCACCGCCTACTTCTGCAATCGTTAGAAGAAAGCAATCGTTAAAACTTGCACACTCCTTATGGCTATTGCAAAAATGTTTTACTTAAATTTCGAATTATCGTAGTTGTAGGGAATGCTCGTGCCGACAAGAACATCCTCAATTTTCTCGATAATAAGCCAGTCGTCCATATTGCCTTGGTGGTCAAAATCAAGAGGCCCTATTGGCTGAACGTCTTTGAACCCAACAAGGCACAGGCACTTTTTGTGCCAGCGGGTCTTTTGCTTTTCAGACAGAGCCAAATGAGGTTCCGCTAACGCGCTTGTAATCTCGTCGTCCGTCAGTTTCACGAGGTTTTGGACGCTTTCGACAGTGGCTTTCGCCAAGATTTTTGCCGAGCCTTTTTTCATAAAGTAGAGGGTTTCGCCCCCAAAGACACGGCTGTGAGGAATCTTGCGTCCGGCGGCTCCGCGCACCACCATCGTCTTTGTCCCGTCGAGTATCTTCTCCAAGACTTTCTCTTTGTCATCGCAGTAAACAACGTGTACCATAACGATTTTCCTTTTGATCTATAGGTTTATGTTTGCTTTTCTTGCTTGGGCAATCAGGTCTCTCACCGCAAGGGTGTATTCTTTGCCGTCCTTTATAAACTGAGTGCCGCATTGACGGAACTCAAAATGAACTCCCGCCCGTTTGCATTGATCCCGAATGTCCAATACCCAATCGTAGTGGAGCGGTCGGGCGTTTCTGTCAGACTCGCCTCCCACAACGCAGATACTTCAACCAGTTCAATGCCACTCAATGTCCACGGCTTCAATGAGCGGTTGACAGATGATGTCCTTGTGCTTTATTGGCAGGTCGGCAAAAATGCTTAGGCGCTCATCGACTCGGTGTTGGTTTTCCACTGTGCACCCCACGGTCACATTATCGTAACCGTCGCCCCAATCGGCAGGAATACAAGCGGCGAAGCGGTCAATACGTTTTGTGAGGAACAAGAAGTTGAGGTCGGAGCGTTCTTGCATCATTGCCCAGCACTCAGCCCGCCACTCGTCCGCTTCTTCAATCAGGAAATCCGCTTGAAAGCAGAGAAAGACGGTTTGTCCCGACTTGATTTTATACTCGCCCGACTTTTTCCTTTGGACTGGCGCGTCAAAATTATCCGTGCGGACAATGGCGCTCGTGTCTACGCCGCGCTTGCTGTCGCCTTTATGGATATAACAATATTTACAGCCCTCGCTGTATCTACGGCAACCACGCCACGGACTCCACATAGCCATAGCCTTATCCCCTCAATTTTCTAACCGCTTCATCCTCGTCAGCCACCGATGCTCAGGTGCTTGCCATCGTTGCACTCGTAGATGTAGTCATAGAGCGGCTTGCTCATGTATCCCGAAAAGCCGTAGTTCACGAACTTCTGCACAACCTCGCCCGCTACCGCAAAGCCTCGGAGCGTGTGAACAAGTTGGAAATCGCCAAGCGCGAACGGCTCGGCAAGGCGAAAATCATCGAGGGCTTTAAGGCTTTATGGTTTCTGTCGTCCATGCAAAGCTGCCCTCGAGATCAGATGTTCCGCCGGTAAGAATCCATAACAAATGCAATACATAGGTTACTATATGAAAAACAAAAAACCATGTGTCATTTGCTCAATTTAGATGCAAGTTTTGATTGTGCTCATTTTATGTATTCTGCCGTATACGGACACCAAACCATGCACTTTAGGCATAAAATGCAGAGCTTTCTAACCATGATCTCATCTCGGGTAGTCGTGACACTCCAAGTTTTCCCCAGCAAGGCTTTATTCGGGCATACATCCACGCATATATTACAATCGCCGCATTGCGGTTCTTTCGGCATTTCACTCATGGTTATAAAGGGAGCTGTGGTCAAGACCTTACCCATCATTAGCGCACAGCCATATTGGGAAGTAACTAGCAAGTTGTTTTTACCGATAAATCCCAATCCTGCTCTGAGCGCTACAGTTTTATGTGATAGACTCCCCATTTTCAACTTGGCAATACTTTTGTACCCTTCTGTTTCCAACCAATCAGCTAATTTTACAGCAAGAGCATCCATCTTATGTTCGGTGTTAAAAACCTCTTTCCGTTTTGGTTCTTGGCCAGCCTTAAGGGTACTAATATACTCCCTTGATAGTGTTTTACCAAAGAGAACAGCGCAAGAGCATCCTTCGGTAATATCCGCCGGTAACATAGTAATATCGACAAAATATACAAAATCAGCGCCACTGTCTTTTATGCGATGCTCCCATATTTCATTCAGTTCCATGTTGCCTTCTAGTATTTCCATATCGTTGTAATCACTTTCCGAAAATATAAATCATCCGAAGCCATTATTGCACAAATAGTACCATATTAAAAGCAAAAAATCCATATACACAATCAGATTTTTAAAGCTAATTCTAAAGCCAGATAAAAGCTTTTTATTTGGGATACGAATTCGTCTGTCTCCCCCAGTATTCGCCGATCCCATTCTGGAGAATCTAAAAGGTCGCTGCCAATATAGAAATTGTAAAGCTCAAGATTTCTGAAATTGCACACCGCTTGGATTCCCGCGCTTTCCATTTCGACACTGATGCATCCTTCGGCCTTCCGCTTCTCCATGTTGCCGCGTGTTTCTCTATAAACGGCGTCAGTTGTCCATGTCTTTCCTGTTACACATGGAATCCCAATTTCCTTAAAAAATGCAGCCACAAAATTCGCATTTTTCATCTTTATATAGTCTGATGCTTTTGCATAGTGATATGAAAGGCCCTCGTCCCTATAGGCATCAGTCGGAACAATAATTTTGCCCGAGGTGACATCTTTATCCAGACATCCACATGATCCGAACATAATATACTTAGTCGCACCAATCAGGCAATGTGCTTCTTCTATACATGCACCCGCGCCGGCGGAACCAATCATTGTTTTATGAAAAGCAATATTTTCCCCTTTATAGTTTAATTTGTAACATAGTATTGAACAATTTACGCTTTCACTTTCATCGATTTTTACGCACGAAAATCGCTTGAGAATCTCATTTATAGTTTGATTGGAAAACGTAATTATACATATATCACAAGAAATGTTGTGCGTACCACAGAGTGTCTCCGGTGTTATAATGGCTTCGGTTGTCATATCAAAAGCATCGGTAATCATTATTATTCCCCTTATTGCTTAATTTACATGATACAAAATAATCTAAAGCAAGTATGTAACATGTCTTACCATAAAAAAAGCAAAAATCCATGTGCAGGTTCGAATCCTGACACATGGATTTCTTATGTGTTTTCTTTCCAAAATCGATATCATTGATTTTTGCAGCGGATTCGAACTATCACTTCGCAGATTAAACATAATGGGAAGCTCATATTGCTGTTGGTCATACTGTATGGTGACTTTCGCTTTCTGCTTCAATAAGCCCTTTGAAAGACGTATCTATGTTTTCCCACTCGGTTTTCTCAGTAGTATATAAACAGTGTCCGTATTCAACTTCTACAGCGCTAATGATTTGGCGGAACCAGTCAATGGGAGACCACGAACGCATTATTTGTGAATATAAACAATTATTTTCATTATTCCACTGCACCCCCGTGGCATTTCGGTAAATCAACTCAAATGTCGCCTTTTCTGGTTGGATGCAGAGTCTATTAGATTTGTCTACCCAGATTCTTGATATAAGTTCATTTTTCATCTGATATCCCTCGCCACGTATCAAACCACTTACCTTTCATTACTTTGCGATAATTCACTATTCATAATTAGCAGTTCAGTTAGTACCATAATGCGAAGTTCATCAATTCTGCTAAAGAACGAAGTCCCAGGTCGTGCTACCAACAAAATTAATGCGATTTAATAGCTGCAATAAAAGCCGGAGATTTTTGATTTTATCCCGTTGGACAGTGATGTTACAATTTTACTTTTTCATGACCCCTCTTTATGTTCTCCACAGCTAAAAACATAGTCAATTTTTGTTTGTAACCTGTTATATCCTATGTTAGAATTATTTATAAGTCCTAAAAGCAACCTTTATTGAACAAAAGGAGCAAACCGATGATCAGTATTGCAATATGCGACGACGAGCCGCAGGAGCTTGAGCGAGCCAAGACCTTGCTAAAGCAATACGCCAAAGACCACCCGCAATATGAGATAAAAGCATATTACTTCAATGCTCCTTTAGAGTTTCTCGCTTATATAGAAGCAAACGGTGGATTCGATGTATTGCTGCTTGATGTTTATATGGATGGTATTTTAGGTACAGATGCAGCACGGGAACTGCGAGCTATGGGTGATAATTGTCANNCTTTCTGACCACGTCGCGTGACCATGCGATAGACGCTTTTTCACTGGATGCCGCACATTATCTGGTTAAGCCTTATTCCGAAAAGGAGTTCTTTTCGGCGCTTGACAAGGTGATAGATAAGCTCACAAAAAAAGACGAGGTTTATATTACAATCAAATCAACGGATGGTATCAGCCGTGTGGACTTGAACAAGCTCGTATACTCTGAAACAGATAACCATGTTCAGAAATTATATTTTTCAGACGGCAGAGTAATCAGCGTTCGCAAATCCTCATCCGAGCTATTCGAATTGCTTGATAAAGAACCGCGTTTTTACAAATGCGGCAGTACCTATATTATAAATATGGACTACATTGTAGAGCTCTCATCCAAAGGCGTGGCCTTTTCTTCCGGTGCTAGGATTCCGATTCTTAGCCGAAAATACACGGAACTAAGAAAGCTGTACATGGATTACAGTTGCCGCTTCTGAAAGGGGGGGAGCCTTATGCGTATACTTTTAGGTGTATTGGTTCTCTTTAGGTTTTTACAGACGGCAGCTTACATCAGTCTGTTTTTCTTTTCGCTCATAAAGCTGAAGGAACCGAAAAGAAAACGGGTTGTAATTACCGTTGCGGTTTATATTGCAGCCGCTTTGGCGTATTGTGCCTTTTTGCTTGTATATGGGCAGGAGCTGGCGGAACGCCTGATTGTACCCGTCGAAATCGGGTTGTGCCTGATTCTGATTATCATCTGTTCCGCGGACAAATGGACAATATCGCTTTTTGTCATGTTTACTCAGTTTAATTTGTACCTTGGAATATGCTACCTTTCAGATGTGTGCGCCACTGATAGTTCCTTGCTTTTATATCAGATTGAGTATGTAATATTCCGAACTGTGCTGTTCGGCGCACTTTTGTTTTTCAATTTCAAATATCTGCGTCCTCGCTTCCGCAGACTGGTGGAGGTTCTGGGAAAAGAATGGCATTTAATTACTTTGGCAGCCGCCTTTTTCTATGTTCTGGAGGCCGTTATTCTATATTACCCGCGCTTCTACTGGTATGAGGCGGACAACCGCTGGTATCTGGTCGCAAGCTCCTACCTGGTGTTTTTCAGCGTATACTGGCTGATTTTTCGGTCAATCAATGCGATTGTGGGAAAATATGAGGGTCAGGAACGGGAAAGAATCCTAGCGCAACAAAACAAGATATGGGAGGAACAGCTTGAGGAGCAAAAAAATGCCGTCAACGCGGCCCGCCGCGACCGCCACGATCTTCGCCATCACTACGACACGCTTTTAGCGATGCTGGAGGGCGAGAAAATACAGGAAGCGGTTTCCTATTTGAACGCACAGACGCGGAGGACGGAAAGCGCAGCTCTCGCAGGTGTTTGCGAGCATCCTGCGGCAAATGCCATCCTGTCAAGATGGGCGGCTCGGGCAAGGGAGAACGGCATAAAAACTGAAATAGACGCGAGCATTCCCGCAAATCTCCCTATGGACGAAGTCGCGCTGGCTGGCATTCTTGCCAACTCCTTTGAAAATGCTGTGGAAGGCTGCTTGCGTACGCCTGAAGGAACAGAGAGATTTATCACCGTAAATATCGCTTTTTCTGCTTATAACGGAGCTAAAAAGCTTCACATTGTCTTCGAAAACTCATGCGCGGACAACATCGTTTTTGAAGGCGAACTCCCAAAATCACAGAAGCCAGGCGGCGGTACAGGAACAAAGAGTATTACTTATACTGCCGAGCGTTATAACGGCATGGTGGAATTTACCGCGCAAGGCGGTGTGTTCAGGACGCGCATTCTGCTCCACTTATGAAAGCTAAACTAATAATCGACATCTTTCAACATTTACGCCATATATTCTGCAATTACGCCACGGCCGGTTTTCGGCCGTGGTTTTTTGTATAATCCATACTAAGAAATTAGCTTTGAGGAAGTGACTTTGAAGATGAGAGAGCCCGGAGACAGAACCGCAGAGCTAAATACGGCGAACGGCAAGCTCGAAATCGCGCGAAGCGACTTCTGCGACGCTTTTGAACAGGACACAGACCGGCTGTTCTCCAACTGGGAATGCTGGTACTGCAAATATGGGGATTTTGGCATTTTTACCGAGCATCCTACGCAAAACGGAGTGTGCAAATATAAGACGACAAATAGCGGCATTCTTGATTCGTTCGCAAAACGGTGCGAGTGTAATCTGGCCGTTCGGGCAAGCAAAAAACAGGAGGAAGAGACAAAATGAAAAAAAGACTTTTAGGCATTATCCTTGCGCTGTGCATGGTACTGTCACTGCTGCCAGGCTTTACGCAGCCCGCAATGGCGGTGGGCGAAGGCACCGGCGATCCTGCAAAAGGTGCGTTTGCTCTTAATACAAGCGGAGTCAATATCATTACGAATGCCGACCAGCTTGCCTATGTGGTGCAGCAGATTAATGACAATACTGCCGGTTGGGTAAGCGCAAGCTACAAACTTGGAAGCAATATTGATTTATCCGCCTACACAAGCTTGGAGCCAATCGGAAGATACAGATATGGCTACGGCTCCGTAGCGGATAATCCATGCTATCTATTTACAGGCACCTTTGATGGCGCGGGCTTTGCCATCAAGAACTTAAAAGTAACTACCGGTGCATATCATTTAGGCTTATTTGGTCAGATTGGTGAAGGAGGAACTGTAAAAAACTTAGCTCTTATTGATAGTTATATGCCAAACGGGCATGTTAGCGGTACGATTGCCGGCCTAAATAAAGGCACGATTCAAAACTGCTACAGCAACGGCGTAATTTACAAAGACGGAAATTGGGCACAGCAGGTAGGCGGTATTGTCGGCGTAAACTATCCAACTGGTAAAATTGAAAACTGTTATTTTTCCGGCTCTGTGGGCGGGTATCAGTACCTCGGCGGAATAGCCGGGCAGGATTTTGGAAACGTGCTCAATTGCTATCGCATTAGCTCAACTGCCGGAGTTGGTTCTGGACTTAGCACAGCACAGATGAAGGGCTTGGCGGGTGCAACGAGCAGTGGTTGGAGCGACATCACCGTTTACGGTGTAAATGCAGGGAAGATATCCCTCGTTGACGCGCTTAATCAGTGGGTGGATGGTCAGACTCCCGGCAGCTTTACGCGCTGGTACTGCCCATCTTTTGATGGAAATGATTACCCCGGCTTTACTAAAGCGGAATATATAGTGAGCATTTCCGATGGTGTCGGGGTGGGAACCCCCGGAACCACGGCTTCAGCAAGCCCGACCGGGGCAATCACCAGTGGGACAACTTGTGTGGCACCCGGGGAAACCGTTACGATAACCGTTGGCACGCCCGGCGCCGCATATAAAGCCGGTACGGCAAGCGTTTATAAAGCGGGCGATAGCGCCACGACTGTTGGGACTACCCTTGTTTCTGCCGGTGTATACCAGTTTATCATGCCAAGATACCCTGTGACCATTACAACCAGTTACGCCTTAAAATCCACAGGCAATAATATATCGACGTTTAGCTTTACCGCGCCGGCGGTGTCGGGGACGGTGAACAGCACCGATCATACCGTTACCGCGGTAGTGCCCTATGGCACAAATGTTGCAAGCCTTTCTCCCACGATCACAGTAAGCTCCGACGCTACGATCAGCCCTCTCAGCGGCGCGGCGCAGAACTTCGCATCCGATGTGACATACACAGTTACCGCGGAAAACGGCACCTCGCAAAACTGGACAGTCACCGTTTTAGTCCGAACAGCAACCCCCTCAGGTGTAGGCTTTAATGCAGCGACGAGTATGCTTACCGGTATTTCGGACGGCATGCAGTATAGTGTTAATGGCGGGACAACATGGGTGACAATTTCCGGTGCTGTGAGCGGTATGGTTACCGTTTCCGGAATAACCGCTGCAANNCTCCAGTGCATACACAATCGGTATTTCACAGGCGGCAACGCCCTCTGCACCTGCGATTAGTGCGGTAACGGCAACTTCTGTTACCCTGACAACTGTTAATGGCAACGAATACAGCAAGGATGGCAACACATGGCAGGCAAGCAATTTGTTTGGCAGTTTAAACCCGGCTACAGGATATACATTCTATCAGCGCGTGGTGGCATCCGGCACAGTATTATCCAGTACAGGGAGTAGTGGCCAAATACAATACACCGCGGCGGCAACACTTTCTGTGGGCACAGGCTACAGCATTAACTACGCTACTGAAATCATAACCGTTACCAGCGGCTACGAGGTAAACACCAGTGCAGGCTTCGGCGCCGGTACTGCGGTAGCAAACAATGCGACATTGACAGCCGGTACTACCTACTACGTCCGCGTGGCGGCTAACGGCGCCGTGCCCGCAAGTGCGGCTGTCAGCTTCACAATTGTCGCGCGCGCCCCAGGACCCACCGTCATCACGGCTGATAAAACGAAAAACAGTATCACTATCGCTACTGTCGCAGGACAGGAATACAAAATCGGAAGCGGCGCATGGCAGGACAGCGGCAGCTTCACGGTGCTTTCCGCCAATACGGATTATACTGTTTATGCCAGGGTGAAAGCGGTGAGCAGTGGGAGCGCTTCATTTGCTTCTGAAGTGTATTCGACAACAATCAAAACAAAGTCGGATGGAAGCTCAGGCTTCGTCTTACCCACAATTTCAGTGCCACCGACCTACAACCCCGGCAAGACTCTGGCGGACATCGCCCTCCCGACCAGCTGGACATGGAGTGCGCCGACGACTGTTCCCACGGTGACAAATAGCGGCTACAGCGCGGTTTACACGCCTGCGGACGCTGCTACGGTGGATTATTCAGATATCACGGGCTACGCTATGGATGGTGGCGGCAAGGTTACCATTACAAAAACGATCACCCTGACGGTCAACCGCGCAACGCCCACCGCGGCAGACTTTACTTTCACCGCACCGACATCGCTTGATTACAGCGGTACAGATAAAACTGCGGCGGCAAATGTAAAAGGCGGCATTTCCGGCATGGGAGCTGTTACAGTCAGGTATTATCTGGGCGCAGCAGAGACCGCACCCACGAACGTTGGCACTTACACGGTAAAAATCGACCTTGCACAGGGCGACAATTATGCGGCGGCAAGCGCCGTCACTGACAGCACTTGGACATTTACCATTGCTAAGCTTGCACAAACACCGCTTTCCATTACGAATAAGCCTGCAGGCGTTACCTATGGCGATACATTTACTCTTACTACTACAGGCGGCAGCGGCACAGGTGCTGTGATATGGGCTGTGACGAGCGGCTCTTCCGCAACTGTGAACGTGAGCACCGGAGCTGTAACAATAACANNGCAACTACACCGATGCCGTAATGGATACCTATATCTTTACTCCCGCAAAGCGGCAGATTACAGTTGATGCACCATCAGCCACAGGCGGATGGACGAAAATCTATGACGGTAGCGCCGTCTTTAATAAAACTGACATCATTGTTGGCGGCATCACAAACAAAGTGGGTTCGGATGCTGTAAGCGTATCGGTGCAGAGCTCGACTTATGATACGGTTGTAATTGGTTCTGGCAATAAAACGCTGACAATCGCCTATGCGATAGACGGAACGAACAGCGAATTGTATTTGGCACCCAATAACACGGTCATTAGCACAGCATCTATCACAGCTGCTTTGCCGACAATCACGCTTAAGAGCAAGACAGCAACCTACACCGACAAAAAAATTGAGATTGATGCGGCAACTGTGAACGGCGTCGTGGGCGGGACAATACCGGACGGCGTTATCACCTACACTTATTACACAAAAGACACTTGTACAGACGCTGATAAGACAAGCGTATTTAAATCAGGTGCTGAAGCCATAGGCGAAGCACCCAAAGCCGCTGGTACTTATTATGTGAAAGCAAATATTGCAGCGAGCGGAAACTATGCGGCAGCCACAAGTGCTGCGGTTACGCTGACAATTTATTATCCGTCCAGTGGCGAGGACAAATCTGCCGCACCAGTCATCGTAGACGGTAAAACAATTGACATGGGAACATCTGAAGTAAAGGACGGTACTATCACTGTAGTCGTTGACCAGAGCAAGATGATCGAACAGCTCAAAAATGCCAAGGACAGCGTGGTGATTCCCATTACATCAAAGACTGATACTGTCACGGCGCAGTTGGTGGTTCAGAACGTAGAGGATATGGCGGCGCGAAGCATGACACTCACAGTAAAGGCTAATGACGTAAGCTACGAAATCCCTACCGGGTCTGTTGATACTACGGCGATCCTGAAAAATCTGGGAGCAACAGATTCTGCCAAGGTGACGCTGGATGTCACCATCAGCCATCTTTCCAAAAACTCGATAAGCATCAAGGACGGCACACTGATGGTGGCACCTGTAGCATTCACCATCACGGCTACCTACAACGGTAAAAACGTTGAGGTCGAGAGATTTGAAAGTTACGTTCAGCGAGTANNCAATTCCCAGCGGCGTTGATCCGAAAACAATTACAACCGCTGTGGTAGCAGAAGCGAATGGTACACAGCGCCATGTACCAACCGAAGTGTATTTTGAGGGTGGAAAATGGTATGCAAAAATAAACTCCATGGCAAATTCCACCTATGCTTTGATTCAAAGCAACACAAGCTTTACTGATACCACCGGCAAATGGTATGCAGCCGTTGCAGCAGAAATGGCAAACCGTAAAATCCTGAGCGGCATTGGTGAAAACATGTTTGCAGGCGACCGAAGCATCACCAGAGCAGAATTTGCGGCCATCCTCGTCCGTGCACTGGGGCTTCCCGCCGACGGAACGAGTATCTTCAGCGACGTTTCCGCATCCGCTTGGTATTCCGGCGCGGTAGCGACAGCAGCTCAGTATGGCTTGGTCACAGGCAAGGGTGACAACAGGTTTGCCCCCGACTCTAATATCACCCGACAGGAAGCGATGGCCATGCTCCAGCGCGCAGCTAAGCTTGCCGACTACGCGGGAACCGCCGGCAGTCTGGAGGGCTTCACCGATGCAGGCGGCGTCGGTACATGGGCGCAGGGCGCGGCAAAGTGGAACGTCGGCAGCGGTCTGATCGTCGGTTCCGGCGGCCTGCTCCGCCCCAACGACAATATCTCCCGTGCCGAGAGCGCGACCGTTATCCTCCGCCTGCTGCAGAAGACCGGTCTGGTAGACGTGAGATCAGAGGCATAAGCCGGCAAGATTCATAAAAAACAATTTATTAAGAGAGATGATCTAAAGTGAGGCGAGACTTGAACCCGCACAATGAGAGAATGCAATCTATTTCAAGCTGTAAACGCGGAGGCATATCCGCTATTTTTGCGCACAATATTTATCCTGCCTAAACGCCAAAGCAGGCCAAAATGCTATAAACAGGCAATAATCTGCAACACGGTTTGCAACATCTAGGGCGGTACAAGACGGCGTATTCCGAAACCGCATTGAATTAGCGAGACATAGAAAAGGCCCGGAAACCATTGAAAAATCAATGATTTCCGGGCTTTTTTCTTTGGCAGCGGGAGAAGGATTTGAACCCTCACAGACGGAGTCAGAGTCCGGCGTGCTACCATTACACAATCCCGCTATATGGATCTGCGTTCTTGGCGAACGCAAGAGTAATTATACTATATTGTTCCCGAATGTCAAGTGTTATTCCGAAAAAAATGCAAAAACCTGCTTTCTTGTCGGATCGTGACCGTTTCATACGAGATTAGGCGCTTTCGGCCCCTGCTTGACGCTTGACAGGCACCTGTCCCCGATGAGCCGAAAGCAGACACAGGCAAGTCTTTGTCCCGCTCCCCTCTCATATACTTTTCCATATATGACTAAGAGGGGCGGGACAACTCTTTGAACAAAAAAAAGCTTCTGCGCGACACGGCGCTCTTAACGGCATCGTCGCTTGTGATGCGTTGTATCGCGCTTTTATTTCAAATATGGCTCGTCGCGCGCATCGGGGCGGCGGGCACGGGACTTTACGGGCTGGTCGGCTCCGTCGGCTTTCTCGCAGCGACGGTCGCCATCTCCGGCATCCGCTTTGCCGCAACGCGGCTCGTTTCAGAGGAGATCGGACTTGAGCGCTGCGGCGGCATTGGCGAAGCGGTGCGGCTTTGCATCTGCTACAGCCTCTTTTTTGGCGTCTCGTCCGCTGCCATCCTCTGGTTCTGCGCCGAGCCTATCGGTTTTCTCTGGATCGGCGATGCGCGGACTGTCTTATCTCTGAAAATCCTTTCGTTGAGCCTTCCGTTTATTTCGCTCTCATCGGTGCTGTACGGCTACTTTACAGCCTGCGGACGCATTGCAAAAGCCGCCGTCGTGCAGGTGCTTGAGCAGATCGTACGTATCACGCTTGTCATCGTTCTTCTGAGCCACGCGCCGACAGACGATCTGGAAAAATGCTGCGCCGCTGTCTCGACGGGCAGCTCTTTGGCAGAGCTTGTCTCCTTTATTATGATGGCGACCGCCTACCTTTTCGATCGGCGTGCGCACGCGGCAAAACCGGAGCCCTCTCCGCGCCTGCCATCCCGGATGCTCAGCATCGCCGTGCCGCTCGCACTTTCAGCCTATGCGCGAAGCTCCCTTTCGACCCTTGAGCAGCTTATGGTACCGCGCGGACTCAAAAAAGCCGGCTGGTCGGCAAATGGCGCGCTTGCAGGCTACGGAACCATTCAGGGTATGGTCTTCCCGATTCTCTTTTTCCCATCCTGCATTGTGACGGCGCTGTCCGAGCTGATTGTTCCGGAGCTGACGGCGGCACAGGTTGCGGGGAGAACGGAGGATATCGCCCGTTCGGTCTCCTCGCTTCTGCGAAAATCGCTCGCGCTGTCGTGCTTCATTGCGCTGATGCTCTGGCTACTCGCCGGATTTCTGGGAGACGCAATTTACCATAGCGCGGACGCAGGCCACTACCTGCGCGTCTTTTCCCCGCTCGTACCCATCATGTATACCGACATGGTCACCGACGGCTGTCTCAAGGGACTTGGCCAGCAGCTCGCCTCCATGAGCTTTAACATCCTTGAGGCAATATGCGGTGTTGTGCTTGTGTGGTTTCTTCTCCCAAAATTTGGGCTTAACGGCTACATAGGCGTTTTATATTTTGAGGAGATTTTTAATTTTGCGCTGAGCATCCATAGACTTTCACAGGTAACGCAGCTGTCTCTCTTCCGCCGTCCCGTGCGGAACGCAGCCGGTGGTTGAGCAGGCGCACCACGCTCACAGTTCTAGACCAGCGAACCTTTTCTGTACCAAGCTATTCGGCCTGTTTAAGAAAAAATTGAGTCCGCCTCTGTTCTGATCTCCTTTCCTCAAAAAAAGACACGCTCGAAAGCGTGTCTTTTTTACTTTATTCAACAGTGACGCTCTTGGCAAGGTTCCTTGGCTTGTCGATGTCGCAGCCTCTGTAGAGTGCTATGTAGTAGGCGAAAAGCTGGAGCGGCAAAACGGCAAGCGACGGGAGCAGGACCTCGTGCGTATCCGGGATGGTCAAAATCTCGTCTGTCACCTTTGACACGCGGGATTCGAGGCTCTCGGTCGTGATGCCCATGATGTGACCGCCGCGCGCCTGCACTTCCTTGGCGTTGCTGAGCGTCTTATCGACGAGCAGCCCGTAGGACGCTACCGCGATGACCAGGGTATCCTTCACAACCAGCGAAATGGTACCGTGCTTTAGCTCACCCGCCGCATAAGCCTCCGAATGGATGTAGGAGATCTCCTTGAGTTTCAGACTGCCCTCAAGTGAGAGCGCGTAGTCAATGTTACGGCCGATGAAGAAGATGTCCTCATTGTCGAAATGCTGATAGGCGATGCGCTGGATATTCTCCTTATCGAAGAGTATCTGCATCATTTTCTCTGGAACAGAGAGCAGCTCGTTCAAAATCCAGTCGTACTCTGTTTGCTCAAGTGTTCCCCGGCAATCGGCAACGTAGAGTGCAAGCAGAACCGTGACGGCGAGCTGGGTGGAGTACGCTTTCGTCGTCGCGACAGCAATCTCCGGTCCGGCTTTCGTGTAGATGACAAGGTCGGATTCTCTGGCGATGGAGCTGCCCTCAACGTTCACAATGCCGAGCGTTTTGGCTCCGCGCTCCTTTGCCTCGCGAACGGCTTCAAGCGTGTCCGCCGTCTCTACGGACTGGCTGATGCAGATGACGAGTGTGTTCCGGTCAATGATTGGGTCGCTGTAGCGGAACTCTGACGCCAAAACGACCTCGACCGGAACGCGCGCGAGCTTCTCGATGTTGTATTTCGCAACAACGCCGACGTGGTAACTCGACCCGCAGGCGATGATGAAAAAGCGGCTGATTTTTTTGACGGTCTCGCGGTCTAAAACCTCCGAAAGGTCGGCCCGGCCATTTTTGACCCACGGCTCAATTGTGCGCTTTACCGCTTCGGGCTGCTCCATGATCTCCTTGAGCATATAGTGCTCATAGCCGCCCATATCGGCGGCGGAGATGTCCCAGTCAACCTCGACCTTCGGCTTTTTCACAACGTCGAGGAACTGGTCGTAAATTTCGATACCGGTGGGCTTTACAACCGCGATCTCGTCGTCGTCCAGNNATGACGGCCATAACATCGGACGCGAAAAAGTTACCGTCCTCCCCGTAGGCCACGATCAGCGGCGCGTGGGACTTGACGCAGACGATGGTGTCCGGCTCATCGGCACAGATGACGCCGAAAGCGTAGCTGCCCTCAAGCTCGCGCGCTGCCTTGGCGACCGCCTCGACGATGCTGCCGCGGTAGTAGAAGTCGATAAGCTGCGCCGCGACCTCGGTGTCCGTTTCGGACTTGAAATGGTGGCCGCGGTTCACGAGCATTTCCTTGATCTGTATGTAGTTTTCGATGATACCGTTATGGACGATGGCAATTCGCCCACTTTCACTGGTGTGGGGGTGTGCGTTCCCGTCCGAGGGCTTGCCGTGCGTTGCCCAGCGGGTGTGGCCGATGCCGGTCGTGCCGGAGGCATCCGCCCCCTCATGGCACTTTTCGCGAAGCACTGCGAGCCTGCCCATAGACTTCACTACCTTGATGTTCTCGCCGTCGTTCACGGCGATTNNGTATTCGAGCCGCGCCAACCCGTCCAAAATGAACGAGGCTGCCTGACGGTCCCCGGTGTAACCAACTATTCCGCACATATGTGTTCCTCCGATCTCACGCGGCATACAGCCGCATTGGAAAAAGAATATCCTGATAAGATAATTTTCACTTTAAAACCGCCTGAATGCGCGACACGGCTTCTTTTGTCTTTTCCGCATCGCCAAAACCGGTCAGGCGTATGAAGCCCTCGCCCTCCGGACCAAACCCGGCGCCGGGCGTCGTGACGACGTTTGCCTCACGCAGAAGCTTGTCGAAAAAATCCCAAGACGGCGTCTCGTTCGGCGTTTTGGCCCAGATGTAGGGCGAATTGACGCCGCCGTATACCTTCAGACCCGCTGCCAGCAGGCCCTCCCGGATGACGCGGGCATTGTTCATATAGTAGGCGATCAAGCCCTTGTACTCCCGCTCCCCCTGCCCGGAATAGACCGCCTCCGCCGCACGCTGAATGACATAGGAGGTGCCGTTGAACTTCGTGGACTGGCGGCGGAGCCATAGCTCGTTGAGGCTCTGCCCGTCGCGCTCCAGCGCCTTCGGAATGGTCGTATAGCCGCAGCGGGTGCCGGTAAAACCAGCGGTTTTGGAAAAGCTGCAAAATTCGATGGCACACTCCGTCGCGCCCTCGACCTCATAGATCGAACGCGGGATATCCGGCTCCGTGATGTATTCGCGGTAGGCGGCATCGTAGAGGAGCAGCGCATCGTTGCGGATCGCATAGTCCACCCAAATTTTAAGCTGGGCCGTTGTCGNNTCGGGTTATTCGGGAAACAGAGGTAGATGACGTCCGGCGTACGCACGGGCAGCTCCGGCATGAAGCCGTTTTGCTCGTTGCAGGGCAGATAGACGATGTTCGTCCAGCGCTTGCCATCCCAGTCCCCGGCACGGCCCGCCATGGCGTTTGTATCCACATAGACGGGATAGACGGGATCACAGACCGCAACGACCGTGTCTGGCGAAAAGAGATCGCCGATGTTGCCGCAGTCACTCTTCGCACCGTCCGAAACGAAGACGTCGTCCTTTGTAATGGGCGCGCCAAAGGGAGCGTAGTCGTGGCGGACGATGGCTTCGCGCAGAAAATCGTAGCCCTCATAGGGGCCGTAGCCGCGAAACGCCGCCTTGTCTCCCATCTCATCTGACGCCCTGTGCAGCGCCGAAACAACGGCGGGAGGCAAAGGCTGCGTAACGTCCCCGACGCCGAGCTTTATAAGGTCGGCCCCCGGGTTTTCGGCCATGTACGCATCTGTGCGCCGGGCAATCTCCGCGAAGAGATAGCTGCCGGGCAACTTTGCGAAATTTTCGTTTACTTTGAGCATTGTATAGTCTCCTTTACTCCTTGCAGTTACCGCGCGGGTGAAAGGCTTTTTTCAAAGGTAAAGCTCGCCGTCGAACACCGTGACGGCGGGGCCGGTCATGTAAAGCGCGTCTTCTTTTTTGTCCCACTCGATGAAAAGCTCGCCGCCGCGAAGCTGGACGGTCGCGCTCAAGCCGACATGGCCGCAGAGCGAGGCCGCCGCCATCGTCGCGGTTGCGCCCGTACCGCAGGCAAGCGTTTCGCCGCAGCCGCGCTCCCAGACGCGCATGCGAAGGGTGTTTTTATCGACGACCTGCACAAATTCAGCATTGACCTTTTCGGGGAAAAGCGGGTGGTTTTCAAACTTCGGTCCCCATTTTTCAAGGTCGAAGTGATCAACGTCGTCCACAAACGTGACGGCGTGCGGATTTCCAACGGAAAGGCAGGTCACAAAAAATTCCTGCCCGTCCACGATGACGGGCTTATTGATGAACGTCGAACCGTGCTCCGCGATTGGGATGAACTGCGGCCGCAGCTCCGGCGCGCCCATTGAAACGCGAACGGCCTCGATCCTGCCATCCGCCCCTGGGCGCAGCGAGAGATTTTTCACAACGCCGTGCGATTCAACGGTGATCTCGCGCTTTGCGGTCATGCCGTGGTCATAGACGTATTTTCCGACACAGCGGATGCCGTTTCCGCACATCTGGGACTGGGACCCGTCCAGATTGTACATGTCCATCTGAAAATCGGCAAGCATAGATGGACAAATGCAAATGAGTCCGTCGCTGCCGATGCCAAAATGGCGGTTTGAGACGAATCGGGCCAGCGCCGGGCGGTCTTCAATTTTTTCTTCAAAGCAATTGACGTAGACATAGTCGTTGCCACAGCCCTGCATTTTGGTAAATTTCAAGAAAAGTCGCCTCCAAAAAGAGAAACGCGCTCATATTTTACGCGTGTTTGGTCATTCTAAGTCAAAAAGGGGGAAAGAACAATGGGGATCGTTTTTCTACGTACTGTGATCATTTATGCGTCGCTGCTTCTCGCAATGCGCCTCATGGGAAAGCGGCAAATTGGAGAACTCGAACTCTCCGAGCTCATCATCGCGGTGCTTATTTCGGACGTCGCGGCACACCCGTTACAGGACATCGGCATCCCGCTCATGAACGGCCTTCTACCGGTGATCACGCTTTTCTGTTTTGAACTTATTATGGCTGGCATCATTGTAAAAAGTCCTCGCGCAAAGATGCTTTTGTGCGGCAAGCCAAGCTTTCTGATCGTAAAGGGCGTTATCTGCCAAGAGGAGANNAGGTGGAGTACGCCGTTCTGGAGACAGACGGCAAACTCAGCATTATCCTTTTCCCACCCGAACGGCCCGTGACAGCGGGACAACTGCAAGTTGCGGAGGACGACACGGGCTATCCGATCATCCTCATCAGCAACGGCCGGCTCCGCAGCGAAAACCTCAGAGTCGCCGGTAAGGACGAAAAATGGTTGCAGAAGCAATTGCAGGCGCATAAGGTATCGAGTCCAAGGCAAGTCTATTTCATGTCCGTCAACAACGCCGATCAGATCTATTTTGCGAAAACGGAGGCTGGAAAGTGAAACGTGAATTTGTGGCGCTCGCGGTCGTTCTGGCCATTCTCACCGCGTCCATCGTAAACGGGCACTATGTGGAACGCAGGACGTCGGAATTTTCGCATGACCTGCACATTGCTCAGGAGCTTTATGACAGCGGCGCGCGGGAAGAAGCCACTACCAAGGTCTCAGACTCGCTCAAGGGCTGGCTCAAATGGAAAAGCTACGCGCACATCATGCTGCGCCACAGTGAGGTAGACAATGTGACGGAAGCCTACTTCGACCTGCTGTCCGACATGGAGGACGAGCAAGCGGACGTGCCCGCCGCGTCCTTCGGAAAGGTCGAGCAGCTTCTCAAAAACGTCTCCGACATGGAGCAGCTTTCAATTGGAGCGATTTTATAGTTATTTCTTATCGATGAGCTTTTGCAGCTCCTCAAGAAACGTGTTGACATCCTTAAACTGGCGGTAGACCGAAGCAAAACGGACGTAGGCGACCTCGTCGATGCCCTTGAGGCGGGACATGACCATTTCGCCGATCTCTGCGGTCGAGACCTCACGCTCGAGTGAATTTTGCAGCTCTTGCTCGATCTCGTCCGCGATTTTTTCAAGCGCTTCGATGGAAACGGGGCGCTTTTCGCAGGCGCGAAGCATGCCGTTCATAATCTTGATTTTGTCGAAGGTCTGGCGGCTGCCGTCCCGCTTGACGACGACGAGCGGCAGACGCTCCATGATCTCATAGGTCGTGAAGCGCTTTTGGCAGGCAAGGCATTCTCTGCGGCGTCGGATTGTCGCTCCCTCCTCGGCGGGGCGGGAGTCGATGACCTTGCTCTCCGGATAGCCGCAATACGGACATCTCATGGGTAATCCCCCTTACATCTATATATAATATGGTCTGAAAATGTGCTCTATTTGCGTATTTTAACACAACAGCGCCGTTAACGCCACACTTATTTGTAGTCTGTTTAAAACATTCACAATTTTTTGACTATATGTAGGATTTGACGCGTACTATTTGCAATCTTCCGTTAAAAATCCTGCAAAATCGGCGTCCGCGCGCAGAAGCAAAAAGAAAGCTTCCCGCGTATACAGAGCGTTCAAAACATCCAGCAGTGCATTTGGCGTCAGGCGCTCCGGCAGCTCCAGCTTTTTTAAAAGCAGCGCGCGCCTTTCGGCGCTGCATGCCCCGCCGGAAAGGCCAATGGCGTAGAGGTCTGCCTTCGTAATGGGGTCCTCTCCCGGCACATTCGTCTCCGAGACGGCGACGCCCGCGCGCCGAAGCGCTGTCAAAAGCACCTCCGGACGCATGCCCTCAACGCCGAGCTTTCCCTCTTTGGAGGCATGCTCCTTGCGGCGCTCCTTGCCGGGAACGTCCGGAATGTAGGCGTGCTTTACCTTCGCGGGGTCGATCGCGCCCTTGAGGAAATTGCGGATGACAAATCCCGCGCCGTCGCTGTCCGTCAGCACCACAAGGCCGCGCTCATTGGCAAGCTTTCGCAAAAGGATTAGCTTTTCCGAATCCGAAAAAATTCCGAAACCCGAAGTCTCGACGATTATCGCGTCTACGATCTGGCTGAGCGTATTTTTGTCGTAACGTCCCTCAACAACGATGACCTCTTCGACGTGTATCATTTCGTTTCCCCCACAGCGATGCGCAGAAGCAGCTCCTTGAGTAAGTCCTCGTCGTCCTCGGAGGAGCTTTTCATTTTGTAGTCGCACTCAGCGCACAGCTCAACCGCACGGGCAAGCTGCGCCGCCGAAAAGCCAGGGGCGGCGCGCAGAAGCTTGTCCGCCATGAACGGCATTTTGAGATTGCAAGCCGTCATCACAAAATCCTTACCCTTCTTTTCATCCAGCGCGACGTGCGCGACGTAGAGCTTTCGCATCTGCCCGCCGATGAGCGCCAGCAGCATGATGGGGTGCTCGCCGGACTGCAAAAGCTCCGCCAGAAGCGAGGCTGCCCTGTCAAAGTTTTTTTCGCCGAGCCGGTCGCACAGCTCCCAGACGCTCGCCTCCGGGATGCGCTGGGCAAGGCGGTCGATGTCGGCAGCGGTGATCTCGTCGCCGGGCGCGCCCGCCGCAATCTTTNNAGGGCCCCCCCCGCCGCAATCTTTTCGACCTCCGGCACAAGCCGCGTCATGAGTTCCCCGGACGTAAAAATGAGCTTTTCACAGTTCGCCGGACTGATGGATTTTCCAAGCGCGTCGAAGCGCCGTCGGAGCCAGTTCACCAGAAGCGACTGAGATTGCGGCATGAATTCGATTGCATTTCCAAGCTTTTTGAGTGTTTTCACAAGACTCAGCCGCCCGTCCGGCGACGCGCCGATGGGCAAAAGCAGAACGACCGTGCAATAGTCCGGGATGTCGGACAGCACCGCAGTCAGCCGCTCGGCTGTCTCCTCTTTCACGCCATTCGGCTCAAAGCCGCGCACCTCTACGAGCGTTTTGCCGCCGAGAAACGGCATCGCGTCCACAGCCTGTGAAAGCGCCTGTACGTCAAAGCTCTCGCCAGAAAGGCGGTGGTAGTTGAAATCGTCCTCCCCACCGGAAAGGCAAGTTTTTTTCACCTCCGCAAAATAGCTCTCGCGCAGATAGTCCTCCTCGCCCCAGAGCAGATACAGCCGCTCCGGGCCGTTTTCGCGAAGCGCGCGGGAAAGCGCCGCATAGTCCGTTTTTTCAGCCTTTTTTGCCATCGCTTCGCTCCTTTCCGTCCATCTTGATCGTAATGTTTCCAAGCTTGTCCGTCCGCAGTACGGTCATGCCCGCCTTTTCAAAACGCGCAAGCGCCTCCGGCGTCGGATGTCCGTAGGTATTGTAACCGCTTGAGACCACCGCATATTCCGCGTGGAAAGCGTTCAGGATTGCATCGCCGCTCGCGTGCTTCGAGCCGTGGTGACCCGCCACGAAGATTTCTCCGTCCGGCAGCGCATGGGTTTTTATAAAGCGCTCCTCGTCTGCAATGGTCGTATCGCCGGGGATGAGCGCCTCGAAGTCGCCAAGCCTTTCAAGGAATAGCAGCGCGTCCTGCTCCTGACTGATGACCGCGTAGCTGTCGAGCGTCAAGGCTCCGGCGNNCTTCCTTTTTTTGTTTTTTTTTTTTTTTTATGTAAACCTGCGTACCGCGCTTCTCGGCCATGTCTAAAATTTTCTGCCGCTCGGGATGGTCTTCGCCATTTTCGGGAATGACGAGACAGCGGACTTTCACACGCGCAATCAGCCGCTCAGCGCCGTTGACGTGGTCGTCGTCAAAATGCGTGAGCGCCAGAACGTCCACCGTATCGCGCCCGCGGCCCAAAAGCCATGCGGAAACTGTATCCCCGGCATTCGTAAGCTTGCCCTTGCCGCCACAGTCTACGACGGTGGTGGTCTTTGCGGCGGTCATGACAAGGCTCTCGCCCTGTCCAACGTCCAGCGCCGTAAAGCTGCCGGGGTCGCGCGCCGCTGAAATCTCCGTGAAAACAATGAGACAGCAAAGGGACGACACCGCAATGCAAGTTGGCGTCACAAAGCGAAAGCCTTTATTGCCTCGCAAGATATAAAACAGTATAAAAATCGCATAGACTGCGACAAGCCACCAGCCAAAGACATTCCCGTTTGTGTACACCGCCCCGTAGGGCATCTTCGCCGCCGCCCGCACAACGCCGAGGATGAAGCCAGCAAAAACGCTCGTCACTGCACCGACGGCTTTCCCCAGCGGCAGCCAGAGCGCGCCGAAAACGCAGGCAAAGTAGCCGAGCAGAAACGCAGCCGTAATGGCCCAGAAAATGAGGATGTTCACCAAAATACCGACAATCGAAACATAGCCAAAATACAGCGCCGAGACCGGGGTTGAAAAGACGATAGCGCCGATTGTCGCGGCAAACGAGGCGTCTATCTCCGACAAAACGCGCTTGCCGAAGCGCTGCGGCTTTGTGCCCCTCTTTGGCTTTCCGAAGCAGGAACGGTGGGCTTCCGTCAGCTTTTTGTAAAACGCCGGGGTAATCACCAAAATGCCGAGCGTCGCCGCAAATGTGAGCTGCAAACTGACCGACGCGCAGGCGGACGGGTTTAAAAGCAGCATAACTGCGAGCACAGTTGTGAGCGACGTAACCGAATCGTTCTGCCGTCCCAAAAGCGGAGCCGCGAGGACGAACAAATACATAAACGCCGCCCGCACAACCGATGGCGTCGCCCCGGCAAACGGGACGAAAAGCAAAATAACGATCATGCTAACAAGGGCCGCCGCCTTCTTCCGCCGCATCATAAGCCGGATGAAGCCGACAAGAAACGCAACGTTCATACCCGAAACCGCAACAACGTGCAAAATGCCTGCCCGCGCCATCTGCGAATAGGTCAGCGCGTCCGCGTAAAGAAGCTTTGTGTCGCCCGTGAGCAGGCCCGTCATGAGCGCAACGGCGTCCGGCCAGAAGACCTTTTCAGAAAGCGCCATCACTTCCCGCGCAAGGCGCTTCGGAAAATAGCGCAAGCTGCCGCCATCCCGCGATACGACCGCCGTGTCGCTCTTCGGGTAGCATACAAGCCAAACGTCGCCCGCGTTCAGGCCGGAATAGGGCTTTCCGAAGCGCCGATCCGCCGCCTTGACGTATGCTTTCAGACGAATCACGTCCCCCGGCGCGAGTTCCGGCGCCTGCGTATCATAGTAATCCACTGTCGCGCCGAGTTTTGGCGTTTCGTCCCCGATAAGCCGCACGTTAAGGCGCGTATAGCTGTCGAAAACATCCGAGTAATCAGCGACGCGCGCCTCTATCGTCAGCTCTTTTTCGGAGATAGCTTTCGCAGGCAGTGCGCGGGTCACATAGGAATACCGGCACACGGCAAAGCCGCAGGCGGCGGCAATACTCAACAACAGAACGCGCCGTCTCGCATCTCCTTGAAAGAAAAAGCACGAAAGCGCCGCGAGTGCGCAAAGGCCCGCCGCATCGAGAAGGTATTGAGGCTCGACAAGGTAGAACGCCAGAAAGACAGCAGCCGAAAAAGCACCGGCCACCGTCGCAAGCTTTCGCAAATCTCCTCACCCCTTCATCTCTCGTAAACGCTCCTGTCCCGCAGCCGTGTCGATCCTTCTGTCAGGCTCCCCGCGAAGCTGAAGGACTTTATGGGGAAACGAAAAGTAAAAGTTTTCCGCTTTCGGGGAACGACATCATAGGGCTTTGCGTTAACGCAAACGGCGGACATCTCTGCCCGCCGTCAGGCGTTTCACCCCAAAAGGAGCGCGATATGTTACACGATGGTCTCACCCATGACCTTGCCCGCAAGCACATGGAAGTGCAGGTGCGGGACAGTCTGACCCGCGTTCTCGCCACAGTTGTTGACGACGCGGAAACCGCCGTCCAGATGCTCCTGCTTGGCAAGCTTTGCAATGATCTCAAAAACGTATGCCACTTCGCCGGAATTTTCAGGCGTTATCTCCGTCGTTGCCGGAATGTGCTTTTTCGGAACGACGAGGAAGTGGACCGGAGCCTGCGGATGGATGTCCCGGAAGGCGATCACGCGGTCGTCCTCATAGAGCTTGTCGGCGGGAATTTCTCCGTTTATAATCTTGCAGAAAATACAGTCGGACATTTGGACATTCTCCTTTCGGGATATTGGATTTTAGAATACAGCTGTTCGGTAGATTATTTTACCTTTGCGTTGACAAAATCGTCTACCGTTGCAAACGCATCGTCGAGCTTCATTTCGTCCTTCGCACCGCCCATGGCGCGCTCGGGCTTACCGCCGCCGCTGCCGCCGGTGATGACGGTGATGCTCTTAATAAGCTCGCCCGCCTTGACGCCGGCCTTGACCGCTTTGTCCCCGCAGACGGCGAGCAGGCTGATCTTATCGCCGTTTATGGCGGCGAGTGCGGCTACGACCATTTCATCGTCGCGGAGCATGTCGCCCATCTGGCGCAGTTCGTCCGCCGACATATCCGGGAAAATGCCGGTGACGACCTTCACGCCCTTGACCGTCTTCGCGCCGAACAGGACACGGTCGGCCTGCGTCTTGAGTTGCTGGGCCTGCATTTTTTCAACAAGCTTACGGCTCCTGCGGTAGTCCTTAACAAGCTGGACAAACTTGTCCTCCAGCTCGTTCGGGTTTGTTTTCAGCGTATCGGACATACGGCGCAGAACAGCCGAGCCTTGACGCAGCTCATCCATAACGGCCTCACCGACAATGGCTTCGATACGGCGCACGCCGGAAGCGATGGAACTCTCACTCTTGATGCGGAACGCTCCAGCCTTCGCGGTGTTGTCCAGATGCGTGCCGCCGCAGAGCTCAACGGAGTAGCCGCCCATGTTGACCACGCGGACAACGTCCCCATATTTTTCGGAGAACAGCGCCATCGCGCCCATGGCCTTGGCCTCCGCAATGGGCATTTCGCACGTTTCGATCGGATCGCCCTCCAAAATCGCGCGGTTTACATACTTTTCAATAAGCGCAAGCTCTTCCTCCGAAATCGCAGAGAAATGCGTGAAGTCAAAGCGGAGCCTGTCCGGCTCGACCAGAGAACCGGCCTGCTCGACATGGTCGCCAAGGACGGTTTTCAGCGCCTTCTGGAGCAAATGCGTTGATGAGTGCGCGCGCATAATGGCACGGCGGCGCGAAACGTCGATGGCGGCTGTAACCTCATCGTCCACCGAAATACTGCCGCTCACAATTTTGCCGTGGTGCATAAACTTGCCGGCCTTGTTTTTCTGAACATCGGTAACCTCGAAGTCGCCCTTTGCCGTTTTCAGCGAGCCGTGGTCCGCGACCTGACCGCCCATTTCGGCGTAGAACGGGGTTTTGTCCAGAACGATGATGGCCTCGTTGCCTTCCTTCGCCGTCGAGCACAGTTCCTCTCCGACAACGATGGCGAGTACCCTTCCGGTGTCCTCGTTGTGGTCATAGCCCGTAAACTGCGTCGGCGTCGCGTCGAGTCCGAGGTCGATGCCGGCCCATGCAAGATCGCCCAGCGCGGCTCTGGCCTCGCGGGCACGGACACGCTGTTCCTCCATGCAAGCGTCAAAATCTTTGCGGTCGATCTTTAAGCCCTGCTCCTCAACGATCTCCGCCGTGAGGTCGATGGGGAAGCCGTAGGTGTCGTAAAGCTTAAAGGCGTCCGCGCCGGAAAAGACCGTTGCGCCGGACTTTTTGTGCTCGTCGAGCATGTCGGCAACAATCTTCATGCCGCCGTCGATGGTCTTGGCAAAGTTTTCTTCCTCAATCTTGATGACGCGGGTGATATAGTCCTTTTTCGCCACCAGCTCCGGATAGGCCACCTTGTTTTCGTGGATAACCGTGTCGCAGACCTCGTAAAGGAACGGGTCGTTGACGCCGAGGAGCTTTCCGTGCCGCGCGGCGCGGCGGAGAAGACGGCGCAAAACGTAGCCGCGTCCCTCGTTCGAGGGCAAAACGCCGTCCGCAATCATCATGGTCGCGCTGCGGATGTGGTCGGTGATGACGCGAAGCGAGGTATCGACCGCCTTAGACTGACCATAGCGCGCGCCGGTGATTTCGCTCACCTTATTGGTGATATTCATAACGGTGTCTACGTCGAATAATGAGTCAACGCCTTGACACACAACGGCAAGGCGCTCAAGGCCCATGCCGGTGTCGATGTTTTTCTGAATAAGCTCGGTGTAGTTGCCGTTTCCGTCGTTGCTAAACTGGCTGAAAACGACGTTCCAAATCTCAATAAAGCGGTCGCAGTCGCAGCCGGGGCCACAGGTAGGGCTGCCGCAGCCGTACTGCTCACCGCGATCGAAGTAAATCTCAGAGCAGGGGCCGCACGGACCGGAGCCGTGCTCCCAGAAGTTGTCGTCCTTGCCGAGCCGCGTGATGCGCTCCGCCGGAACGCCGATCTCGTCGCGCCAGATGGCGAATGCCTCGTCGTCTTCCACGTAGACGGACGGATACAGGCGGTTCGGGTCCATGCCGATCCACCCGGGAGAGGTCAAAAACTCCCACGCCCACGCGATAGCTTCGTGTTTGAAATAGTCGCCAAAGGAGAAGTTACCGAGCATCTCGAAATAGGTACCGTGGCGCGCGGTGTGTCCGATATTTTCAATGTCGCCGGTGCGAACGCACTTTTGGCAGGTGGTCACGCGGCGGCGCGGTGGCTCCTGTTCGCCGGTGAACCACGGCTTCAGCGGAGCCATGCCCGCGTTTATGAGCAGAAGCGAAGCGTCGTTCTGCGGAATAAGAGAGAAACTCGGCAGACGCAAGTGGCCTTTGCTCTCAAAAAAAGAAAGAAATTTTTCTCTCAGCTCGTTAAGTCCGTATTTTTCCATTCTTCCGTGTTCCTCCCGAAATGGTCTCTCTCAAAATAATCCCGCGCGAGGCGGGAAGCGCTTGCCTGTGTCGGCAAGTGAAGACATTATAACTGATATATTTTATCATAATCTTTTCTCTTGTCAACAATTCCTTGCCCTGTTTCCGGTAAAACCGGCGGAACACGCTTTTTTAACTGCGTTGCCGAGCCGATCGGCGTTTATTCACTGCCCTCCGCGGAAAAAGGGCGCTGATTTTTCATATCAGCGCCCTTTTTGTNNTTGATACGGTGCTCTGTTTACAGAAGCAACAAATTTACTAAATTTTCCATGCCTCGTATGAGCAGACAGCCAAAGATGAACTTTCTTTGCTCTACTTGCTTATAAATTCTTGCAAGCGCATGACTGACTATTTATCGGAGAGCAAGCCATTCGTTGCTATATTGTATGTAAATGTACTTAAGGATCCCCCATCATACTTGACATTCAGATAGCCGTATGCACCGCTTTTGCTCGACGTATAGCTAAAATGACTTGCGAAATCTCCAACAAAGCAGGCTGTAACGCTATCGACCTGCGCATAGTTATCCGCCTGACTATAGGTACCGGTGACAGTCGAATCACAGGTAGCCATAGCGACATTACTTGTTGTATCATAAATTACGTGTTTGAACGTTTTACTGGTATTCCTGTCAGGGTCGGCACGCATCACGCCGGCATCTTGTTTGTCCATTTCTTCGGTAACGATTATAAATCCTGTTTCGGGGACAACCGTTACGTTTTTCAGCACAAGGTCTTGGCCCTCTTTCATCACAANNCGTGAAGGATTTACTATTAATAACAGGGCTGTTAGCGGCAGATGCGAAGGGGGTAAGAGCCGACAGGCAAAGGAACGCGGAAAGGATTACTGCTATCTTCTTATTCATTCTTTATACTCCTTTTAATCTTAGTAGCAAAATCTAATTACTATTTACTATAATTCATGTAAATCTATTTAATTTTTTACTCTACTATTACTTTTTTGTTTTGTCAAGTATCATTGTACTATGTATTGCATTTTATTGATAATGTCGATTATATATTCCATTTTATAGCTTCCTTCCAAATACGCCAGCGTATTCGCCTTGAAGATTATATCTTTTATAGTAAAATTATGTATCTGAATGGTACTAACAAGCAGCAATCTATCAAAGTGGTAAAAAAGTCGATGAATTCATCACCCGCTTGAATCTCATTAAGTACTATGGTATAATGAGTTACTACAAAAATCGGAGGTACTCTGCTATGTACACGCCAAAGCTGGAAAAGGACATTCGCTGCCCGCTCGAATATGCGCTGGACGTGTTCTGTGGCAAGTGGAAATCTCGCATCATTTGCACGCTCGCGCGCTTCACGACCATGCGTTATTCCGAGCTGCGCACAGAGCTTGGCAACATCACAGATACGATGCTCGCCAATTCTCTGAAAGAGCTACAGGCAGACGGCATGGTCACCCGCAAACAGTACACCGAAATTCCGCCGAAGGTCGAATATTCGCTGACCAAAAAGGGCTACTCCGTCATCCCCCTGCTCTTTAAAATAAACGAGTGGGGCATGGAGCATGGCGGCGACAAGATCGATGCGATTTGCTCCGGCTGTCCGACCCACAAAGACGCCTGCTGACGATATCAAATTACATAGCGGCTCAGAAATCAATCAGCCGCTCAACAATTTGATAATATATTGCATTTGCGCAGCTGTTTTATTAAGATGTAACCATTAAATAAAAAGGAGGCTGCTTTATGAAACAGCTTGAAGAAAGCGTCAAAAAGTGCTTTGAGGGACAGTCCTTCTGGTTTGTCGGCACAGGCGCCGATGAACCAGACATCTCCGTCATCGGCTTCAAGGAACTGACGGACAACGGGAAGCTTATCCTCTGCGACGTTATGATGAACCACACCCTCGAAAACATCCGCAAAAACGGCAGAGCCAGCGTCCTTGCACTGGATGCGGAAACCATGGAGTCCTATCTGATTACCGGCGCCGCTGAATACCGGACAAGCGGTCCCGTCTTCGACGAGTGGAAGCAAAATGCTGAAGCCATGACCGGCGGCAAAATGAGCGCCAGAGGCGTCGTCATCGTAACGCCCGAGTCTGTCCGCGTCAAGTCACCCTCGCCTGAAAACGGCAAGGAGCTTTAAGACTCCCACTTTGCCATTCATTCTCTCTTATTATTTAACGTCTTCTCTTCATTTTGTCCAGGCTTCTCTTTCTCCCTTTGCAAAAAGAACCCTCTGCAAACCGGGCCTGACCGTTTTTGCAGAGGGTTGTTTGTACATATATGAGATTTTACTGCGCGAGCTTCGTCAAAGTCCGTTTTCGCACCCAGAAGTAATATATAACGCACATGAGGAGCGAAATGGCCGACGAAGCAGGAACGGACAGGCCGATTTTGAAAAGGTTCGTGTCCGCCATGTGGCTGAATGCCCAGCAAAGCGGAATGCGCGCGCCGAAGGACGAAACAAGCCCTTCAATGAAGACAAATTTCGTGTGCCCGATACCGTTGAAATAACCGAGGAAGCAGAAGACAAACGGAAGTATCAGGTATTCGCCGCCGACACCGCGCAGATAGTCGTGCGTCGAGGCAATAACGGCGGGGTCGTCCGTGAAAAGGCCGGCGAGCCAGTTGCCGGCAAACACCGTCACCGCGAACATGACAACACCGAAGGCAAACGCCACGCGCATCGCGACCCCCATCCCCTGCATTGCGCGCTTCGGCTGGCCCGCGCCCATGTTCTGTGCAACAAAGGCAGACAGCGCAAACATAAACGAAATAGGCACCAGCGCGAGGAAGATATAGAGCTTTTCCGCGATGCCAACGCTTGCGGAAGCTACGAGGCCGATATTGTTCAAAATAGCCATGATAATAAAAAACGATATGCTTACCAGAAGATCCTGGAACGCAACCGGCGAGCCGATACGCCAAATCTGTTTTCCGGCCTTGCGCCACTTGAGGAAATGCTCGCGCCGGACTGTGAAAGGCAGTCCGTCCTTTTTGATCTTCCAGAGGGAAAAGACGACGGACGCAGCCTGTGCAAAAACGGTCGCGATTGCCGCGCCAAGCGCATCCATTTTAAAAACGCCGACAAGAAGCAGGTCGCCGAAAATGTTTGTGACGCAGGCGACCGTGATGAACAAAAGCGGCGAGCGGGAGTTACCAAGCCCACGAAACAGACCGCTGATGACATTGAACGCTGTTGAGAAAACAATACCGCCGGAGCATACACGGATATAGGTCACCATTGCATCGCGCGCCTCGTCCGGGATGTGCATCCAAACCGCCATGTCATCGGCAAAAATCTCAAAAAGGGCCGTGATGACAAGCGCAACGATTGCAAAAACCCAAACCATGCCGCCGACTGCGCGCGCCGCGCCCTCCTTGTCCTTCGCGCCGATGCAGTGCCCAATCAGCACAGTCACGCCCATCGAAAGGCCGGTGATAAAATCCGACACGTTCTGCATAATCTGGCTGCCGTTCGACACTGCGGCGACGCTCGCCGTCCCGCCGAACTTGCCAACGATCACGAGATCGACGGCTCCATACATGGCTTGAATAAGCACCGTCAGCATCAGCGGCAGCGTGAATTTCAGAAGCGGTTCAAATATTTTTCCTTTTAAGATTGTACTCTCGCCGGTTGGCATTTTTTCCTCCATATAATATCCGATATTCTTTCAAACTTGCGCCATTTTCACGGGACGCTATCAACATTTCGGCAGGTAGCCGCCCCAAAAAGGGTCGTATTTCTGACTCTTTTTGGTGAAAAGGCGTACCTTATGTGTGATTGCGCCGATAAGCTTTGCAGCGCTTCTCAGAAGTAATAGCAGAAAAAAATAACCGCCGTACCCTAGCCAAGTCAGCGGTTATTTTTTAACCCAAGTTTGAGCCGTGGCACCGTCAATTGATAGTGCCCTTTATTTTTATTAGTATACGCTACATGCTCTGAATTGTCAACGCCAAAACCAATTCACCTTATTCTTGAAAGTCAACAAGTTATTACTATTTGTTATTCAAACAGGATATTATCTTGCAGATTGCGCCTTTTGCTGTTTTTATAAATTGGTCGATAGCAAAGAAAATGACCGCGCCGCAGAAAACATACTGCGGCGCGATCCCCTATGTGCTTACTTTCCGAGCTTTCCCTGCTCCATGAGGGCGTGAACCTTGATGGGCAGGCCGTAAAGGTTGATGAAGCCCTCGGAGTCCTTCTGGTTATAGTCGCTCTCACCGAAGGTTGCAATATTTTCGGAGTACAGCGAATACGGTGACTCGACGCCGGCGTTTGTGATATTGCCCTTGTAGAGCTTGAGCTTCACAGTGCCGGTGACGGTTTCCTGCGTTGACTCGACGAAAGCATCCAGCGCCTTGCGCAGGGGCGTGAACCACTGGCCGTTGTAGACAAGCTCCGCGTAAGTGACTGCAAGCTGTTCCTTCAAATGCGCGGTAGCCTTGTCAAGGCAGAGCGTTTCGAGCACCTCATGCGCTTTATAGAGGATCGTGCCTCCCGGCGTTTCATACACGCCGCGGCACTTCATGCCGACAAGCCGGTTTTCAACGATGTCGATGATGCCGACGCCGTTTTCGCCGCCAAGCTTGTTGAGCTTCCAGATAATATCCGCAACCTTCATCTTTTCGCCGTCTACCGAAACCGGGGCGCCCTTTTCAAAGGCGATCTCGACATAGGCGGGCTTGTCGGGGGCCATTTCGGGCGAAACGCCAAGCTCCAAAAAGCCGGGCTTGTTATAGGTCGGCTCGTTCATCGGGTCCTCAAGGTCAAGGCCCTCGTGGCTCAGGTGCCACATATTTTTGTCCTTCGAGTAGTTCGTTTCGCGGTTTATTTTCAGAGGAATGTTGTGTGCCTCGGCGTATTCGATCTCCTCCTCGCGGCTCTTGATGTCCCACTCGCGCCACGGGGCGATAATTTCCATCTGCGGCGCGAGCGCTTTGACGGCAAGCTCAAAACGCACCTGATCGTTGCCCTTGCCGGTGCAGCCGTGGCAGATCGCATCCGCGCCCTCCTTAAGAGCGACATCGACAAGGCCCTTGGCGATGCAGGGGCGCGCGGTGGAGGTGCCGAGAAGGTAGGTCTCGTACTGCGCACCGGCCTTCATGGTCGGCACAATGTAGTTTTCGGCGTAGTCGTCGATAAGGTCGAGGATGTAGAGCTTGCTCGCACCGGTCTTGAGCGCCTTTTCCTCCAGCCCTTCCAGCTCGTCGCCCTGTCCGACATTGCCGGAAACCGCAATGACCTCGCAGCCGTAGTTCTCTTTCAGCCACGGGATGATGATGGAAGTGTCAAGGCCACCCGAATAAGCCAGAACGCATTTTTTTATATCGCTCATAATAAAAATCCTCCGAACATTCAGTATAGTCGGATGATACCATGGCATTCTTTAATTTGCAAGAGTAAAATTGCATAATTATTTAATTATCAGCGAATATTTTTTCGCTTTTTCACGACTGTGCTTAAAGCGGCCGCATAAACTGAATATTGCAATCAAACCGCGGGCGTGCTAAGATGAGGGATAATATGCATTGGGAGTGAAAACATATGCCGACTGAAAAAGCGCGCGGCTGCAATCTCTGTCCGCGCGGCTGCGGGGCGGACCGCGCAGCGGGCGAGCTTGGATTTTGCGGCTGCGGTTCCGAAGTAAAGCTTGCGCGTGCCGCGGCGCATTTTGGCGAGGAGCCGTGCATCACGGGGCTTGACGGGAGCGGTACGGTGTTTTTCTCCGG
>DEMY01000034.1:0-3020 GCA_002359425.1 Clostridiales bacterium UBA2658
GAGAGAATATAGCCGACAATCTGGTTGATGGGGTTGTAGCCCTTCACGACGAGCGAATTATACACGGATGAAAGAATCTCCTTCATTTCCGTTTTGCTGTCGATCACGTTGAACTTGCGCGTTGCGTCTTCCATGCCAGCGCCCTCCCTTTGGTGTTTCATTCCTTACATTATATCAAATTTCTGCGCAGAGTAAAGCCGTCAAATATTACGTTTCCATTACATTTTAACGCGTTTGTCTCTATCTTATGACTGCGCCATGGACTTTTTTCAGTTCCTCCAGAATTGCACGCACAACTTCGTCCGCGTGATCGTCCGTGAGCGTCTGGTTTTTGGCGCGCATCGTGAGCGAGAAAGCGACGCTCCGCTTGCCCTCCGAGATGCCCGCGCCGGTGTAAACGTCGAACAGACGGCAGGCTTCCAAATACTCGCCGCCAACTGCGAGCATCGTGTCAATAAGCTGGGCAACCGTTACGCTTTCGCTGCATACAAGCGCGATGTCGCGCGTGATGGCGGGGAAACGGGGTAACGGATGATAGGCCGGGTTCGGGGCGACGCAGGCGCGCAGCGCGTTTACGTTCAGCTCCGCCGTGTAAACAGCGCCGGTAAGGCCAAATTCGGGGACCACTGACGGGTGCGTCTGGCCCATGATGCCGATACAGATCCCGCCGCTCGTAATCTTTGCGCAGCGGCCCGGATGGTAGGCGGGGTTGTCCGTGACGGCCTCAAAACGGACGTTTCCGATGCGAAGCGCACACAAAATGCCCTCAATCTCGCCCTTGAGTTCATAGAAGCCCGCGTCCTTGCCGTATTCACCGAAGGTCAGGATAATCTGCTCGTCGGCAAGCGCGATGTTTTCGGCGCGGCGGTAGATGGTTGCAAGTTCATAGAGCTTTACATCCATGTTGCGCTTTGCAAAGTTTGTGCCGAGAACGTCCAGCATGGAGGGCAGAGAAGTCGTGCGCATGACGCTTGTGTCCTCGCCGAGCGGGTTCTGGATGACGTAGGCATCTCTAAGCGGGCTGTCCGCTGGGAGATGAATTTTGTCCCACGCGGTTCGGCTGCCAAAGGAATAGGTCATGACCTCATAAAAGCCCATGCCGCGGCAAAGCGTGCCGAGCTGCCGCTCAAACTGCTGCTCCGGCGAATAGCCGCCGATGACGGTCTCGCCCGCGAAAAGTGTGGAAGGAATTTTGTCGAAACCGTAATATCTGCCGACCTCCTCGGCAACGTCCGCGCAGCTCTCGATGTCCGAGCGGAAGGAGGGGACGCGGATTGTATCGCCCTCAAGTGTGAAGTCGAGCTTTTCGAGGACCTGCACCATGAAGTCGCGCGAAATGTCCGTGCCCAGAAGTGCGTTGATGCGCGCAGGTTCCAGCGGGAGCGTTAGCTCCTTCGGCTTGACCGCCACAACGTCGATATAGCCGTCGAGCACATCGCCCGCGCCGAGCAGTTCGACAAGCTCGCAGGCGCGCTCGACCGCCGGGACGGTGTTCATGGGGTCGAGGCCCTTTTCAAAGCGTCCGGAGGCGTCCGTCCGCATGCCTAGAGCGACGGCGGTCTTGCGGATGGTCGTACCGTCGAAGTTCGCAGACTCAAAAACGATGGTGTGTGTTTCATCCGTAATTTCGCTCGAAGCGCCGCCCATGACGCCAGCAAGACCGATGGGGTCGTGTTCGTCCGCAATGACAAGCATGTCGGGCGTGATGGCGCGATCTTTCGCATCCAGTGTCTGTAGCTTTTCGCCGGACTTTGCGCGGCGGACGACGATTTTGCCGCCGTTTACGCAGCCGTAGTCGAAAGCGTGCATCGGCTGGCCGTATTCGAGCATGACGTAGTTCGTGATATCGACGATGTTGTTGATGGGACGCACGCCCGAGGCGCGGAGCCTGCGGCGCATCCAGGCAGGGGAGGGGCCGATTTTAATGTTCGTTGCCATCATCGCGGTGTAGCGCGGGCAAAGATCAGTGGCTTCGATTTCAACCTTGAGCTTTTCCTGAATGCTGCCCGCGCCGCCCTTTACGACGGGCTTGTGCAGCTTCAGCTCCTTGTCAAAGGTCGCGGCGCTCTCGCGGGCGAGACCGATGACGGACAGGCAGTCGGGGCGGTTATTCGTGATTTCAAACTCGACGACCGTGTCGCCCAGGCCAAGCACCTTTTTAATATCATCCCCAGGCTTGCAAGGCTCCTGCAAAATGAAGATGCCATCCTCTATGGCATAGGGCCAGTCGTGCAGGTCAAAGCCCAGCTCCTTCACGGAGCAGAGCATCCCCTCGGATGTGACGCCGCGCAGGTCGCCCGTGCGGATTTCCTTGTCGCCGGGGAGCTTTGCGCCGTCTATCGCAACGGGGACGAGGTCGCCCGCGCGGACATTCTGCGCGCCTGTGACGATGGTGAGCGGCGTATTTTTGCCTACGTCAACCTTACAGATCCACATATGGTCCGAGTTTTCGTGGCGGACGATTTCAGTGACCTTGCCGACGACAACGTTTTCAATGTCTTCGCCTGTGACCTCCCAGCCCTCGACCTTGGAGCCGGAGAGCGTCATCGCGTCGCAGTATTCCTTGTCCGTGACGTCCACATCCGTGAATGCACGGAGCCATTCAAGCGATAATACCATTTTTCTCTCCCTCCTTAAAACTGGTTCAGGAACCGCACGTCGTTTTCATAGACGAGACGCAGGTCGCTGATATCGAAACGGCGCATCGTAATGCGCTCAAGGCCGACGCCAAAGGCATAGCCCGAATAGACGGACGAGTCGATGCCGCAGTTTTCCAAAACCTTCGGATGGACCATACCTGCGCCCAAAATCTCGATCCAGCCCTCGCCCTTGCAGACGCGGCAACCCTTTCCGCCGCACTCAAAGCACTGGATATCGACCTCGCAGGACGGTTCCGTAAATGGGAAGTGGTGCGGGCGGAAGCGGGTGACGGTGTCCTCGCCGTAGAGCCGTTTTATGAGCGTGTCGAGCGTACCCTTGAGGTCGCCCATCGTGACGCCCTTGTCAACAACAAGACCTTC
>DEMY01000034.1:3045-20092 GCA_002359425.1 Clostridiales bacterium UBA2658
GATGATGCGGATCGGCAGGCTCTGCGTTTCCATGACGTGCGCCTGTACGGGGGAGGTCTGCGTGCGCAGAAGGATGCGGTCGTCGTCCGTGAAATAGAAGGTGTCCGAACGGTCGCGGGCGGGGTGGCCCTCCTGCGTGTTGAGCTTTGTGAAGTTATATTCGGCGTATTCGATCTCAGGACCCTCGGCGACGGTGAAGCCCATGCCGACAAAGATTTCCTTGACCTCGTCCAAAACGGTGTTGAGCGGGTGCTTTTTGCCGATTGTGACGGGCTTCCCGGGAATGGTGACGTCGATCGTCTCCGCGCGCAGGCGCTTTTCGAGCATCTTTTCCTCAAGCTCTTTGCGCTTTTCCTCAATGGAGTTCGTCAATGCTTCGCGCACGTCGTTTGCCAGTTGGCCCATAACCGGGCGCTCCTCGGCGGAGAGCGTGCCCATCTGCTTCAAGACGGCGATCAGCTCGCCTTTTTTGCCCAGATACTTGACGCGCAGCGATTCGAGCACGTCGATGCTGTCCGCGTCTGTTATCGCTGACAGAGAGCTTTCTTTTAGATCCTGCAACAGCTTTTTCATGTGTGCTTTCTCCTTTATAGATATGAAAAAACCCTTCATCCCGCAAAGATAACGGGACGAAAGGCTCTGCTTCCGTGGTACCACCCGAATTCGGCGCATATGCTTTAACGCGCAGCGCCGCGCTCTGCCGTCTGTAACGGGACGGNNGGTCCCGCCGGGGATTAACCGGGTGCTCCGGGGCGAACAAACGACTGCTTCGCGCGGGCGGCTTTCAGCCGGCGGCTGCCCTTCTCTTTCGCAAAGCTGTGGCGTTATCTTCCCCATCAGCGCATTTTACTTTCTACTTTTATACCACAGAATAACCAAATTAGCAAGAAGTAAATTGACTAATTATTCTGTACAGGATATAATGTGCGCAGAATAAAAGGATGAAAAAAGCGCCTTTTGGCGGTTTGGAGAAAGTATGAGGGTAACGACATGAGACTCACAAATGCGAAAGCGATGCGGGAGACGGATGAAAAGGCCGTCAGGGACTATGGGGTGCCCTCTTTATTGCTAATGACGAACGCTGCCAAGGCGGTGGCGGAAACGGCCTATTCGCTCCTGAACGAAAACCGCAGCGCCGCCGTTTTCTGCGGCAGCGGCAACAATGGGGGAGATGGAATCGCTGCCGCCGTTCAGCTTTTGCGCCGCGGCGTGGAGGTGCGCTGCTATCTTGCCGGCGAGCGGGACAAGATGACGGCGGACGCACTCGAAATGGAGCGCCAGCTCATCGAAGCAGGCGGCGCGCTCACGGACCTTTTCCCGGACAACGAAAAGACAAAGACCTTCACAGATCATGCCGGCGTTATCATCGACGCGGTTTTCGGCATCGGCCTGACAAGAGAGGTTCAGGGCAAGTCCCTTGCTGCCATCCGGCTTATGAATGCATCCCCCGCCCCCGTCGTTTCGGCGGACATCGCGAGCGGCGTTGAAGCGGACACGGGCCGTATTTTCGGCGAGGCGGTTCACGCAGACGTGACGGTAACTTTTTCTATGGCAAAGATCGGCCATTTTGCCGAACCCGGCTGCACCAGCCGGGGCAAACTCAAGATTGCCCCCATCGGCATTCCGGCGGAGCTTCTAAAACACGCGGAGACGGACGTTTTTGCTGTTGGCCCTTCGGACGTGGCGCTTCCGAAACGGCAAGAGATCAGTCACAAGGGGGACTACGGAAAGCTTCTCATCCTCGGCGGCAGCGTCGGCTACACAGGTGCGCCGGCCCTTTGCGCGCTCGCGGCGTCACGTGGCGGCGCGGGACTTGTCTCGGTCGGCGTGCCGGAGGCTATCTATCCTATTGAAGCCGCGCGGCTCTATGAGCCGATGCCGTTTCCCCTCGCCTGTGACGGGAGCGGAAAGTTTACGACCGAAGCCCAGCTTGACATCGTTGACAAAATTGCCGCGAGCGATGTCTGCGTTTTGGGCTGTGGGCTGGGGCGTTCAGAGGAGCTTACAAAGCTTGTGCGCTCTGTTTACCGCATGAGCGTAAAGCAGCTTGTTATTGATGCGGATGGCCTTTTCGCCCTCGGAAACGAGGAAACGACGCTTCGCATGGCGCACGTTGACCCGATCTTCACGCCGCACACGGGCGAATTTCTGCGTCTCGGCGGAACGCTCTCCGGCGACCGCGTTTCAGACGCGCGCAATTTTGCGACCAGCCGCCAGTGCGTTCTTGTCCTCAAGGGGCACCACACCGTCTGCGCCTTTCCGGACGGGGAGGTTTACATCATCGACGCGGGAAACGCCGGCATGGCCAAGGGCGGCAGTGGGGACGTGCTCGCGGGTCTCATCGGTGCGTTGTGCTGCCAGCTTTCGATCAAGCGCGCGGTTGTGACGGCCTGCTGGGTCCATGCGCGCGCGGGCGACCTTTGCGCGGAGAAATATGGAGAGTACGCAATGCTTCCAAGCGATATTCTCGATGCGATTCCGGAGGCCATGAAAACCATTACCTCTGAAAAATACGAAAGCTGAACGCGAAGCTCGTGAAGCGGCCTGAGGAAGCGCCAATCAAATCCCCGCGGCGTTTTGGCGGCAGGTTTTTTGCCAGATCTGCATGAAAAAAGCTTGAAATACGGCAGTATTTCTGCAATCTTCTGCATGGTCAGACAAAAAGTTTACCCGACAATCTGCGCGCGTCGATTTGCGCAATACTTCCGTTGCCGCATCTTATGCGGAAAGGAATGATTTGTCATCAAGCGAGCGGGTATGCTTGCACTCACGATGGCCTTCGCCCTGCTCTGCGGCTGCGGGAACTCGGCGGAGAATAAGGAAAAGTTCAGCACGTGGCGGGAGAGCTATCTCGCCGCCGCCGACCACGAAACAGAAGCGGTAGTCACCTCGTCCGACGATACGCTGGCCTGCGAATACACTCTGCGCTATGCGCAGACGGCGGACGGGGAAACGGTCGAGGTCCTGGCCCCGGAGTCGGTCACAAGGGTCAAGGCAACGGTTGCGGACGATGGCGCACGGCTGGAGTACGACGGCGTACAGCTGGATACCGGCACGGCCCTTTCGGGAAAACTCTCGCCGCTCATGTCCCTGCCAACGCTTTCGCGCTTTTTGAAAAACGGCCATCTTTCATCCGTCTGGACCGAGAAAAGAGACGGTGAGGCATATTTCGTCTCCGAGCTACAGTCCGGCGACGGCGCAAGGCTGCGGCTCTGGCAGAAGCAGAGCGACATGACGCCTGTTTACGCCGAACTGCGCAGCGATGAGAAAACGGAGATCATAATGAACATCACGAAATTTGCATGAATCAGGGAAGGGACCAGACACGCCACAGGGTAAAATTAATCGGGAAATACGATTGAAGTGTCATGCTTTGTAGAGGTGGCCTGTGTTTCCGGTCTTATGCATGGCTGATGATATACAAAAGAGGCAAACGACTTTGGAAGACTGCAAAAAGAGAACGTGGGCGGAAATCGATCTTTCCGCCATTGAAGACAATGTCCGCGCGATGACAGCAAAGCTGCCGGCGGGATGCCGGTTTTTAGGCGTTGTCAAAGCGGACGCCTACGGGCACGGAGCCGTTCCGGTTACAAAACGGCTGGAAAAGTGTGGCTGCGGCTACCTCGCGGTGGCCTGCATCGACGAAGCCGAGGAGCTTCGGAAAGCCGGGACCGAGCTGCCGATCCTCATCCTGGGCGCAACGGCGGCGGAATATGCGGAGGCTTTATCCAACCTCGACGCGACGCAGGCCCTAGGCGACCTTGCGACCGCGCGGGCATACGATAAGTCGCGCAACAAAACGGGTAAAAAGCTCAAGGTTCACATCAAGCTTGAAACCGGCATGGGCCGGTTGGGCTTTGACGTTAAAAACAGAGACGTTTCAAATGCGGTCGAAGCTGTACAGCTCCCGAACCTTCAGCCGGAGGGGGTCTTTACCCACTTTGCCGTTTCGGACGAGCCGTCCCGTGAGGGGTGTGAGGCCGACACGCGAAGGCAGTTCAAGGCTTTCATGGACGCAACTTCGGAGATTGAGCGCCGCGCAAACATAAAATTTGACATCCGCCACTGCACGAACAGCGGCGCGATGATCAACTACCCGGAGACTTATCTTGATATGGTGCGTCCTGGCATCGCGCTGTACGGGCTTTATCCGGCGAAAGAGCAGGGGGGAATTGCGCTGCGCCCCGCCATGTCTCTGCGCTCCCGCATTGCCGCCGTGACGGATCACGCGGCGGGGGACTCCATCGGCTACGGTTGCACTTTTACGGCAAAGCGGCCCTCGCGGTTCGCGGTTATTCCCGTCGGCTACGCGGACGGGTTGCACCGCGCGCTTTCAAATAAGCTCGAATTCCTTATCCACGGCAAGCGCTGCCCGCAGGTCGGACGCATCTGCATGGACATGTGCATGGTTGACGTGACCGGTGCCCCGGATGTTAAAGCGGGCGATGTCGCGACGATTTTTGGCGCGGACGGCAAAGAGACAATTTCGGTCAATGAGCTTGCCGAAAAGGCCGGAACCATCTCCTACGAGCTGTTGTGCGCCGTTTCTCCGCGCGTTCCTCGCGTTTACGTTGGCTGAGAAGTTGTGCACAGATGTATAAATTTCTCGCTCCTGTGAAACAATGATAGTACGCTCCTACATAGAATGTAGCGGGCAATCTGTCATCGGAGTGTGAATAATGTGAACACAGTCAGACGTGGGGATATATATTATGCCGACCTCAGTCCTGTGGTTGGCAGCGAGCAGGGCGGCATGCGCCCCGTGCTCATTGTCCAGAACGACACCGGCAACAAGCACAGCCCAACGNNGTGATCGCCGCGGCCATTACTTCCCAGGTTGGGAAAGCGCGGCTACCAACGCACATAGAGCTTTCGGCCCAGAGCTGCGGCCTAAGCCGCGACAGTGTCATTCTGCTTGAACAGATCAGAACGCTTGATAAGTCCCGTCTGCGCGAGCGGATGGGCAGCATCCCGGAGCCAGTCATGAGCGAGGTGGACAACGCCATCGCCGTGAGCTTCGGATTGGAAGGGTAAAAAATGGAGCGGGCCGGTTTCCCGCCGGCCCGCCACGTTGAAAAGGGAGTACATAAGATGAACAAAAAGCTCAAGACAGTCCTCATTGCCGCTTTGCTCGTTGCCGCTGGTGCGGGCGTCGGGGCCTATGCCGCCTCGACTTATGGTACCGAGTCCGATCCGCTGGTCGCGAAAAGCTATTTGGACGACACACTGACGCCAAAGCTGCAGGCTGAATTTCAAACAAAGCTCGATAATCAGGCCCAGCAGCTTGAGCAGCAGATCGCTTCTGCGAATACAACGGTCAATTTCAGCGCCGTGACGCTCTCAAACGGGCAGACGCTCAAATGTGGCGCCGGTTGCGAGCTTGTTCTGCGCTCTGGAGCAGCGAACACGAGCGGATCGCTTTCAGATGTTACCACTGGTTCGCCCCTCAATGCGGGCGCGGCTCTCACCGAAAACCACCTCTGCCTTACCGGGTCAAGCGCCAATGTGACTGCGAGCGGCAGCGTGACGCTGCTTGTGCGGGGGGCCTATACCGTTGGTTAATGTAAAATCGCACGGACGTAAAACTGTCCGTGCGATTTTTTGCTGTTACATTTGGGCCGGGAACTTCTGCTTGACCTGCTGAATCTGCTGCTGGTCGGCGGGCTGAGTCTGGTACCAGCCGTTGGCACTCATGTCGTTGAAGATGTCTGCCTGAATGCGATGCTCGTCGTCAAGAATGTTCAGAAAAGCGCTTCTGAGCTGCTCGTTGACGCATTCGCCGGCAAAGGTGTTGTAGTTCGTCGTAAGGAATTTCTGGCTGCTGAGGCAGTCCTGAAAAATTTCCTTTTCGGAAAGTCCCTGTGCGTTCTGATTCATCGTTTCGCCCCTCCCGTTACTGTAAGAAAGATACGAGCGTCGTGTAGTGGGCACGGTGCTTGTTCGCAAAGTTGTTCAGATCCTGCTGGAGTTTCGTGTCGCAGCACATGCTGGCCATTGCCTGGTACTTCTTAACAAGTGTTTCCTCGGAACTGATCTGTTCTTCAAGAGCGGTCAGTTCCTTTGACGTCAAATTTGCCATAGAAGGTGCCTCCTTTTGTTTTCTTGCGTGCCGAATACCTAGCACAGAAAACAGTATTTCCTTATGCGTATAAAAATATTCGGAGTCCCGTTATGTGAGCCTCCGAATAATTTTGTTGTCCTCTATAGCACAGATAAGGAAAATTTTTCCTGAAAAATTTGATTGCCATAGAAACGGAACAGCCCCATAGGGCATTCCGGCAGCGGCTTCGACCGGCACGGCCACATAGGTCCTCGCACCGTCCTCCGCAAAATATGCGCCCCGTACATCTCCCAGCGCCGCCTTTTCCGTCATGGCGGAAACGAACGAGCAGGGACAGGGGCACGGACGCCAGCTGAGAACAACGGGTGGAAGTGTGCTTTGCGTTGAGGGAGGTTTATTCTCATCCAGTGGGGTATCAATACCGCTTTCGATGCTTGCTTCATCTTTATGTGGGGAATCAATGACAGCCGGCGCGGATGCGTTCTCCTCATGTACGCCCGCGTGCGTGATCGTCTGTGGAAAACCGGCAAGCGTGGCGCGGCTCAGGCGTTTTGTCAAAACAAGGCTGTCCCCGCATGGCTCCATAACGCCGAGATACCCTTCGCCATCCTCCCCAAAAACGGACAGCCGCACCAGATCCTTCTGCATGGTGCACTTAGCGTCGAAGATCCAGAAAAGCCCATCTCGCACAACTGCGAGCGTGCCCGTCTCCGCGCCGGAAAGGATGATGGGGTAGCTGCCTGTCAATTCAATATCCATAAGTCCTCCTTTTCCTGAAAACTGCTTTCCCCAAAAGGATATGCGCGACGAACGTGAAAAAGTCTTTCCAATTGCGCCGTGTGATGGTAAAATCGGGGCAAAGAAAACGATATGGGAGGGCATTTTCATGAATACCTGCGAACTCATTTTGAAAAAGCGCGGCGGCGGAGCGCTCACGCGTACGGAAATTGAATTTCTCATCGGCGGATATGTTGACGGGAGCATCCCTGACTACCAGATTTCGGCGCTGCTGATGGCCATCTGGTTTCGCGGGCTTACGGAGCAGGAGACGCTGCATCTTACGAATGCGATGATTGCCAGCGGCGACACGCTTGACCTTTCGGGGATCGAGGGCGTTAAGGTGGATAAACACTCGACCGGCGGCGTGGGAGACAAAACCTCGCTCGCCCTGTGCCCGATGCTCGCAAGCTGCGGGGTGAAGATCGCCAAGATGTCCGGCCGCGGTCTCGGCCACACAGGAGGCACTATCGATAAGCTGGAGAGCTTTCCGGGTCTCACGACCAGCATTGACGGCGCGCGCTTTATCCGGCAGGCAAATGAGGTCGGCCTCGTCATTGCTGGCCAGACCGCGCGCCTCGTCCCGGCAGACAAAAAGCTCTATGCTTTGCGCGACGTGACCGGCACAGTGGATAGTATGCCTCTCATTGTGAGCAGCATTATGTCCAAAAAGCTCGCTTCCGGTGCGGACGTCATCGTTTTGGATGTAAAGACCGGTAACGGCGCTTTTATGAAAAAAGAGGAAGATTCCTTTGCACTTGCCCGCGAAATGGTGGCGCTCGGCAAAAATGCGGGAAAAAAGACGGTTGCAGTCGTCTCTGACATGGAAAAGCCGCTCGGTTGCTTCGTTGGCAACGCTTTGGAGGTCAAAGAGGCCATTGCAGTTTTGAAGGGTGAGGACGGCGGCAATCTGCGTGAGCTGTGCCTGACGCTCGGTGCGCAGGTACTCACGGCGGCGGCAAAGGCGCCGGACGAAAAAGCGGCGCGCAGGCAGCTTGAGGAGAGCATCGCGACCGGCGCTGCGCTGGACAAGCTCGCGGAATTTGTGAAAGCGCAGGGCGGCGACGAGCGTGCGGTCTATGATCCGTCCTTGCTTCCGGTTGCGAAGTATCAAATCGAAGTCCTGTCGCCCGCGGCCGGCTTTGTGCAGAGACTTGAGGCAGAGGGCGTTGGCCGTGCCTGCATAACGCTCGGCGGGGGACGCGAGACGAAGGACAGTCCTATCGACCTTTCTGTTGGCGTGGAGCTGCGAAAGAAGGTCGGGGATTTCTGTGAAAAAGGAGAGACGCTAGCGGTCATCCACGCAAACGATGCCAAAAAGGCAGAGGAAGCGAAAGAACATCTGCTCGGCTGCTACGTTTTTGGTTCCAATGCGCCGGAGGAGAAGCCGTTTATCCGTGGCATCGTCCATTAAAACGCGGGTCTTGGCAAGATAAACAATTCCGTTTGTTAATTAGGTAATTAATTAGCGGAATGAAGTATTGACGTTGCGCGCCGTTTTCTGTATACTCGTAAACAAGGAAAGGGGGCGTTCCGCCCGTGAATATCATCAACTCCGCCCTGCGCCGCGAGGAGCGCGCTATCTTCGATCTGCGCGAGCTATACGAGCAGCACGGCTACCGCAAATATAAAATGAGTAAGTTCGAGGAATATGACCTCTATCTTGCAAATAAGCGCTTTCTGCCCGGTGGTCAGGTCGTTACCTTCACCGACCCGAACGGGCGGCTCATGGCTTTAAAGCCGGACGTGACGCTTTCAATCGCAAAAAATGTTCCGACGGAGCCAATCGAACCGGAGAAGGTCTATTACAACGAAAATGTTTACCGCACGCCGCGCGGCGCGAGTGAGTTCAAGGAAATCATGCAGGTTGGACTCGAGTGCATTGGCAGTGTGGATCTTTATAGCGAGTATGAGGTCGTTTCGCTCGCCAGCCGGAGTCTTCAAAGACTCAGCGACGAAAATGTTATGGTCGTTTCGCACATGGGCTTTGTTTCGGGGCTTATGGAGTCCTGCAATTTACCGGAGCGGCTTTCCGAGAGACTCCTGCGCTGTATTGGCCACAAAAACGCGCACGAGGTAGTGCGACTCTGTAAAGAGAACGGCGTCTCAAATTCTGCACAGGAAAAGCTGATCACGCTCACCGAACTGTGCGGAGAATTGACAGATACGATAGAAAAGGCAGAGAAGATATCCGATAATGACAAGATGTGTGCTTCGCTTGGCGAGCTGCGCGCTCTTGCGGAAGTGCTCTCGGACGAGGAACGCAGCGCAATCTGGCTCGATTTTTCGGTTGTGAACGATCTCGCGTACTATAACGGACTCATTTTTCAGGGGTTTATCGCGGGCGTGCCAACGGCGATTTTATCTGGCGGGCGGTATGACAAGCTTATGGAGAAGCTCGGAAAGCGCTGCGAGGCTATCGGTTTTGCTGTGTATATCAACGAGCTTGCGCGTTGCGACAACGAGGACGACGGGTTCGACGTTGACGTTTTGCTGCTCTACGACCCGGGGGCTGACACGGCAAAGCTCGCTGGGGCTGTAAAGATGCTGACGGCGAACGGCCAGCGTGTGCGCGTGCAGACCGCGAAAAGTGAAACGCTCCGCGCAAAGCAGCTTTTGCATCTCGGGGAAGGGGGGCTTGAGATCCTTGAATGACACGATCAGCGTCGCCCTCCCGAAGGGGCGGCTGGGTGAAAAGGTCTATAAGCTGTTCGACGAGATCGGCTACGGTTGCCCGGAGATTTTAGAAGACAGCCGCAAGCTTATTTTTGAAAATACCGAGAACCATGTTCGCTACTTCTGGGCAAAGCCCTCGGATGTCGCAATCTATGTGGAGCACGGTGCTGCCGATGTTGGCGTTGCGGGGCTTGATATTTTACTCGAGCAAGAGCCGGACATCTATGAGCTTCTGGACCTCGGTCTTGGCAAATGCCGCATGGCAGTGGCGGGTAAAAAAGGCGCTCTCTCGCAGACAGACGAGACACTGCGCGTAGCGACAAAGTTCCCCAATATCGCAAGGAGATACTATTCCGAAAAAAGTCGAGAGATCGAGATCATCAAACTCAATGGTTCCATTGAGCTTGCGCCGATTGTGAAGCTATCGGATGTGATTGTAGACATTGTTGAAACGGGCACGACGCTCCGCGAAAACAAGCTTGAGGTACTCGAAACGATCTGTGACATCTCCGCACGGCTCATTGTCAACAAGGCGTCCTATCGCTTCAAGACGGAGCAGATCGAAGAGATGTGTGCAAAACTTGCACAGATTGTGATACGAGGCGGAAAGGGATAACTCTATGATAAAGATATTAGATGCGAAGGAAGTATCTCTTGAAGAGATTTTGATACGTGATTATGAGATGCCGGACGTCTCAGACACAGTATCGGTCATCATTTCAGATGTCAGGAAGCGCGGAGACGCGGCGCTTATTGAATACGGCAAGAAGTTCGAGGGCGCGGATTTGACAAGCCTTGAGTTGTCCCGCGCGGAACGGGACGTGGCTCTGGCACAGGTCGAGCCTGCCTTTCTGGAGATTCTAAAGGAGGCTGCGGGCAACATCCGCGCCTATCACCAAAAGCAAGTCAGAAGCGGCTATGTCATGAGCGAAAAACCGGGCGTGGTCCTCGGCCAGCGTGTGCTGCCGCTTGCAAGGGCCGGCCTTTATGTGCCGGGCGGCACGGCCTGCTATCCGTCTACCGTCCTTATGGATGCGATACCGGCAAAGCTTGCGGGCGTCGGGGAGCTTGTGATGACGACACCATGCTCGAAGGATGGGACAATTTCACCGAATATTGTCGCCGCTGCGGAGATTGCAGGCGTGAACCGCATCTTTAAGTGCGGTGGTGCGCAGGCAATTGCGGCGTTGGCGTACGGTACAGAGAGCGTCCCCCGGGTTGACAAGATCGTTGGTCCTGGAAATGTTTATGTTGCCGAAGCCAAACGGCAGGTATTTGGAAAGGTTGCGATCGACATGATCGCGGGACCGAGTGAAATTCTCGTCATTGCGGATGAGGGGAGCGACGCGGTTGTCGTTGCGGCGGACCTTCTCTCGCAAGCGGAGCATGACAAAATGGCGACGGCGGTGCTCATTACAAGCTCAAAAAAGCTGGCCAATGATGTTGCAGAGGAGCTTGAAAAGCAGCTTTCGGTTCTTCCACGTGAGACCATCGCCAGACCTTCGATTGAGCATAACGGCAAGATTATTATTGCGAAGAGCATCGAGGAAGCCATCGACATTTCAAATGAGATCGCGCCAGAACATCTCGAATTATGCGTTTCTGAGCCGTTTGAGTATCTCAATCGGATACAAAACGCCGGCAGTATCTTTCTCGGCCGCAACTGCCCGGAGCCGCTGGGCGACTACTTTGCCGGTACGAACCACACGTTGCCGACCAGCGGAACGGCGCGTTTTTCAAGCCCGCTGGGGGTTGACGATTTTGTAAAGAAGTCCTCGTTTATGTGCTATTCGACCGACGCGCTCTGCGCTGTCGGAGACAAGATTGCAGTCTTTGCCGAAAAGGAAGGCTTGCACGCGCACGCCGTCAGCGCGACGATTCGAGCGAGAAGAGGGGGAGAGTAAGTGAGCCGGTTTTTTGCCTCGCGCTTAACTGGATTGAAGGAATACGTCCCAGGCGAGCAGCCGCAGAACACGCAGTACATCAAGCTCAACACAAATGAAAACCCCTATCCGCCAGCACCGAAGGTCCTACGGGCCATAACGGAAACAGAGATTTCGCACGTGCGTCTCTATAGCGACCCGGATTGTGCGCTGCTGCGAAAGGCGCTTGCCGCGCAGTATGGTGTAAGCCCTGAAAACATTGTTTGCGGGAATGGCTCCGATGAGCTTTTGTTCTTCCTGTTTACCGCCTTTTGCGATAAACAGGTATCCTATCCGGATATCAGCTATGGTTTTTACCCGGTCTTTGCGGATTTGCTCGGATTGTCCAAAAAGGAGATACCGTTGCGCGAGGATTTTTCCATTTGTGCAGACGATTATTGTGGGCTTGACCGCACCATTGTGATCGCAAATCCGAATGCGCCGACCGGCCTGTGTCTGTCGGTTGCGGACATTGAAAAAATCGTAAAGAGCAACCCGGACCATATTGTTGCCATTGACGAAGCCTATATCGACTTCGGCGGTGAAAGCGTTGTGCCTATCACAAAAAAATACGACAATTTGCTGGTCGTGCAGACGTTCTCCAAATCCCGCAGCTTTGCCGGGGGGCGGCTCGGCTATGTCATTGGAAGCGAAGAGCTGATTGCGGATATGGACAAAATCCGCAACGCCACAAACCCCTATAACGTCAACAGCCTTACCAAAGCGGCGGGACTTGCAACGTTAGAGGAACAATCCTATTACGACGCGAATTGCAAAGAAATTATCTCAACAAGAGAATATACGAGGCGGGAACTCGAAAAGTTAGGCTTTACGATGCCGGACTCTAAGACGAATTTTCTCTTTGCCACGCACCCAAAACTGGATGCAAAAAAGCTATATCTGGACCTGAAATCGCGCGGTATTCTTGTGCGTTATTTCGATAAAGAGAGACTTTCTCAGTACAACCGCATTACAATCGGCACACGCGAACAGATGGATACGCTGCTTGCAGCGCTGAAGGAGATGCTTTAAAATGCTCGAATTTGAGTTGTCCCGCCGCACAAATGAGACGAATATCAGCCTATGGATGAGCCTCGATGGTGGAGATTGTGAAATCAGCTCCGGCTGCGGCTTCCTTGATCATATGCTAACGTTGTTTGCAAAACACGGACACTTTGGCCTGAAGCTTGCTTGCGAGGGAGATACGGCGGTTGATTACCACCATACGACGGAGGATATCGGTATTTGCCTTGGAACCGCCTTTGCGCAGGCGTTCGGTGACAAGGCCGGAATGACCCGCTACGGCGACATTACGCTGCCGATGGACGAAGCGCTTATTCTCTGCGCGGTCGATATTTCCGGCAGGTCTTTCCTTGCCTATGATGTGCAGCCGCCGACGGAGAAAGTCGGTGATTTTGACACGGAGCTTGTGAAGGAATTTTTGCTTGCCTTTGTTCGCAGCTCCGGCGTGACGCTGCACGTCCGGGAGCTTTCGGGAGAGAACACCCACCATATTTTTGAGGGCATATTCAAGGCACTGGGCCGCGCGCTTGCGAAAGCGGTCTCAATTGACCCTAAATTGAACGGAGCAATCCCCTCTACAAAGGGAGTGTTGGAATCTNNTACGGCGTAGGCAATCTTTTTTCGTTGCAAAGCTCGTTGCGCTGCATTGGCGAGGAAGCCGTCGTCAGCGGCGACGCGGCGACGATCAAAAGTGGCGACAGGCTCATTCTTCCCGGCGTCGGGGCCTTCCGGGATGCACGCGAAAAACTCGCGGAAACTGGACTCGACAGGCTGATTTGCGAGGAAGCAAAAAAGGATAAGCCGCTTATGGGTATCTGCCTGGGCATGCAGCTTCTTTTTACGAGAAGTTTTGAGTTCGGCAAAACGGACGGACTCGATATAATATCCGGAGAGGTGGAACCGATAGAGCCGATTATCCCAATGGGATATAAAGTGCCGCACATTGGGTGGAACGAACTTCGGATCAAAGGCTGTCCGACGATTTTTAAGAACATCAAAAATGACGATTACGTTTATTTCGTCCACTCGTTTGCCGCCATGAATTGTGATGAGAGCATTATTGCAACGACGGATGACGGAGCAGAGCTAACTGCCGCCGTTCAGCGGGAGTATGTGCTCGGCATGCAGTTCCACCCGGAAAAGAGCGGCGAGGTGGGCCTGAACATCCTGCGCGCGTTTTGCGAACTGTAAAGGGGGGGCGCAATATGGACCNNCGGCGGTAAAGCAGTGCGCCTGCTGCATGGAGACTACAACAACATGACGGTTTACAGCGAAGCGCCGCTTTCTGTTGCGCAGGGCTTCCGCGAGGCCGGTGCGCAATACCTGCACCTTGTAGACCTTGAAGCGGCGAGGGACGGCGGGACTCCAAATGAAACGATGGTCAGGAACATTTGTGCAAATTCTGCACTGAAAGTTGAGGTCGGCGGCGGCGTGCGGGATATGCACATCGCGGAAAGGTACCTGTCTCTCGGCGCAATGCGCGTCATCATCGGCACTGCGGCGATCACAGATCCGGACTTCCTGAAACAGGCGGTGCGGGAATTCGGTGACAGAATTGCGGTAGCTGTTGATATCCGAAACGGATTTGTTGCCACGCACGGCTGGATGCAGACAAGCGAGGAGACCTGTTTTGACTTTTGCCGCAAGCTACAGAACGAGGGTGTTCGCACAGTCATATGCACGGACATCTCGAAGGACGGCGCGCTGAAGGGACTCGACACAAATCTGTACCATCGTCTGGCTTCAGACTTTACGATGAGTNNAAGTAAGCTGAGCGACCTGCGCGAACTTTCAGAAACCGGCGTCTGCGCGGCAATCTTGGGGAAAGCGCTATACATCGGCGACATAGATTTGAAAGAAGCAATCGCTGTTTTGGATAAGGAACAAAAGGTATGTTGACGAAAAGGATAATACCGTGCCTGGATGTGCGGGACGGACGCGTCGTAAAGGGCGTCAATTTTGTGGGCCTTGCAGACGTCTCGTCACCGGTCGCGCTTGGAAACTATTATAGCAAAAATGGAGCGGACGAACTCGTCTTCTATGATATAACCGCGTCAAACGAAGGCCGGAGGCTGTTTGCAGACGCGCTGCGCGCGGTTGCAGAACAGATATTCATTCCGCTCACGGTTGGTGGCGGCATCCATACAATAGACGACTTTGACCGTGTACTGAAATGCGGCGCAGACAAGGTGAGCGTCAACTCCGGCGCAATACGTGACCCGCAGCTCATTACCGAAGCGGCCAAAAAATATGGCAGTCAGTGCGTTGTCCTTTCGGCGGACGTGAAGCGCGTGGACGGGCGCTTTGTTCTCTATGCCAAGGGTGGGCGCGAAAACACGGGACTGGACGCTGTTGAATGGATCCGAAAGGGCGCGGAACGCGGTGCCGGTGAGATCGTCCTAAACAGCATTGACACAGACGGTGTAAAAAAGGGTTTTGACCTCGAAATGCTTAACGAGGTCTGTGAGGTTGTCTCCGTTCCCGTAATCGCCTCTGGCGGCGCGGGCGCTATTGACGACTTTGTGACACTTTTCAAAACGCTGCCGAAGGTGGATGCGGGGCTTGCCGCTTCGATCTTCCACTTTGGCGAGGTGCGCATTTCGGATCTAAAGGCGGCGCTGCGCGAGAATGGAATTCCCGTGAGGATTTGATTGGAGACAGAAAATGCTGAATATTGACGATTTAAAATTCGATGAAAAGGGCCTTATCCCTGCCGTGGTCGTAGACTGGCGTACCAAGGAGGTCCTGACGCTCGCGTATATGAACCGCGAAAGCCTGGAAATCTCCCTGAGGGAGGGTCGCACCTGCTTTTGGTCGCGCTCGCGGCAAGAGCTTTGGCGCAAAGGCGAGACGAGCGGAAACACGCAGGCGCTTGTTGACATCACGGCGGACTGCGACCGCGATGCCCTTGTCGTACAGGTTGAGAAGGCCGGTCCTGCCTGCCACCTTGGCAATGAGAGCTGCTTTGTCGACAAGGTTTGGGAGAGCGAGATGCATAAGGATTTCTCTGTCGAGGCGCTCTACGCGCTTATCAAGGGCCGCAAGATGAACCCGAAAGAGGCCAGCTACACAAGCTATCTCTTTGACAAAGGCATCGACAAAATTTTAAAGAAAGTCGGCGAGGAGTCAACCGAAGTCATCGTGGCCGCGAAGGGTGGAGAGAAGGCGGAAACAATCTATGAAGTTTCCGACCTCTGCTATCATGTCATGGTCCTTATGGTTCAGATGGACATTTCGACTGAAGACATTTTGAATGAACTTGCGAAGCGGCATGTCATCGATAAGAAAGTCAAACAGGAAAAAATGACTTAAATATGCAGGATAAGAAAGCGTGTTTATAGAGTGCGCAAAAGGACCTGTGCAAAAATTGCACAGGNNTTCCTTTTGCTTGCAGCGATTTTGTCATACACGGCAGACCATGTAAACAGCGTCAGCATAGCTGCCGTCACGATATTTGTAGAAGTGCGGCAGAATGCCGGTCTGCTCGAAACCGAACTTTTGGTAAAGGGCAATAGCGCGCTCGTTCGTCGCGGCGGTCGTCAGCTAATATGCGCCTTTTTCGGAGTAGCGCGCCAGGAACTGTCTGGTTCGCTCCTCCTGCGGGTCGCCCAGCACCTGTTCGGGCGGGCCTTGCTCCACAATGACGCCGCCATCTATGAAGACGACCGTGTCCGCAACTGCACGGGCAAAAGCCATTTCGTGCGTCACGATGAGCATGGTCATATGCTCGTCCGCAAGCTGGCGAATGACCTTTAAGACCTCGCCTGTAAGCTCTGGGTCGAGAGCGCTTGTCGGCTCGTCGAAAAATAAGATCTGCGGCTCCATTGCGAGAGCGCGGACAATGGAAACGCGTTGCTGCTGCCCGCCAGAGAGCTGGCTTGGATAGCAGGTCTCCTTTTCGGAAAGCCCCATCTTTTGCAATAGCGCGCGTGCCCTTTCCTCTGCCTCGCGCTTGGAACGTTTTTGGACGACAATAGGCGCATCGGTGACATTTTTCAGAACGGTGTAGTGCGGAAAGAGGTTGAAGCTCTGAAAAACCAGGCCAAAATAACTGCGGATTCCGCGGAGCTTCTCCATTGGCGCGTAGGCCGCCCGGCCGCTCGCGCCCGTTTCCGCCGCTGTCTCGCCAAGGTAGCGTATGCTGCCGGCGTCGATCGTTTCCAAAAGCGTTGCGCAGCGCAAAAGGGTCGATTTGCCGCCGCCGGAAGGGCCGATGATGGTGAGTACCTCGCCGCGGCGGACAGAGAGCGTGATGCCGTTCAAAACATCTAGATTGTCGAAGCTCTTTTTGATGTCGTTTAATTCCAGAATGATATCCGCGTCCATTTTCGCACCTCCTTATTCGTAATAGGCGACGCGTTTTTCTGCTTTTGCCATGAGCATGGCGACAAGCAGGTTGAAAACATAGTAGAAGATTGCCGCGCCGAGGTACGGCAGAACGGAGCTTTGCGAGGAGGCAATCTGCCGAGCCATCGAAAACATCTCCATATAGGAGATGACAAAGGAGAGTGAGGTGTCCTTGATGAGCGTCATGACCTCATTTGTGACGGAGGGCAGGATGCACTTTACGCCCTGCGGCAGGATGATG
>DEMY01000045.1 GCA_002359425.1 Clostridiales bacterium UBA2658
GTGTGCTTTTGCCGCAACCGCTCGGTCCCACGACGACGATGACTTCCCCTTTATGTACCGTCAGCGACAGATCGTCCAAAATCAGATTGTCGCCATAACACTTTGTGAGATGTTCAATTTCCAGTAAAGCTTCCGGCACACCGTCACCCCCATTTCTTTTCCAGCCGCTTTGCCAAAAGGCTGATCGGCCAGCATATTAAAAAATACAAAGCAAGCACCGTCAGATACAGCCCGAACGCTGCGTTAGGGCTCGCTGTCCGGTTCGCCTCAATGATCTGCTGCGCAACCTTTAAAACCTCCACAACGCCGATCATTAGAACCAAACTCGTCGTCTTGATCATGCGCGTCACAAGGNNATAGCGGTAGGTTTGGATTTTGCTCAGTCCTAGGGCCGCGCTGCTTTCGTATTGATGCGCCGGAATGCTGATGAGCGCGCCGCGCACAAGATCGCCCATCTGCGCGGTACCCCACGCGGTGAAGGCGATGATGGAAGCGCTACTCCCCGAAAGATTCCAACCAAAAGCGCGCGTCGTGCCGAAGAAGACCAGAAACAGCAGCACCATCTGCGGCATGATGCGGATAAACTCCAGATACACCCGGGTAATCGCCCGCACGACCGGGTTTTTGAAGGTCATGACCACGCCCAAAAGGATGCCGAGCGGAATACTGAGCGCGACGGAGACAAGGCTAATTTGCAGCGCCACGCCGAGTCCGCCGAGAAGCCGCGCCATGTTTTTACCCTTTAAAAGCACCTCAAGTCCCAAATCCGGCATAACGCAGCTTCCTTTCCAAAAGGCTGCCGAGCAAGGAAACCGGCAGAAGGATTAAGAGATAGAAAACGACCAGCAAAAAGAGACTTTCAGCGGTCTTGTAGTAAAGGCCGATGAGGTCCTTCGCGGTGAACATCAGGTCCATCAGACTGATGGCACTGAAAACGCTGGTCTCCTTCAAAAGAAAGATCACATTCGCCGCAAAAGCGGGAACGCTGACGGAGAGCGCCTGCGGAAGAACGACGTAGCGAATGGCCTGCGTGGGCCGCATGCCAAGGCTCAGCGCGCTTTCCATCTGAATAGGCTCTACGGCCTCAAGTCCGCTGCGGAACGCCTCCGCCATGTAGCTCCCANNNGACGCCGCAGGCTGCGGCGTCGGTTCGGATACCGATCTTCGGCAGGCCATAGTAGATAAAGAAAAGCTGCACAAGCAGCGGCGTGTTGCGGCTGAGTTCAATGTAAGCGGCGACGATATGCCGTAACACCGGGATTTTTTCATACTGTATCACAGAGCAGGCAAGGCCGATTAAAATGGCGATGGCGATCCCGGCAAGGCCGATCTTGACGGTCAGCAGCGCCGCTTTTTCATAGAGCGGCAGATAGTTCACAATGAAGTCCCAGCTCACTGGATTTTCCCCTTTTCTCTGTTTCCCGGATGGTTTTCCCATCCATGCGGCCATCTTAACACGCTATTCATACCTTGTCAATAGGTTTTATATGATATGAGACAAGTGCAGCGCCCCTTTTGCCGATGGACAGGATGATTTTCAGCGTTTTCGAGCCCGGGACGTTCAGACGCCGCCGGGCTCGATTTTATTCAACCATATTATATTTTGTGCATTCGCATGATATTCGCAGATTTCCGACGGGTGGCCGCCGGAGCACTTTCACGAAACGAATTTGGGCGCATAGCTCTCCAGCCAGTCGTTTACCTGCAAAAGATAGGCCAGCATTTGCGGCGCAGCCATAAGTTGACCAAACCACGGCTTACCGTAATCCTTTGGAGAGGAAAGAAAGCGCTCCGCCTTCCGGCGGTCGATCAGGGCCGACGCCGGTGCGTCGGGGTCGTTGAGCATTTTCTTAAATCGTTCCGCGAGCAGCTTTTCATATTGAGGACTGTAGGTTTTAGGGTAAGGGCTTTTTTTGCGGTGCAGCAGCGCGGGCGGCAGCAGGTCGCCGCAGGCGTCGCGCAGCAGCGCTTTNNTCTCCGTCCCGGTATTTCATTTCCCACGGCACATTGAAAAGATACTCGACGATGCGGTGATCCGCAAACGGAACCCGCGCCTCCAGTCCGCAGGACATGCTCGTGCGGTCCATGCGGTCGAGTAGCGTCTGCATGAACCAGCGGAGGTTCAGACAGGAGATTTCTCTCCGCCGCCGCTGCTCCGCATTTTCCCCGTCCAGCTTTGGCACGGCACGCAGAGCCGCTTCGTAGCGCGCGCGCACATAGTCTTCAAGCGAAAGCTTTTCGGCAAACACATCTGTCAGCAGCGCCGTCCGCGGCGAGAGGTCGAAGGACCACGGGAAGCCGTCCGCATGAAAAAGGTCCTCGCGGTAAAACCATGGGTAGCCGCCGAATATCTCGTCCGCGCATTCTCCCGTCAAAACGACTTTGTCTCGTTTTCTGACGAGCGCGCAGAAATACAGGAGCGATCCGTCCACGTCCGTCATGCCGGGCAGATCCTTTGCCAGCATAGCCGGATGAAGAGAAGCGACAAGCGCGTTGTCGTCGCACTCAAGATAGGTATGGTTTAAATCGTAAACCGCAAGCATTTTTTCGACATAGGGCCGGTCGCGCTCTGGCTGAAAGGCGTTTGCCCGGAAGTTTTCGTCGTTTCCGGCAAAGTCGAAAGAGAAGGTGTCCAGGCGCGTCCCCTTCTCCCGCAGGTAATCCGACGCCACGGCGGTGACGATGCTTGAGTCAATGCCGCCGGAGAGTAGCGCGCAAACCGGCACGTCCGAGACCATCTGTCGCTTGATGGCGTCGCGCACAAGGAACGAGACCTTTTCAACGGTCTCCGCATAGCCGTCCTCGTGCGCGGCCGCCTCCAGCGACCAATACGCCGTTTCACGAAAGCCGTCTTTTGAAAAGACGGTNNGCCGGGCTTTATCTCCCGGACGCCGCGAAATACCCCGCACCCCGGCGTCCGCGCCGGGCCGATGCCAAATATTTCACGAAAGCTGTCCATGTCAATTTCGGGCCGGACGGCGGGGTGGCAAAACAGCACCTTGATCTCTGAGCCGAACACAAGCGCATCCCCTCTCTGCGCGAAAAACAGGGGCTTAACGCCAAAACGGTCCCGGTAAAGCAAGAGCTGTCCGCGCGCGCCGTCCCAGATGGCAAAGGCAAATATGCCGTTGAGCTTCTTCACGAAATCCGGCCCGTATTCCATGTAGGCGCAGAGAATGACCTCCGTATCGCATGTCGTTTCAAAGCGGCAGCCCGCGCGCGCAAGAGCAGCTTTGAGCGTATCGCTATTATAAATTTCGCCGTTATAGACGATGGCATACTCCGCGCCGTCCGATTGCCGGACCATTGGCTGCACACCGCCGGAAAGGTCGCGGATCGAAAGCCGTGTGTGGGAAAGGCCGATATTTGCCCGCAGGTACTCCCCCGTCTGATCGTTTCCCCGGTGAGCAATTGCCCGGCGCATATCGACCAGTGTTTCGTTCCAGTGGTCCCCGTCCCGTGTAAAATCCGTTTCAAAGTCGCAAAACCCGGAAATTCCGCACATAATGATCCCTCGCAAAACAAAATACAAGGCGTCCGCTTTCCATGAAGCGAACGCCTTTGTTCACAATTATTCTATGCGCCGGGAGGGCAAAAATTACGCAACACCTTTTTTACAGAAAAAATGGTTCTCCGCCGAATGGCCTCGTCCCTTTCAGCGTCCCACGGTTTTGCGTAGGCGCGAGGATTTTCCGCAATGACGGTTTGTCCAGTGGGTAGGACAGCACACTTCCGTTACCGTTTATTCAGTTCCGGCAAACGGACGACCTTGTCGCAGACGCGCTCCGCCAGCGCCATGTTGTGCGTCACGACGATCATGCCAAGCTCGTTTTTCTTTGAGGCCTTCAGCAACAGGTCCCAGATTTGTGCCTGCGTGATAACGTCCAGCATCGTGCTGATCTCGTCACAAATAAGAAGCTTTGTCTCCGGGCCGAGGACGCGCGCAATGCAAAAGCGCTGAAGCTCGCCGCCTGAAAGCTCGACCGGCCAGCGCGTCAGCCAGCTTTTTTCGATGCCCATCGTTTGGAGCAGGTCTTCGTCCGGCTCCCAGCATTCCGTGAGAATCTGTCCCATTTTCCAGCGGGGATTGACAGACAGCTCCGGGTGCTGATAGATCATCTGCACGGGGCAGTAGCCCTTTTTCGGAAGCGGCTTTCCGTCCCACAGCACCTCGCCCACGGTCGGCTGAAGATAGCCCGCAAGGATGCGCGAGAGCGTACTTTTGCCGTAGCCGGAGGGCCCGACCAGCGCCAGCCGTTCTCCGGCCTCGACGCTCAGGTCCACGTCTTTCAGGATCCAGCTCGTATTTTTTGAGTAGCGAAAGCTCACATTTTTTGCTTCAAGCCGCATGAACGCATCTGACCTCCCCATCTCTAAGCTCGCGCATGGGAATTTTGCCGCCGCATTCCGCCGTCCGGCATGGACAGCGGTCCGCGAACAGGCATCCCTTCGGAAGGTTCCCGGCATAGGGCTGCGTGCCCGGAATGGGCTCAAATCCCGTCTGCGGCAGCGCGTTTACAAGCGCCTTGCTGTAGGGATGGCGCAATGCCTCCGGCCCCGTTTTGAAATCGGCCACCGGCGCGATTTCAAAGGTTGTCCCCGCGTAAAAAACAGCGATGCGATCGGCCACTGACAGCGCAAGGTCGATATCGTGCGTAATGAGCAGCACACCGGCTCCGGCGTCGGCAAGCTGGCGGAAGTTTGAAAGCGTCTCCATCGCCATTTTGAGATCAAGCCCCGGCGTCGGTTCGTCGGCAACAATGAGCTTCGGCTCGCCGATGACCGCCGTGGAAACGAGAACTCTGCGCGCCATGCCGCCGGAGAGCTGGAAGGGGTAATATTTTTCAACATCCTTTGAAAGGCCGTAGCGCGCAAACGCCTTTTTCTGCTTTTCTTTCGTTCCACGCACGCCGACAACCTGCTTGTCAATGCGCATGAGCGGATCGAGATAGTCCACGGACTGTGGAATGAACATAATTTCGGAGCCGCGGCACTTTTCCTGAAGCGCCGGCGTCAGCGGCTGGCCGCGGTAATGCAGGCTGCCCGTTACGCTTGCATTGCCTGGCAGAATGCCCAAAATCGCGTGCGCTAAAAGGCTCTTACCGGAGCCGCTTGAGCCGACGACGGCTAGAATCTCGCCTGCGTTCACGCGAAGGCTCAACGACTGGATCACGCGCAGTTCGGTCTTGCGCAGTCCCGCCCGGTACATACTGAACGAGATTTTCAAATCGTCAACCGTCAGCAGTTCTTCTTGTTCGGTCTTCATATTGCCCTCCTTATTCGTTTCCACTGGTTGGGTTGAGCAGCTTTTTGAGATCCTCGCCGATCACGTCAAACAGGAGAACGGCGAGAAGCAGCATAAGTCCCGGAAAGACAGCAAGCCACCACTTCCCCGTTGCGATATGCTTCATGGACTCGGACAGAATGACGCCGATCGCCGGCGATTCGGCTGGCAGTCCAAAGCCAAGGAAGGTGATGGACGCCTCGTGCATAATGGCGTGCGGAAAGAGCAGCACAAGCCCGACGAGGTAGACTGGCAGCACATGCGGAATAATATGCTCCTTTGCGACCTGAAAGCGTGTTTTGCCCATTTTGTAGGCGGCCTGCACATACTGCGAGGAGCGAAGCTGCAAGACCTCCGCGCGCACAATCCGCGTAAGCTCCGGCCAGTGCGTGACGGCAACGCCGATCATAACGCCCTTTGCGCCCCTGCCCAGCATGAAGGAAATGAGGATTAACAGGACGAGATGGGGCAGCCCCATGCACAGNNTATGACCGAGCTGATTGCCGCCGCAATAAGGCCGATCACGAGGCTCGTCGAAAGGCCTTTTACACAACGGTAAAACATGTCCCGGCCCATAAAATCCGTACCAAAGGGGTGCTCCGCACAGGGCGAAACAAATTTTGCGCCGTAGTTCACCGCATATTTCCCCGGGTCCATGCAGAGTCCCCAGACAAAAACGCCGAGAAGATAAACAAGTGCGAGCCCGATGGAAATGAGCATTTTCGTTCTCGTATTCAGCCGGCGGCGTTCTGTAAGCGGCCGCGACAGCGTCATTTCAAGCTCAGATATAGCTGTCACCCTCTTTCAAACGGGGGTCGAGAACCCCATAGAGAATGTTGGCGGTCAGGTTCCCCGCGAAGACGAACAGCGCGCTGAACAGCGCAATGCCCAAGAGCAGCGGCACATCGCCCTTGAGCGCGGCGGCCGTCGTCGCGGTCCCGATGCCGGGATAGGCAAAGACGGTCTCGGCCAGCGCCATGCCGCCGAAAAGCTCGCTGAAGGACGCAAACTGCACCGTAATCGCGGGCAGCGCGATATTCCGCATCACGTGCCGGTCAACCATCTGCCGGCGCGTTTCGCCGCGCGCTTTGGCAAAGAGAACGTAATCGCTGTTCATGATCTCAATGAGCTTTTGGCGGGTATAGAGCGTTATTTTGCTGATACTGACAATTGTCAGCGTAAAAACCGGCAGCACAAGGTGATAGGCCCGGTCTGCTAACGTGACCTCAGAGGAGAGCTTTCCCATAGGCGCCGCCATACCGAGCGGGAACCAGCCGAGCTTTACGGCAAAGAGGCTTAGAATCAAAAGGCCCAGCCAGAAGGCCGGCGCGGACTGAAGCGTCAGACAGAAGACTTTTGTAAATTTGTCAAAACCGCTCCCCTCGTGCATACCGGCCTTGATGCCAACGAAAAAGCCCAGAATTCCGGACAGTACCCAGGCGATCATCATCAGGACGATGGAGGCGGAAAAGCGCTCCCGGATGACGTCGATGACCGGGCGCTTATAGGTGATGGACATGCCAAAGTCACCTCGCAGAATATTTTTCGCCCAAGTCAGATAGCGCTCCGGGAGCGGGTCGTTCAGTCCCCAGTATGCGGCTATCTCCTGCTTTGCGGCACTGGAAAGCGTCGATTCGGTGCCGACATAGGAAACGAGCGGGTCGATGGGCGATTTTGTAACCAGAAGGAAGGAGAGAATGCTCACGGCGACCAGAAGCAGCAGCATTCGACCGACGATCCCGGCAATGTGTTTCGCATCCAAGAATATTTGCCTTTCTCTGCGTTGCAGCGTATTTTGAAGCGGGGGCCGGCGGCACAGCGCCGGCCTCCGTTCCCTTTGTTATTTCAGTTTCCAGTCTTTCATGTTGCAAATGATCGGTGAGCCGTGCCCGTGCGGGTGCGCGATCTGCGTACCGGTCGAAATATCCAGCTTATCGCTGACAAAGTAACAATGTTCGATGTTGACCAGGTAGAGATAGGGGTAGTCCTGATTGCCCTTTTCCTGCACCTGCTTCCAGTACGCAATTGCCTTGTCCTGACTGTTCGCGGAAAGCGCCTGATTGATCAAGCCGTCCACCTCTGCGTTTTTGTAGCCCACAACGTTGTCATAGCCCCCGCTGAGGAACTTGTCGGAGTCAAAGAGGGACACGAGGACCGTCGGGCTGAATTGTCCCCAGCCCCACATGACGCTGTCCGTCCCCTGCGCAGTCAAAATTTCGTCCCATGTTTTGGAGACAACATCGATCTTGATGCCAAGATTTTTCGCGTTTTCGGCAACGGCGGTCGCCAGCAGATAGCGGTCCTTGTCGCTGCTGGCGGCAATTACGTTGAATTCGCACTTTACACCGTTCTTTTCACGCACACCGTCACCGCCGTCCTTCCAACCGGCATCGTCCAGAAGCTTTTTTGCCTCGTCAACGCGATTGTCATCATAGCTCTCGCCGTTTGCCCAGAGAAGGTTCGTCGTAAAACCGCAGGCGGGCTTGCCGATGCCATTAAAGGCATTCTGGATAATGGTCTTACGGTCGAGGCCGATGGCGAGCGCCTCACGGACGGCCTTGTCGGAGGTGACGTTGTTGCCAACCTTGACCTCCTTGCCGTCCTTATCCTTGGCGGTCTGTTCAGGCAATACGGGCAGACTCATCATACGGATATCCATAGTCTTCAGTGACTCCATGGTCATGCCACTGACCTTCTCGGAGGCGTAGTTCGGCCCGACCATGACGACATCGAGCTGACCGGACTGCGCGGCGGAGAGCGCCGCGTCCGCATCCATGTCAACAAGCGTCACCTTCTTGATGGCCGGCGCGCCTTGGTAATAGTCCTTGTTTGCCTCCACGATGATTTGTTGGTTCGCGTCGTACTGGACAATCTTCCACGGGCCGGTGCCGATGGGCTTTTGGTCAAACGTCTTGCTGTCGTAGGCGTCGCTCGGAACGATGCCCAGCATCGCAACGGTATCCAGAAACGGTGAATACGGCTCAGAAAGCTTGAATTCGACTGTATAGTCATCCGTCTTGCTGACGGATGCGAGTTGCGTCAGATCAGCCTTTTCATTTTCCGCCTGATGGTCCTTCACGGTCTGGTATGTAAAAACGACGTCGTCCGCCGTGAAATCCGAGCCGTCTGTGAATTTGACGTCCTTGCGGAGCTGAAATGTGTAAGTAAGCGCGTCGTCGCTGACCTTCCAGTCGGTGGCCATATCGCCGACGTATTTGGAGTCCTTATCGACCTTCAGTAGCGCGCAGTTCGTGAAAGAGTAGCCATAGCTCATGCCGCCCTTGACCGGGTCAAGGCTTCCGCTGAAAATCGTCGTACCAACGTAGATATTAATTCCGTCCTTTTGCGCGCTTGCCTGCGTGGAGGGGCTTTGCGTTGTCTTCGTGCCGCCGGAGCAGGCTGTCAGCGTCAGCAGTGTGCAGGCAAGGACGGCTGCGAGAGTGCGTTTTCCCATCTTCATGGATTTTCCCCATTTCTACTTTTTTTGCTATTGCAGCAATGCAAAGAGACCTCGGTAATTTATAATCCGACAATATCCTGCACAGCAGCAATGGCCTCGTTCCATATGCTAATATAATTTACTCATGTTTTACAAGCCCCCACTGGGGTTGTTTCTGCTCTATTTTGCTCTTATGCGCGGTGTTCTCCGCACTCCTACGTGTCGGTGGTCAAAAGGCAGATTTTTTTATGGCAGCGGAACGATGCGCGGACGCAGAAAAACCCGCCGAGAGATTTCCTCCCGGCGGGTTTTTTGCAATTTAGAATTTTCAGGCGCAGATTCGCTTACTTTGCGGCCTTCTTGATCTCGATATTGTGCTTACGCTCCTCAGCGTACTTGGCAAAGGCCTCGTGGCGGTCGAAGAAATCGACGCTCTGAACGTCATAGGCCCTAACGAGGTGGATGGCGTCAAACTTGCAGCGGGTGGTGCAGACGCCGCAGCCGATGCACTTGTTCTTGTCAACAATAACGGCGCCGCAGCCGAGGCAGCGGGCGGTCTCCTTCTTGAGCTGTTCCTCGGTGAAGGTCTTGCGGTCGTCGTGGAAGGTACCGGCGTTCTCCTCGTCGTGCAGCGGGCGCTGACGCGGGGTGCTGTCGAAGCCGTCCGCCTTGATGGCATCCTTGTCGAGATTGTCCTTGTCAAGCGCCTTGAAAATGCGGCGGTTGCGGCCAATGGTCAGGCTCTGTCCGGGCCATATGGAACGGTGGATCGAGATGGCGCCTTCCTTGCCAGCTGCGATCGCGTCGATCGCAAACTTCGGGCCGGTAAAGACGTCGCCGCCGACAAAGATGTCCGGCTGTGCGGTCTGATAGGTAAGGCTGTCGGCCTTCGCTATATTGCCGCGGCCAAGCTCGACCTTTTCATTCTTGAGCAGGTTGCCCCACTCGATGCTCTGGCCGATGGAGGTCAAAACGTTTTCGCAGTCAACGATGACGGTTTCATTCTCATCATATTTCGGGGAGAAGCGGTGGTTCTCGTCAAATACGGAGATGCAGCGCTTGAACTCAATGCCCTTGACATGGCCGTCTTCAACGACGATGCGTTTCGGACCCCAGCCGTTGTTAACGGTGATGCCCTCAGCTCTGGTCTCAGCAACCTCGTCGGCTGCGGCGGGCATCTCTGCTTCGCTTTCGAGGCAGTACAGAGCGACGGAAGAAGAGCCTGTGCGCAGAGCGGTGCGCGCGACGTCAACCGCCACGTTGCCGCCGCCGATGACGACGGTGCGGCCTTCAAGCGTTCCGCCCTTGCCGGTGTTGACGTTTCTGAGGAATTCAACGCCGGAGACGACGCCCTCTGCGTCCTCGCCCTCAACGCCAAGCTTGCGACCGCCCTGTGCGCCGATGGCTACATAGAAGCCCTTATAGCCCTGCTGGCGGAGCTCGCGCAGCGTGACATCCTTGCCGACCTCGGTGTTCATCCGGAACTTGGCGCCAAGCTGACGCAGAACATCGATCTCCGCGTCTACAACGTCTTTCTCAAGGCGGAAGGAGGGGATGCCGTACATCAGCATGCCGCCGGCCTTTTCCTGCTTGTCGAAGACGGTTACATCATAATTGTCCAACGAGAGATAGTATGCGCAGGAAAGGCCCGCGGGACCCGCGCCGATGACGGCAATCTTTTTGTCGGAGCAGTCATAGCGCTTTTCGGGGATGCAGCGCTTTTCGGCATGAAGCTCCTGCTCGGCAATGAACTTTTTGATTTCGTCGATGGCGATCGGCTCATCAATGGTGCCGCGCGTGCAGGCGTCCTCACAGCGGCGGTTGCAGATGGCGCCACAGACGGCGGGGAAGGGGTTGTTCTTTTTGATGAGCTGGAGAGCCTCTTCATAGCGGCCCTCGGCGGCGAGCTTGATGTAGCCCTGAACGGGGAGGTGCGCCGGGCAGGCGGTTTTGCAGGGGGCTGTGCCGGTCTCATGGACGATGTCCTCACGGTCGAAGCGGTAATCCGGGTTCCACTGCTTCGGGCCCCACTTGTGGGTTTCGATGTCCAGCGGCTTCGGCAGCTCGATGGGGGTTTTTGTGCAGAGTTTTTCGCCCATTTTGATGGCGTTTACCGGGCAGTTTTCAACGCACTGGCCGCAGGCAACGCAGTTTTCCTTGTTGACCTCGGCGATGTAGTTCGAGCGGAGCATGCCGTTCGTGTGGAAATATTCAATAGTGCGCATCGAGAAGCAGGAGCAGGCGCAGCAGTTGCAGATGCCGTGCGTCTCGCCGTTGCCGTCGATATTCGGGATTTCGTGCATAAGGCCGTTTTCCTCGGCCTTGCGGAGAATTTCGTAGGCCTCTTCCTTGGTGATGGGGCGCGCGCGGCCTGTGCGGACGAAGTAACGCGCGGCATAGCCCAGCGCAATGCACATGTCTTTTTCAAGATGGCCGCAGCCCTCGCCCATCAAACGGCGGGCGCGGCGGCAGGTGCAGTCCGAAATAGCAATATCGTCGTATTTTTCGATGTAGTGGCTGACGGTCTCATACGGCTCCGGATGGGAGCCTGCGTCAACAGCGCGCTCGATCGGGATGACGCGCATGNNATGACGCCACGACCGACGGGCAGGTTTCCGGCCAGCGGGATAATGCGCTTGATGGTGTACTCGGAGAACGGCTCGCCGGTGAGGTGCTTTTCGGCGATCGCGTTGCTGGCGGTGGCGTATTCCATCATGCCGGGAACATAGATCGGAATGTGGTATTCGATGGGGTCGTAGCCGGGATCAACGACGACGACACCATTCATGCCGCATTCTTCGAGAAGGCGGGCGACTTCATCCTCGCTCTTGCCGCACTTTTTGGAAAGCTCGGCGGCGGTGTAGTGGACGCGGAGCTTCATGCAGAGCATGACGTCGCACTGCTCGTCGTTTACGAGTGCGTCGAGGAAGCGGTATTCAGGGTCGCCGGGCACGACCTTGGCGGTGGGGAGGTCCTGAATGTTGTTTGCGAGCTTGAGGATGTTCTTGCGGACCGGCTTATCCCATTTGCACTTGACTTCGCCGTCCCGGTACTTTTCCTCAAACCACTTTGAGGGCTCGGGCTTGTTGTACTGTTCCATCGCAATTCTCCTTTGGATCGACTGCGCGATCCTTGTTTTTTGTCTCTATGGCTGTCCTGTCCCTGTGTTGCGAACAGGCTTATATACAAGCTAAACATACCACATGTGCCTTGAATATTCAAGAAGATAAAAACTGGCTTGTCACTTTTTTCACGAATTTCGGCATGTTGCATGGGCTAAGAAAGGCGATTTTAGCTGTTATTTAGCGAATATTCGAAATTTTTGGTATTGCATTTTCGAGCCATGCAAATGTGGACTGGACAGAAAACCAAGCGGCTTACATCGCCGATGCCTTTTGCGGCAGTCTTTCCCGTTCACTCTGTATGGCCAGACAGAGCGGGCGGATACGGCCCCGTTTGGAGACAGCGGCAAACACGGCGTTCTTCTGCGGCGGACATATTTTACAGTAAGCGCGGCGCGATGTATCGCGGCTTGAGAAAA
>DEMY01000046.1 GCA_002359425.1 Clostridiales bacterium UBA2658
CCGTGCGGGGAGCGACGAGGACTATCAGGCGAGGCACCTCAGGAGATGCCGATTTCAATCCATGCTCCCCGTGCGGGGAGCGACGACGGCCGGCAGGCTCGAGAGCAAGCGGGTCATATTTCAATCCATGCTCCCCGTGCGGGGAGCGACGCGGAGTTGGAGCAGGCGGCCTATGACCGCTACATATTTCAATCCATGCTCCCCGTGCGGGGAGCGACGATCTCCGACGACAAGAAAACGCTGCGCTTCTACATTTCAATCCATGCTCCCCGTGCGGGGAGCGACTTACGACGCCGTGGAGGGATTCGACAAGTACATCATTTCAATCCATGCTCCCCGTGCGGGGAGCGACACGGACACACGGATGAGGTTTTCGCAAAAATCGGATTTCAATCCATGCTCCCCGTGCGGGGAGCGACACGCGGCACAGGTTTCAAGAGACGGACTTACCGTATTTCAATCCATGCTCCCCGTGCGGGGAGCGACGCGGAGTGGAGAGACAGTTAAGAAGCTGAAGGGCATTTCAATCCATGCTCCCCGTGCGGGGAGCGACACGGTCAAATTTGTCGGATATGTTATCAGCCGGGAATTTCAATCCATGCTCCCCGTGCGGGGAGCGACCCTCTGCCCGCAGAGCGGATTTCCGATTGCGGTTATTTCAATCCATGCTCCCCGTGCGGGGAGCGACCAAAGTACGATGCCGACACGGTATCTATGACGTGATTTCAATCCATGCTCCCCGTGCGGGGAGCGACCAACGGCATCAAGTCTAGCGTCACAAATTGCTATATTTCAATCCATGCTCCCCGTGCGGGGAGCGACGACGAGGCAAAGGCCGAAGCGGACTATTGCATCATTTCAATCCATGCTCCCCGTGCGGGGAGCGACAATGATTTTTTAGCATAGTCATATTGTACAATAGCATTTCAATCCATGCTCCCCGTGCGGGGAGCGACCATAAAACTGTTTATTGCTGGATATTCTCAGCGCATTTCAATCCATGCTCCCCGTGCGGGGAGCGACCTTGAGCAATGTTTTGAGCTGCTCGTCGTTTTTTATTTCAATCCATGCTCCCCGTGCGGGGAGCGACTCGGCAAGCTTTGCCCAAAGCATCGCGAGATTATATTTCAATCCATGCTCCCCGTGCGGGGAGCGACTTAACAATCTTGCTGCTTCCGACTACAGTATCAAATTTCAATCCATGCTCCCCGTGCGGGGAGCGACATCTCTTTCACCCGCAAATTTCCGTCACCATCGGATTTCAATCCATGCTCCCCGTGCGGGGAGCGACTCAACGACGTCGCGATCGACTCCGTGGATAAGGAATTTCAATCCATGCTCCCCGTGGGGGGAGCGACCGGTAGGCGGTGTAGGCCGTGACTTTCCGCGGGGTATTTCAATCCATGCTCCCCGTGCGGGGAGCGACTTTGCAGCACCCGAAGCTACGGACGCCGCTGCCAAATTTCAATCCATGCTCCCCGTGCGGGGAGCGACACCCATTTTGATTCCCGCGATTCGCCTCCATGTTATTTCAATCCATGCTCCCCGTGCGGGGAGCGACTCCCTTGCATTTTTCCCCTCCGCTACTGGCTGACATTTCAATCCATGCTCCCCGTGCGGGGAGCGACAGCAAAAACTCACAAAAGGTGGAAACCGTCATGAGCTGTTTGCACAAATCCGCTTGATTTTTTGTGCTAAGTGCCGCTTTCAAACAGCGCTCCGTGCAAAAATACTGTGTTTTTTCGGTGCGAAGTAACCCGGAAAAAGCTGTGCGCTTGCATCTCGCACTACACCATCAGCGTTCCTTCGGCATCATAACCCGGCTTCGCGCCAAAGTGCTCAATGCGGCTTTGATAGTGGTCGCCGAGGTTGTAAAAGCGCAAGCTATCCTTTTCTGGGTCGATCAGCTTGACCAAGGTGTTCTGCACTTTCCGGTACTGTGCGGCATCGAGATTGCACTCAAAAACGCTGCACTGCACGCGCTGCCCGTAGTTCACGCATTGTTTTGCCACCTGCCGCAGCCGCCTGCGCCCGGCGGCAGTCTCCGTGTTTACATCGTAAGTGATGAGCACCAGCATCCTCTCACCTCACTTCCAGATGAACGGCGGATACGCATCCAGATCGCCGCGCAGATATCGCGCCAGCAGCAGCGCCTGCACATAGGGCACAAGGCCCCACGGCAGCTTTTCACCCAGAAATGGATGCGTGATCTGCTCCCGCTTTTTCTCTTGATATGCGGCGAGAAAAGTCTTCCGTCCTGCATCCGTAAGAAGGACGGCACCGCTCTCACTTTTTTCAAAATGCTCCGGCCGCATTACGCGCGTATTAATACTCGAGAGCACAAAGCGGTCGGCAAAACAGGGCCGCAGTTCCTCCATGAGATCGAGCGCAAGAGAGGCGCGGCCCGGACGGTCGCCGTGCAGAAAGCCGACGTAGGGGTCGAGCCCCACACTCTCAAGCGCCGCGGCGCAGTCGTTCGCCAGAATGGAATAGGCAAACGAGAGCATGGCGTTGACATTGTCGAGCGGCGGACGGCGGCTACGCCCCCGAAAATAGAAATTGTCCTTGCTCTGTAGAATAAGCTGGTCAAAGACGCCGAAATAGCGGGCCGCCGCTTCGCCCTCTATTCCGCGCAAAATGTCTGGCTGCTCCGTTTCGGAGGCGAGACGCGACGAATCGGCAAGCGTCGCGCTCACTTCCTTGAGCGCATCCACGTCTACACGCAGCGCATGGTCGCGCGTGGCGCGTTCGAGCACCCAGCGGGCATTTGTGAGCTTTCCGACAATCATATTGCGCGAAACGGCGCAATACTCCGTTTCGCTTTCTGATACGGCATACTGCTTTTTCCGCAGCAGGACATTGCCCCGCGTCTCCCCGCAGACCCGCGCCAAAAAACGGCCATTCGGCGTCATGAAACACAGACCGATCTCGTTTTTTGCGCACGCACCCATAAGCGCCGGGCTTGCGCCCTTATAGCCGAAGTAGAGGATCCCTTCGAGCGTATGCAGCGGAAAACGCCCGAGCGTCTCTTCCTCCCGCAGCACAACGACGTTTTCACCGTCAAGCGAGAGATAGCTGTCCTCCGTGAGGACAAAAAGCGTGTTGAGCAGATGTCTCATAACGTCTCCGTTTCCAGTGCGGCCTTTATGTATGCCTCCGCCGACGGGTTTTTGCAGAGCTTCGGCAGACACAGCTCACTCAGCGAGCAGGCGCGACAGTGCGCACCTGTCTTTACCTTGGGCGTATAGCCGCGCTTCTGATAATCGTGCATCTCCGTGAGCATGGCGCGAACCTCGTCTCGCAGTTCGCAAGAGAGTTCCACGCGCTCGCGGCGGCGGGTCTCTCCATAAAACAACGCGCCCTCCGGGATTTCGCAGCAGAGCATTTCCTCGAGACACATCGCCTGACAGCATAGTTGAAGCCGGTCGGCATCCGTCTGCTTTGACGCGCCGTGCTTGTATTCGACCGGATATGGCCGCCAGCGCCCCTCTCGTCCCACAAGCGGAACGCCACTTTCATCGGCAGTAAATTCCACCACGTCGCAGCTTCCAGATACGCCGAGATACGGAGAGTGCACGCGCAGTCCCCGAACCGTCAGCACATTTCCGCGCTTTTCGGAAAAACACTCGTCGTGCGCCCGTTCATGGAGAATATCTCCCTCGACCGTGCGCAGATTTTCCGCCCACTGCTGTTCCAGGTGAATAAGCGCCCACTGCCGCCGGCAGAACGAAAAGTGTTGGATTCCCGAAAGCTGGAGATATTCATCCTCAGTATAAGTCACCCCATGGTTGCAACCGTCACGCCGTCCGGGATAGCGGCAGAGTCTATCATCACTGTGTAGTCGGCAAAGCGGCGCGGGACCTCGACGCCCTCATTACGCTCTATCGTCACAGCGTCAAAGAGTTTGTGGGCCGGGGCATTTCCAAGCTCGCTGTCGTGCTTGAAGATAATAAGCTCGCGGACAGCCATATTGCCGCGTGCGGCGGAATGGTCATTCTCAAACATATTCAAAATGGCCTCCCACAGCAGCACAAGGTCGTCCTTCGAAAAGCCGGTCGTCTTGCGGGCGAGGTTTGCGGAGACATAGCCCTCGCAGCGGTAGAGACCGTAAGGCACGATAAACTTACGGCCCATTTCGGTGCCCTTCTTTTCAGCGTCCTCCTCGGTTGTGATGGCAACACGGGTAATCGTTACCTCCTGTGGCACGACCGGTTCAATGCTGCGCGCAAAGCCGAGTTGGACAGGTCCGCGCACCTGACCGCAGTTGAGCGCGGCCTTCACAAAGGTCGTCATAACCGCGCCGAAGGTGCGGATATCAAAAAAGTTCTGGCACATGAAATCGCGGAGCTTCTCGTCGAGCTTATCGTCCTTTTTCTTTGCGTCCTTGACGTTTTTCGGGTCAACGCCGAGATAAGCGTAAGCCTCCGCATCGCTGCGGTTGAGCGGAACCGCATCCTTGATATAGATGCGGTAACCGGGCACGCCCTCCCTGACAGTCTCGACGTAGTTTCTGATTTTGCGCTTGAGGCAGACGTCCGTCACGACGCCAAGGTTCGTTTCCGGGTCGATACGGGGCATATTGCCCGCATCGGGGTCGCCGTTCGGATTTCCGTTTTCAACATCGAATAAAATGATGAATTCATAGCGGTTTTTAATGGGTTCAGACATTTCAGTTCTCCTCCTTTATCGTTTCGGCGGCGTCCGCCTCGTCTTTTCCTTTTTTGCTAGCACGCTGGTGGTAATATCCCAGCACAAACGCTCCCTGTTCTTCAAGAGACAGCAAGTGCGGAAACTGTTCTCCAATTGGTCCGCAAACTTCGGCAATTTGATTTTCAAAATACTCCGCAAGTTTGGGCTTGTCTCGTGCAATCACCTTGATGTGGTTGTTTTTTAGACGCATCAAAGTTGAAAAAGCGATGTATGGTGTCGTAGACGCAGAATTGAAATAGCGGTCTTTGATTGTTGTATTCAGTTTTGGGTTTGCCTCTCTTTGAATGCTCTCAAGTAAGCAGAAAAGCNNGTTTATGGGCCTTTGAACAGTCATCCATGTTTAAGTCCTCCTCAATTCTCATACCCCTGTTTTTTACAAGAAACGCTTTTATGATTTGTACACGGCCAGTCGAAATTTTATAAACCGGCCTATTCTTGCTGTCTTTTCCATCCTGCGAGGCACGCAAACGGAGCATTGCCTGCTGATACAGCGTTTCTGGATAGCGTCCATCCATCAAGATGGCCTTCATCGTATCTGCCACCATTTGCGGGGACGGGCTCGGATTGCTCGCTTTTGCATTGACAGTCTCTTTGAACATTGCAAAAGGGTATAACGGTTTTAACTCAGCATTTGCGATCGGAATCACTTTCATTCTCTCATAGTGTTTCTGCACATTTCCGGCGAAATTTCTGAAGCTGTCGCGCAGAAAAAAGCGGACGGAGAGCCGCGCGGCGTTCGGCGCAAGACCAAGGATGTAAAAGCGGTTTTCCGGATGTAGCTGAACGCCGTCAAAATTAGGACATTCGCCCTTTGCCAGCGCGTCCATGCAGCTTTGCAGCTCATCGTTTGTGAGCTTGTCCCCGCCGCCGTCGAGGAAGCCGGCAAACGCGGTCTGATAGGCCGGCTCCGCGTTCTCCGCCCAAAAGACAACAGTCGTATCACCGAAACGGCGGACGTGGTTCTTGTCCGCGAGCAGGACGTTGAGCGCGGTGGTGTAGGCAAAGGCAGCGTATTTGCCGACTGGGGCATTGAGGTTCTGCTCTCGCTCGTAGGAACAAAAAGCGGAGGCATTGAAGGAAACCAGCGCCGCACCGGAGGATTGCGCACCCATAACATTTTTAATAGCCGGGTGGATTTTTGCGGGCACGACCTCCTCGCCGGTCACAAGGCAGCGCATTGTCTCGCCGTCCTCCTCGCCGTCGTAATGCGTCTGCCATGTGCGGCAGAGCGCGCCGTTTTCATCCGGCAATTTTCCTTCAAAGCGGAAAACAAGGTTTGCGCCCTTTTGTATGTCGTCGAAACAGTCTTCAAAGGCGGAATCTGCCGCAGCCTTGTCCGGGTCCCAGCTCTCAAAAAAGCCGCAGATTGCGCGGGCAAAAGGGTCGTCAACATCGGAGAGCAGCANAAGATGCAGCCCCTTTGCGGCGGCAAAGCACTCTTTTGCACGCTCCGGTTTGCCCTTACCGTCGAAGCCAAGCAAGTAAGAGCAGTTATCCCAGAGAAAGTTTGACGCGATGCCGACCGTCCGTGTCACAGGCGCGGGCAGCTTCATCTCTCGTGGGGCCAGAACGTTCTTTTTCCCCACAACCTTTTCCGTCAGCAACGGCACAATGCGTGCGAGCGCGCCGCTTTCGTCCAGCTCCAGCGCGAAAGAGACCTTCACGCTTCCCCAGCCGGGCCGTGCAATTTCGTTCCTTTTCGCGAGTTCCTCGTAATAATCGACCAAAGCCTGTAAGATCATCGGAACACCTCCCGGCTGTCCTGCGCAGGGACGTTCAGGACGCCTTTTTCGAGTTTGGCGCGGAAGAACATCGGCGTGAGATTTTCGGGGTCAGCGTAATCAATGTCGTAAAGCATCAGGCCAAGCTCGCGATCCTCATCCGGGTAGGCGGTGACGATCTCGCCGCCCTCCCATTTATTGAAGCTTGCCGGGAACTCACGGCAGCCAAAGCAGGGTTGGTGGAAACACTGTCCCTTTTCGAGCCGCCGGCGCATGATGTCGCAGAACTTGCCCTCGTTGTCACCTGGGGCGGCTCGGTCGGTCAGCTCAAAATGCGCCTCGATCACATAATGTACATCGCGCAGCACCGTGGCCGCGCGCTGCTGTATGTCGTCAGACGTTGCAATGTACAGATCTCCCCCGCCTCCGTTCATTACTGTCGAGACGTTGCGCGCGGAAATTTTAGACTTCACCTCGTTTCGCCGTATGCCTGTGAAAGCGATGGGGCTGAGCACATAGATCTTGTCAACGATCCATCGCAAGCCCGGGTGCCAGTAGATTGCCTCGAGTAGCCCCCGCGCCGCCGATGGCGTCATCACGTCGTAGGAATAGCGTTCCACCTTGAGCTCCGGACGGGAAAACAGCGCATAGGGCCCCTGGACTTCGACTTTTACGGACATCTGCATCTCTCCTTTCCATTATTTTTACCGCCGCGATACCGCCCCATCAGATCTACGGAAGTCGATGATCTGATGAAGTGGCCCCACAGGCAGGACTTTAATATTTCAGTTTTATTTCAAGTGAATAATTACGATAGCATAATATACCATCTTTAAAGGCTTGTCAAGACTGATTCTTTCTGTTAATATTTTTGTGTCGGACTTATGCAACCATATAGTTGAAGTCTGTGAGTTGAAATAGTTTTATTTCCAGTGACCATTCGGATTGGCAGGGCACTAATGCCCTGCCTGTTCTATTATGTGAAAAGTCCCTGCCCCTCCTCCAGCGTCAAGGCAAGCCCGGTTTCCGGACTGTAAAGCCGTGTATCTTCGAGTACGGCAGCGTTTTCGGCGATCTCGCGCAACGCGCCGACCTTCTGCAAATCTTTATAATGGTTCGGGTAGACGCCGACGGCATACTTCCCGAGCTTTCGCAGAAGCGCGCGGCTCGGGCCAAAGCGCTCCAGCTCCGCGAAAAGCGGTTCGCTCCCGGCGCAGGGGATGTAAACGGTATACTGCGAATTGTCGATCACGCGAAAGCGCTCCGCAACCTCTGCAAACGGCATAGTCGGGCTGTCGCAAAGTTTTAAAATGTCCTGTGCGTCGAGCGCCGCCATACCCTTTTCGGCGAACAACTCGCAGAAATAAGCTTCAATCGCCGCGGGCGAGGCGACGTCCTCGTAGCTTTCAAGCGTTTTCTTTGCGGCAGAGATGTTCTGCGCGAGCATTTTCGGCGCCGGCCGGTCGCTTTCAAAGATGTAGACAACGCCGTTCATAACGCCGGGCATCCCCTCGCGGTTGCAGCGTCCTCCGGCCTGAATGATAGAATCCAGCCCCGCAAGCGCACGGAAAACAATGGGAAAATCGACGTCTACGCCCGCTTCGACAAGGCTTGTTGAAATGACGCGGCAAGGCTTTCCGGCCTTGAGGCGGGTGCGAATTTCCCGCAGCTTTTCGCGCCGGTCCTCCGGACACATCGCTGTAGACAGGTGAAAGCGGCCTTCCTCTGGCAAGAGCCTGAAAAGCGCCTGCGCCTGATCGCGGCGATTGACGATGCAGAGAACCTGTTTTTCCGTCGAAAGCCGCTCCGAAAGCGCCTCGTCTGCAAGCTTCCCAGCGTATTCAAAACGCACGCGGCGGAACTGCTCGTACATTTCCTCCCGGCGCGGGCACAGCTCGCGCGGCAGATAATCCGGCAGCAGCTCGGCAAAGAGTGGGTCGAGCGCGGGCTGCGTCGCCGTGAAAAGGACGGCGGAGCAGCCGTAGTTCCGGACAAGCTCCGAGGTTGCCGCGACGCAGGGCCGCAGAAACGGCACCGGCAGCATTTGCGCCTCGTCGAAGATGATAACGCTGTTCGCGATATTGTGCAATTTCCGGCAGCGCGAGGGTCTGTTTCCGAACAGCGACTCAAAAAACTGCACAGTCGTTGTGAGAATGACCGGCGCATCCCAGTTTTCGGCAGCAAGGTAGCGTTTGTCCCGCTCGCCGCTTTTCTTGTTTTCGTCCGTTTCGTATTCAACGTCCGCATAGTGCGCGACAATGCTGCCCGGCCCAAAAATGTCCTCGAAAACCGATTGCGTCTGCTCTATGATGCTGCAATACGGGATCACATAGATCACGCGGCGCAGGCTGTTTGCCTTCGCTTGTTCGAGCGCAAAGGACATAGACGAGAGCGTTTTGCCGCTGCCGGTCGGCGCGGTGAAGGTGANNTTTCGTTTCCGGCGACAAGGGCAGCGCGCAGAATTTCGCTTCGTTTTTCACCGAGCGTGCCCTCCGGCTTTTCAAGCCAAGGCGCGATATGTAAGGAGAGCTTTCCCCTGTAAGCGTCAAGCGGCGGAAAAGCGCCACGTTCGACAGCAGTGTTTTGCATAAAGCGCTCCGTGTCGAGAAAATCCGCATCCACAAGGCAGGAATAAAGCATTCTTGTGAAAAAGAACCCGGTTTCCCGCGTCCTCATAAACGCCGGCGGAAGCACTGCCGCCGGCGTCTCCACCTCGGTCTTATAGGCTCCGTAATCCTCGATCTTCTTTTTTTGGGCGCGGCACAGCCGCCCGTGCAGCGTCGGCATATCGTCCGCGTTCGCGTTTGTTCCGCCGTCCGGCAATCCGCCGTGGTGCCCGGCGATGCAAAATGCCGCCGGAACGTCTTTAAGAACCGCCGCCTCATACGCCCCCGCCGTCGAATGGTCAACTCGCTCAGGCGAACCGTTGATCCGGCGCTGAAAGGCCGCCGAATATTTGCCGATATCATGCAGCATGCCACAGCGCAGGCCCTCGTCCTCCGCGCCAAACGCAGCGGCAAAGCCTGACGAAAGCGCCGCCGTTCCATGCAGATGTTCAAGGACGCTTTGCTCGCGTCCATCTTCCGTATTTTTATGCGCAAGATAGTCCATGTTCACCCTCCATTTTGTAATAATGCGGCATACCGCTCTGGCCCCGCCCCGCCGTTTCCTTCGCTATAATCTATCGGGCGCGAAATATTTTTTGCAGGCGTGGATAACGCGTTGAAATATCTTCCGAACAAAGCATGAAGATGCCGGCACGCGGTAACATTACATTTGAATATCTGCCCACAATTACTATAAATATATTTTATCACATAAAAAAGGGTTATCAATATAGAATGTTATTTATGGTACTAAAAATTGAAAAATCCGTTTTTCTCCCAGAAGAGAATAAACGGAAGGCTTAGCCAAACAACCGAACGAGTTGACATTTCCGTACTAAAGCACTTATCTATGGACTCAGTTGTTGAAAATAACCTATATAAACAAATGTTTGCAATTCAAGGGAGATTCATTTTCCCTACAAATTAATTAAAAGACCTGCTAACAAAAGTCAAGTAGAAAAAGAGCAAATTTGCTGATGACCAACTGGGTATAGCAAAGCAAGCCGCTGAGCGCATCGAGAAATGAAACGGCGGCTGGTCATTGTCAAGAAATTAGGCGCTAAGTGTCTTCAAGAGAGTCAAGATACGCCTTGACCTCTAAATACGCAGGAACTTATTGGCGGAAGCCATCATGTAGACCTTGTAGGGCTTGCCCTCATGCCGCTTCTTGTCCATGAACTGGTAAACAGGCTCTTCCTCTGGCGAATGCTGAAGAATGACACCCATCACCAAAACAAGGTCCTGCGCAGTGAAGATGCCCCACGCTTTGAGATTCTGCGACTGCGAACGTCTATTGTGCCGGATTGGTACGGCGGCGCGTCAAGCCCGGCATAAGCCACCAGCGCCTTTTTTGAGTGAAAGCGACGCACGTCTCCAATCTCAGCCATAAGCTGCGGGCCGAGTACCGGGCCAACTCCGAACAGCTGCATTACGACCGGGTATTCTGGCAGAGAAGCGACCAACGTCTGCATCTCCTTTTGGAGCGCGGCTAGTGCAGCGGACGTTGCCCGGAGCTGCAAAACAGCCTGTTCCACCAGCAGCTTTGCGGTGTCCGTTTTTGGTATGACACCAATATGTCCGCAGGCAGCAGCATGGATTTCAGTTGCTTTCTCTTCGCTGAAATAATAGCCGCTCTTCCGGCACCACTTTTCATAGCGCTGTGTGAACGCCTTGAGTGAAAGGTCGCTTACGCACTCGCAATGCCAGAAAGCGGCGATGAATTCAACCCATTTTTCAGTGCCGTCCGCCTTTGGAGGACTGGTAAAAAGCTTGTTCACATCAGGGAAAGACAGGTCAAGCAACGAAATGAGATTGTTTCGGAGCATCGTCTTGAGCTT
>DEMY01000030.1:0-1657 GCA_002359425.1 Clostridiales bacterium UBA2658
TAACGAAGGTTGCCCGACCCTGGGTCTTGGAACGAAGGTCCGTCGCATAACCGAACATGGAGGAAAGCGGAACCTGCGCCTCAACCTGCGTTGAGCCGTTGCGGTTCTCCATCCCCTGTACCTGTCCGCGGCGGGAGTTGAGATCGCCGATAACGTCGCCCAGATATTCGTCAGGCGCAGCGACAACGACCTTCATAATAGGCTCGAGCAGAACGGGATTCGCCTTGCGGCACGCGTCCTTGAAAGCCATGGAACCGGCAATCTTGAAGGCAAGCTCCGAAGAGTCAACCTCGTGATAAGAGCCGTAGGTGAGCGTGACCTTGACGTCCACGACCGGGTAACCCGCGAGAACGCCCGCCTGCATAGCGCCCTGAATACCGGCGTCTACAGAGGGGATATATTCCTTCGGGATCACGCCGCCCGTGATCTTGTCAACAAACTCATAGCCCGTGCCGGATTCGTTCGGCTCAACAGTAATTTTGACATGGCCGTACTGGCCTTTACCGCCGGACTGGCGCACATAGCGCGTTTCCTGCTCGACGGATTTGCGGATGGTTTCCTTATAGGAGACCTGCGGCGTACCGACATTGGCCTCAACATGGAACTCGCGCATGAGCCTGTCCACGATGATCTCAAGGTGGAGCTCGCCCATACCGGCGATGATAGTCTGGCCTGTCTCTTCATCGGTATATGCCTTAAACGTCGGATCCTCTTCAGCGAGCTTCTGGAGCGCAATGCTCATCTTCTCCTGACCGGCTTTGGTCTTAGGCTCAATGGCAACGCGGATAACAGGCTCCGGGAACTCCATAGACTCGAGAATGATCGGCGCTTTTTCGTCGCAGAGGGTGTCGCCGGTGGTAGTGTTCTTGAGGCCGACGGCGGCTGCGATATCCCCCGAATAGACCTCCTCCAGATCCTCGCGGTGATTCGCGTGCATCTGAAGAATACGGCCCAGACGCTCTCTCTGTCCCTTGGTGCTGTTGAGAACCGTGGAACCGGTCTTGAGCATTCCGGAATAGACCCGGAAGAAGGACAGACGGCCGACATAGGGGTCGGTCATAATTTTGAACGCAAGCGCGGAAAACGGCGCGTTGTCGTCCGCGGGACGTTCGGCTTCCTCATCCGACTTCGGGAGCACGCCCTTGATCGGGGGGATGTCCGTCGGCGCGGGCATATAGTCGATGATGGCGTCCAAAAGCTTCTGAACGCCTTTGTTTTTATAGGACGTACCGCAGGTGACGGGGATAAAGGCGTTTGTGAGCGTGCCGTGGCGGATGGCGTTTTTGATGAGGGCCGAGGGAATCGGCTTCTCTTCGAGGGCCAGTTCCATGATCTCGTCGTCCAGATCGGCGACGGCGTCGATGAGCTTTGTGCGGTACTCCTGCGCGAGATCCATCATATCATCTGGAATCTCTTCAACGCGCATATCTTTGCCCATGTCGTCGTAGTAGATGTCCGCGTCCATCTCGATAAGGTCGATGATACCGCGGAAGGTGTCCTCGCTCCCAATGGGGATCTGGATCGGAACGGCGTTGCATTTGAGGCGCTCATGCATCATGTTGACGACGCGATAAAAATCCGCGCCCATGATGTCCATTTTGTTCACATACACCATACGGGGGACATTATAGTTATCCGCCTGACGCCAGACGGTTTC
>DEMY01000030.1:1673-1895 GCA_002359425.1 Clostridiales bacterium UBA2658
TTGATGCCGCGCTCCTGTTCTTCTTCCATCCAGTCCATCGTGGCGGTGCCGTCGTGCGTTTCGCCCATTTTGTAGTTCACGCCGGTGTAGTAGAGGATACGCTCGGTGGTGGTTGTTTTGCCGGCGTCGATGTGCGCCATAATTCCAATATTTCTGGTTTTATCAAGGGATACTTTTCTTGGCATAAACTGATGCTCCTACTTACCAGCGGTAGTGAGCGAA
>DEMY01000030.1:1932-5523 GCA_002359425.1 Clostridiales bacterium UBA2658
GCGTTTGCGCGCGTATGCGGTGAGCCAGCGCAGGCCGAGGGTCTGCCGTCTGTCCGGACGGACTTCGATCGGAACCTGATAGGTGGCGCCGCCGACGCGGCGTGCCTTAACTTCGAGTGAAGGCATGATGTTGTTGAGTGCTTCTGTGAACACTTCGAGGGGGTTGCGATCGGTCTTCTGCTTTATGATGTCAAATGCATCATAGACGACCTTCTGTGCAACGCCCTTCTTGCCGTCCAGCATAATACTGTTAACAAGCTTTGTTACCAGAACAGAATTATACATAGGATCGGGAAGAATTTCTCTTTTGGGTACGTTACCTCTTCTGGGCACTATACTTCCCTCCTTCATGACAAGATGAATCTCATAGGTACTCGAAAAGGCTTTCGCCTTTCCGCATATGCCTGTCGGAAGCAGCTTACCCCGCCGTTACCCCACAAACGCGGGCAGCGAAATATATATGAATGCTCCGAACAAGACATAAGCCTTGCGCCAAAGCGCTGATTTCTTATTTTTTGGGTCTCTTTGCGCCGTATTTGCTGCGCGCCTGCTTGCGGTTTGCAACGCCCTGCGTATCGAGGGAGCCGCGGATGATGTGGTAACGCACACCAGGGAGATCCTTGTCACGGCCGCCGCGGATCATAACAACAGAGTGTTCCTGAAGGTTGTGGCCGATGCCGGGGATGTAGGCAATGACCTCGTAGCCGTTGGTAAGACGGACACGGGCAATCTTACGAAGTGCGGAGTTCGGCTTTTTCGGGGTAGCGGTACGAACAGCGGTGCAGACGCCTCTCTTCTGGGGAGAGCTGAGGTCTGTTTCCTTGTNNGTTAATGGTGTTCAGGCCCTTCTGCATAGCCGGGGCCGCAGACTTGTAGGTCGGCACTTCTCTGCCTTTTCTGACGAGCTGGTTAAAGGTAGGCATGATTTTCCTCCTTTCTTCGGAAATCAGTTACAGTTTATTTTTAACGGAAATCGGAAAGATATTCCGATAAAAACCAAGATTTCGGCGTTTTGCCGGGAGCTGCGGCACTTTTTCTGAAAAAGCCGTTCAAAACGGCAAAAAAGCGCAGGAAGTCCCTATCACGCCCATGCGAATTAGTATTTTAGCATAATGCACAAGTTTAGTCAATGTTTTTCTGCAAAAAAACCTCGCCGGGGCCGGTTTTTTTACGGCCCCGGTGTACCTAGTTTTTTCTGTGTCTGCTTAAAGGGCGTTTGTATGCCCCTCAAGAGCTGTGAGGTCAACCGTGTTCTCCGGCTCTTTCCTCTCGTCGGCGTCCTCGATCGTATCGAATTTGCGATACATTTCCAGACCGCTGCCGGCGGGGATGAGCTTACCGATGATAACATTTTCCTTGAGGCCAACGAGGTGATCGACCTTGCCTTTGATGGCGGCGTCAGTGAGGACCTTTGTCGTCTCCTGGAAGGACGCAGCGGAAAGGAAGCTCTCGGTAGCAAGCGAAGCCTTTGTAATTCCCATAAGGGTCTGTGTGCAGGTGGCCTTTTTAAGCTCGGTCTCCCCTGCCGCGATGCGGCGGTCAAGCTCACGGTTGGCGTCGTTTATCTCGTTCCAGTCAACGGTCGCGCCGGAGAGAAGCTCCGTGTCTCCCGATTCCTCAACGCGCACCTTGCGCATCATCTGGCGGACGATAACTTCGATATGCTTGTCGTTGATGTCAACGCCCTGCTGGCGGTAGACCTTCTGGACTTCCTGAATGATATACTCCTGACAGCGCTCGACGCCGGAAATGCGCAAAACGTCGTGCGGATTGTAGGCGCCGCTCGTGAGCGCCTGGCCCTTTTGAACCAGCTCGCCGTTCTGGACGAGCAGACCGGAGGAATACGGGGTCTGGAACTCCATCATCTCTCCCGTATCGGGGCTGGTGACCGTGACAGAGCACATCGCGTTTTTCTTGGTCTCCTCAATTTCAACCTTGCCGTCCATCTCCGCGAGGACAGCCATTTTCTTCGGCTTTCTGGCTTCAAACAACTCTTCGACACGGGGAAGACCCTGCGTAATATCGTCGCCAGCGACGCCGCCGGTATGGAAGGTTCGCATCGTGAGCTGTGTGCCCGGTTCGCCGATGGACTGTGCTGCAATGACACCGACGGCTTCGCCCTCGTTGACGGGTTCGCCAACCGCAAGGTTGACACCGTAGCACATGGAGCACACGCCGCTTTTCGATTCGCAGGTCATGACCGAGCGGATCTCGATCTCCATGATGCCGTGCGCCTCCAGAATGTCGGCATCCGGCTTCATGAGCATAGTATCGCGCGTATAAAGGACCTCGCCCGTCTTCGGGTCGGCGATGTCCTCGACCGGGAAACGGCCGTGGATACTCTCGCCGAAGGTCTGGACGACTGTACCCTTATCGTAAACCGTAGTGGCGAGGATGCCGTCGTGTGTGCCGCAGTCGTGCTCGCGGATAATGACATCCTGCGAAACGTCAACCAGACGGCGCGTGAGGTAGCCAGAGTCCGCCGTTCGCAGAGCGGTATCGGCAAGGCCCTTGCGCGCGCCTCGGGAGGAGATGAAGTATTCGAGAACGGAAAGGCCCTCGCGGAAGTTTGCCTTGATCGGGATTTCAATGGTCTTACCGGCTGTGTTCGCCATCAGTCCTCGCATACCGGCGAGCTGACGGATCTGGTTCATGCTGCCTCGGGCGCCGGAGTCAGCCATCATGAAGATCGGATTGAACTCGTCAAGGTTGCTCTGCAAAGCCTTGGTTACGTCCTTCGTCGTCTGTTCCCATTCGGCAACAACGAGACGGTAGCGCTCGTCGTCCGTAATCAAGCCGCGCTTGTATTGCTTTTCGATTTGAACGACCTTCTTTTCGGTCGCTTCAATGAGGGTTTTCTTTTCCTCCGGGACTGCCATATCCGCGATGGAAATGGTCAGTGCGCCAAGGGTGGAATATTTGTAGCCGAGCGACTTGACGTTGTCAAGAACCTGTGCCGAGGTCGTAAAGCCGTGCTTTGCGATGCAGCGGTTGATGAGGGTGCCAAGCTGCTTTTTACCAACGTTAAAGCTGACTTCGTAGTCGAAGAAATGGTCGGGGTCTCTGCGGTCAACAAAGCCAAGATCCTGCGGAATCGGTTCGTTGTAGATGATACGGCCGACGGTGGTCTGCACGAGGTGCTCCCGTTCGACGCCGTCTACCAGCTTTTTTNNGGATGGGCGAGTGCATCCCGATGACATTTTCGTCGTAAGCCATGATGGCTTCGTTCGGATTTGAAAAGGCACGGACGCCCTCAAAAGTCGCTTTCTTGAGAGACTCGCCGGCCTCAGCATGACGCATATGTTCGACGATGCTCTGATTTGCGTCAATGATGTCCGTTGCGGGGATAATTTCGCCTTTGGGGAGGTTCGTGTCGCCCGGGTCCAAAACGCGGAGCATCTCGCTTTCATATTCGCCCATGCGGATAAAGGTGAGGTAGTACGCGCCGAGGATCATATCCTGAGTCGGAACGGTGACAGGGTTTCCGTCCTGCGGGCGCAGAAGGTTGTTGGCCGAGAGCATGAGGACGCGGGCCTCGGCCTGTGCCTCTGCGGAAAGCGGAACGTGGATTGCCATCTGGTCGCCGTCGAA
>DEMY01000030.1:5537-5845 GCA_002359425.1 Clostridiales bacterium UBA2658
CGTCGAAGTCCGCGTTGAACGCGGTGCAGCAAAGCGGATGGAGCTTGAGCGCGCGACCCTCGACGAGGATCGGCTCAAACGCCTGAATGCCGAGACGGTGCAGCGTCGGGGCGCGATTTAAAAGCACCGGGTGCTCCTTGATGACGACGTCCAATGCGTCCCAGACTTCGGTCTGCTGCTTATCCACCATCTTTTTGGCGGATTTGATGTTGTTCGCAAAGCCGTCCTCGACGAGCTTTTTCATGACAAACGGGCGGAACAGCTCGATGGCCATTTCCTTCGGAACGCCGCACTGGTAAAGCTTCAGT
>DEMY01000060.1:0-421 GCA_002359425.1 Clostridiales bacterium UBA2658
TCCCTCTATCGTTGTTTTCCTGAACAGGTGGGATCGGTTTGACGACCCTGAGCTCATCGAGCTGGTTGAGATGGAAGTCCGCGAGCTTCTCTCCAAGGAGAAGTTCCCCGGCGACGATATTCCCATCATCAAGGGTTCCGCGCTGAACGCGCTTTCCAGCGAATCCACGGATCCCAACGCTCCTGAGTATGCCTGCATCAAGGAACTCATGGACTGTGTAGACTCCTATATCCCCACCCCCGAGCGTAAGTCCGACATGCCCTTCCTCATGCCTGTTGAAGACGTCTTCACCATCACCGGTCGTGGTACCGTTACCACCGGTCGTGTTGAGCGTGGTCGCATCAAGGTTGGCGACAAGGTCGAGATCGTCGGCCTCAAGGACACCAAGGAGACCGTTGTCACCGGCACCGAGATGTTCCAC
>DEMY01000060.1:551-2788 GCA_002359425.1 Clostridiales bacterium UBA2658
CGTCACACCCCGTTCTTCAACAACTATCGTCCGCAGTTCTATTTCCGCACCACGGACGTTACCGGTGTTATTACGCTTCCCGAAGGCGTTGAGATGTGCGTGCCCGGCGACAACGTCGATATGGATGTCGAGCTGATCATGCCGATCGCTATCGAGGAGGGCCTCCGCTTCGCAATCCGCGAAGGTGGACGCACCGTCGGCTCCGGCGTCGTTATCGAAGTCGAAAAGAAGTAAAGTAATTGGCAGGATGCTCCTTTGGAACATCCTGCCAATTCGTTATTGCCCTACGGTGCAATGGTAAAAGGCCCGTCAGAGGAGCGAATCCTCCGGTGGGTCGTATTTTTTTCTGGCCGAACCCTTTTTCCGGAGCTGCAAAGCGNNAAGCGAAGGCTTCATGGGAAAAGGAAGAACGAGGCTGCTGTTCGGAACATTTTGTGTGCGTCGCGGAACGTGGAGGGCGGTAGACTTGTTCTAACGTTCCCGTGTCTGCAAAATTCTATTGCGCGGTAATCGGTCAACTGGACGAGCGCCAAAGGACAGGCGTCAGCTCTGAGGCTGCCTTTTCAATCCGTGCATGAAGCCGTCCAGAGCGAGGGAATGGATATCGCCGCCGATAATGCGGTCGTTTGCAACATATAGCTCGGCAATGACAGGCCCATCAAAGCCCTTATAGTTTAAAACACGGTAGGCGTAGATGGTCGCTTTCTCGCCCTGATGCTCCGTGAGATCGTAACCCTGCTCCGTCTGAAGCTCGTTGAACTTCCGGTAGACATCCGAAAATTCGCGGGGGATGAGGACCTCTGTCTTGCAGCATGGCTCCGGGTCCACCTGCCAGCCGAGGTCCTCAAGGAACTTTACGCGGTCCTCATTCGTCCTAACTCTCGCTCCGCCGCTGCTGCCAATCGCGAGGATTAGCGCACACAAAATGAGCGCTATTCCGAGAATGACGCAGAGCACTGCCTTCCGACTCCAATTCCATCTTTTTCTTCTCATTTTTGCCTCCCGAAGCATGTCCGCTTTTTCGGCGGACTGATTTTCCTTTTTTAACAAAACGTTTATATTTTTTCGGAGAATTATGTGCTAAAATGTAGGGTACAAATGTAAAAACGACAAGGGACGGGGAGCGCTTATGCCAATGATACGACTTGACAAACTACTGACCGACGCCGGACTTGCGACGAGAAGTGAAGCGCGCCGGATGATTGCCGGCGGCCGCGCGACTGTGGACGGCAGTGCAGTCACTTCGCCGGACACGAAGCTTGACCCCGAAGCGGCGGAGGTGAAGCTCGATGGCGTTCCGGTCTGTACGCGGAAACTACGCTATTTCATGCTGAACAAGCCCGATGGCGTTGTCTCGGCGACCGAGGACGCGACGGAAAAAACGGTTCTCGACCTTTTGCCGAAGGAGCTTCGGCGGCTCGGCCTTTTCCCGGCCGGCCGGCTTGACAAGGATACGACTGGCCTGCTTATTTTGACGAATGACGGCGCGCTGTGCCACGAGGCGACCTCCCCGAAGCATCATGTTGATAAAGTCTATGAATTCACGGCGGACGGTATGCTGGACGAGGCCGACATTGCGGCATTTGCCGGCGGTATCGTTTTGCAGGATGGCACTGTCTGCCGCCCTGCGCGGCTTGCTCCTGACCCCGCCGATCTCTCCCGCGGAACCGTCACGCTTTCGGAGGGAAAGTATCATCAGGTCAAGCGCATGCTCGCCTCGCGCGGCGCGCACGTTTTGACGCTCAAGCGCATTTCGATTGGCGGACTCGCGCTCGATCCGGCGCTCGCGCATGGACAGGTGCGCGAGCTAACAGCGGAAGAAAAAGCGCGCCTACTTGAAAAAGTTACAAATTAGAAACAATTTGTGATGAGAATTTACAATCTGCGTCTGCAAGTTTCGTAAAGATGCAACATATACAAAATCGACGAAAAAGTGTTATGATATCAAAAGCGCAATAATTGTGCAGGAGGAATACTCTATGGCCAGTGTCACGCTACAGGGCGTTTACAAAACCTATCCCGGCAATGTTACCGCGGTTTCCGACTTCAATATGGAGATTGAGGACAAGGAGTTCGTAATCCTTGTCGGCCCCTCCGGCTGCGGCAAGTCCACAACTTTGCGCATGATCGCAGGACTTGAGGATATCACTGCCGGCAGTCTCTATATTGATGACAAGCTTATGAACGACGTGCCGCCTAAAGACAGGGACATTGCGATGGTCTTTCAGAACTATGCG
>DEMY01000077.1:0-3154 GCA_002359425.1 Clostridiales bacterium UBA2658
AACGCTACTCAATAATCGCATCCTCCCCGCCTCTTGAGATGACGATCTCACCGCTCTCCTCGAGCTGGCGGATGGTCTCCACGATCTTTTGCTGCGCGCGCTCGACGTCGCTCATGCGGACATTGCGCAGGTATTCGATATCAGAAAGGATATTTTCACGCGCACGGGACGAAATGTTGCTAAGCAACAGTTCCTTAATCTCCTCGCTTGAGCCCTTGATGGCAACGGCGAGATCCTGCGCATCCACAACGCGGAGAACGGTCTGGATGGTGACGTCGTCCAGTGTAAGGATATCTTCGTAGACGAAGNNAACATAGTTGACGCCGCCGATTTCCGTCATGTCAACCGAAACGACATTGGTGAAGCGCTTCTCAAGCGTTTCTTCGACGATTGCGACAATATCCGGCGAAACGCTCTCCAGCGTTGCAATGCGGCGGACAACGTCGAGCTGGAGCTTTTTGGGAAGCTCCGCAATGATCTTCGCCGCCTGGTCAGAGGAGGCGTTGGATAAAACAAAGGCGATGGTCTGCGGGTGCTCGTTTTGGAGCATCATCATGACGTTTTTGTAGTTTGCTTTGCGGACATATTCAAAGGAGCGCGTCTGCATTGCTTTTGAGACGCGGTCGAGGTAGCTGGTAGCCTGCTGCGCACCGAACGCCTTTTCAAGGACATTTTTCGCGTAGGTGACGCCCCCCTCTTGAATGACCTTCTGCGTGGTGCAAAGGCCATAGAAGTCGTCGATGATGTTCTGCATATCCTCAGGACCCATCCTGTTAAGACGTGCGACCTCAATCGTCAGGCGTTCAACTTCCTCCTCAGAGAGGTGCTTATAAACCTCGGCGGCCTGTGCGCTGCCCATCGCGACAATGACGGCGGCTGCCTTTGTGGTCGGCGAGTAGTTCTTTTTAGTAGGCGGCATTGTCTCAGCCCTCCTTCATCCAAGAGCGAATCAGGTTGGCTGTGACCTGCGGGTTCTCCTTCGCAAAGGAACGCACATCCTCCAAAATGGCCTCGTTTTTCGGGTCAATATCGCCCTTAGCCATGTTCTCAAGGTTGTGTTTATAATTTTCGATTTCCGCCTGCTGGCGCTTCTGCTCCTCAAGCCGCGCGCGCTCTTCATCTTCGGCCTGAAGCCTCTCCGCGTTCGCCTTTTTATTCTTCTTTTTCTTCACAAGGACCAAAACGAGGATCAAAAGGACAAGAATTGCGACAGCGGCAGCAATATACATCCATAGCGGCAAACTCAAGAAATTGAGGTCCGCCCAGTTGATAGAACCTGTTGTCTTGCCGGGAGCGGCCGTATTTGTCTGATTGTTCGTGGTATCTTTACCTCCCATCGTCGGAGACGTCGTTACCGCCGGCATCTGGAAAGCTGAAACGAAGATGAGGTTTGTGGGAATATCCGTTGCGCCGGAGACGAGATTTGTCACATCTTCCTTGATTGCCGCCGTCAGAGATGGGTCGTTGACCATAACAGAGACCGTGGCGCGTTTGAGAATTGCATTGCCGGATTCGATCTGCTTTTTTATGTAGCTGTAGTCGTAATCGTTGTTCCACTTGTAGTCGGTGAGACCGCCCTCGGTATTCGGCGAAGTATAGCCGTAAGTTGGGACATCCGTGTTATTCTCCTCGCCAACAATCTTGTCGGCGGCTTCGTTGCCGTTGATGCCGTATTCGCCCTCCTTGTGGGTGGCGATGCCGTTTTTCGGGTCAGTGTCGTTCGGGTTTACCTGATAGGACTCGGTCATCATTTTATCGTAGTCGATGGTGACCTTGGCAACGGCAACGACGCCGTCCGTCCCGTAGCGCTTGCTCAGAAGGCGGACGACATTATCCTCGATCTGCTTTTGGACCATGAGCTCAAAGTCAAGTCCCGTCTCGTTCGCGGCGGCGTTGGAGCTGCCGCTGGTGGCGGTAAGTTCGAGCATGGTCGATGCATCGACAACCTTTACCTGATCGGCCGCCATTTTCGGAACGGCCGCGGCTACAAGATTTTTGATGGCCGAAACCTGCTCGCCCGTAATCTTTGTGTCTTTTTTGAGGGACAACAGAACGCTCGCCGTGGATTTTTCCTGGTTTTCGGCGGTCTCCCATACATAGTCACTGGTTTGTGGAATGCTGATCGTGACCGTCGCGGACTCAACGCAGTCCAGCCGCTCAAGGGTGGCCTGAATGCGATCCTGCAATTGATAGTTCAGCCACTGTGCCTTGTCGGATTCCGTCGTCGTCATGCTGGAATGGCTGGAATAAACGTCGTACGACAGAGCGGATTTCGGATAGCCCTTGGCAGCCAGCTTCAAAAGCCAGATGTCATATTCGTTCTGCGGCACCATGATCTGCGTTTTCGTGCCGACCTTCACATCTGCGCCCATATCGATCAGGGCCTGATAGATGTCGGACGCCTCAGTCGTGCTGAGGTTTTCATACAGCGAGACATATTTTGTCTTCGGCGTACTGTTGAGGGAAACGGTGAGAATAATCGCAGCCACAATAATGGCTGCCGCGGCGGCAATCCAGATCATCCGCTTCTTCTTGGGCATGTCCTTGAAGTAAGTCTTGACCTTTTCTCCGCTTCCCTTAAGATTTATCTTTTTAAAGTCAATTTTACNNCTTATATGTTAAATCGCCTTGTCGCATTCCAATAAACGGATAGCAATCGGCGGAGTCTGCCCGCCGAAATCAGATCTGCATTTGCATAATTTCTTTATAAGCGCCAACTATTCGGGATGTGAGCTGAACCGTCGTCTGGAGCGCGGCCTTGGCCTTGAGCGAATCAATCGTGACCTGCGCAAGGTTATCGACGTTGCCAAGAGCGAGTTGCTTGCTCTCCTCGTCGGCAGTCTGTTCGAGGGCCGTGTATTCGTTCACGGCGTTTTGCAGGACGCTCGCAAAAGGAACGGACGCAAGCGTGTCCTTACTATCTGTCTTTACGGTCTTTTCTGGGGTAAAGGTCATTTTCTGAATAGGTTCAATGCTTGAAAAAACGGAAGCCATAAATACGCCTTCTTTTTATTTATATAGTAGTAATTTAAAATCCCATGGAAAAAGCCGCTCTTATTTCCAAAACAAGGATTTTACGCACTATAATGGCACAAAATCCAATTTAGCGAGGAGTATTGACCATAAAAAACGCCATTTCATTAATCTAGAGTAC
>DEMY01000077.1:3179-5718 GCA_002359425.1 Clostridiales bacterium UBA2658
AAATGACGCGTCCATAAAGTCTATTTATATATTTTCTATTATCATATCATATATTTCACGCTTAATCAACCAATTTCGACAGACATTTTGTATGCAATCATAGGTTTTTTGTGTAATATGCAATTTTGACCATGCAATAATTTCTGTCCTTCCCACGTTGGCAGTAAACCAGCGGACCATTTTTATGCGGTTTCCTGCACATTTGATGAAGGTTACAAAACGCATATGTATTTTTTTACAATTTACCTTTACAGGCAGCAAATTGAGGTTTACGATAGTCAGACAAACAGATAAACATTTCCGCATCGGGAGGAAACATTATGACAGACAAAATACAAAAAGCAGAAATCTATGCGCGCAGCACGCTTCTGAGTGCAGAGAGTGTTGTGCGCACCAGCCCTGAGCAGGCAATGTACCGCTTCGAGCACTCTTTGCGTGTCGCAGCACTCGGACAAAAAATTGCGCGATCGGAAGGAATGGACGAGGAAGCGCTAGTCGTCTCCTGTCTTCTCCACGATCTGGCCTACAGCGTCTATGACCCAGCGCTCGACTGGCGGGAGCACGGGCGCATGTCGGCAACGCTCGCCCGCCCGTTTGTCAAAACGCTGGACTTTCCTGCAAAAACCGAGACGGATATTCTCGCCGGTATCGCGCTGCACGTTGACCTGCGAGCCGAGCTACCCTATGAAAAAACGGTCTTTTCGCAAAGCGTGTGCGACTGCGACAACATGGATCGCTTCGATGCGCACCGCATTTTCGACATTCTTCTCGATTTTGACTTCCGTAAGCATACTCGCGAAGATCGGCTCGCTTTTATTGGCGAAANNCCCCCCCCCGCGGCGCCCCCCCCCCCCCGCGCCGCCCCGCCCCCCCCCCCCCGCGGGGCCCCCGGGGGGGGGGCGTCCTTTTTTCCGGGCCGAAAAGCTGCGTCAGGCCGCGGAAGCCGAGCAGTTCCATATGGCGACGCCAACGGCACAGGCCCTCTGGGCAGACCGTCTTGCCTTTCAGCGCGAATATTTCACGCGGCTCAAGAGCCAGACAGCGCTGGCTCCGGACTGAATGTTTTTCCGGGAAATAAAAAAGGACGCTTTCCACGGCAAATTGCCCGGAAAGCGTCCTTTATTTGTCTCTTATTTGTTGCCCATTTCAAGTGTTTTGTTAATCATGGCCTTGACGACGGAAAGGGCCGTGAGATTTGCCTCGTAAGCGTTGCTCGCCGCCATGAGGTCGATCATCTCTTCGGTCTTATCGACATTCGGGTAGCTCACGTAACCGTCCGCATCTGCGTCTGGATTGTCCGGCTCGTAACGCTTCGTAAATTCGCGGTTGCTTTCGACGACTTTCGTCACCTTAACGCCTCCGCTGGTCTTTTGGCCGACCGTCTCCCCGCCCGCCTTTTTCAGCTCCTGCTCAAAGCTCAGCGGGATGGCCTGCATCACGACCTGCTGACGGCGGTAAGGGTCGCCATTAGCGGTCTTGGTGGTCTCAGCGTTCGCCATATTTTGTAAAACAACATCTGACCGAAAGCGCTCGGCTGTAAGAGCGGAGCCAACGATATCAAGAGAAGAAAATACCGACATTGAGATCCTCCGTTTCCTAAGGCCCGTTACATCTGCGCGCCGAGAGCGGCGTTGTACTTGTCAAATTCGGTCATTATTTTCTGCTGGAGCGCAACGTACTGGGCATATGCCTTGTAGAGAGAAAGGGACTCCGTTTCGCCGTCTACATTATTACCGTCCGCCCTTGTGGAAACCCGGTCATTTGTCTTGACCGTGCCCGTGACAGATGTGACCTCCGGGGTGCGCTTGCTGCCCTCCTGCACATCCTGCAGAACGCTCGAAAAGGAGAGGCTCTGCGATTTATAGCCCGGCGTCTCGGAGTTTGCAATATTCTGGGTATTGATCTGCTGCTGTAGCCACGCCATTTGGACGCCGGCCTCCATTACCTTAAAGGAATTGTTGTCATAGAACATGCGGCATTCTCCTTTTCACTTCGCGGGCCGGGGGGCCTTAGCTTCTCGTGCGCTTGTAGGNNGTCTGCAAAACATCCTTTAAATCGGCGGGGTCTTTCTTTATGTTTGCATTCATTATAGCACGATTAAAGAAATTGTAAATATCCGCGAGGTTTTTTGATATCTCATAATCGTAATTTAAGGTGCCGCGCAATTCGTTGATAATGCGCTGGGATTTTTGCAAACTGCGGTTAATTTCTGTAATATCGTTTTTTTCAAAGGAAATAATTGCAAAATTGAGCTGTTTTATAAGCTCGTCATAGACCGCAACGAGCATTTGACCGGGCGTCATTGTCAAAACGGACTGCTGCTTATAGGTCTCGTAAGGATTCGTCGTCATCTTCGTATCACCACTGTTTCATTTGAACTGAAGTCAGGAGGAGAAGCTGGAGGAGATCATTGAACTCTGGGACTGGTACTTAGCGATCGCCGCCTCCATGCTGTTGAATTTGTTCCAGTAGCGGGTCTTTTCGTCGTCGTACTTGTCCTGCAGATCGGAGAGCTTGTCGTTGATGGACAGGAGTTCTT
>DEMY01000077.1:5790-22344 GCA_002359425.1 Clostridiales bacterium UBA2658
CCATCGCCTTTGCAAGCATTATGGAAAGGCCGCTGGTCGAGTCGGTAAAAAGCTTTGAAACGGCATCAGGGTCGGAGGCGATAGCGTTGCGGAACGCGGATTCGTCAAGCGTCAGCTTGCCGCTAAGGTCGTCCTGCGTAGTCTCAATGCCGATGCTGTAAGCCGCAANNCTGGAGAAAACTCGAAATGGTGCTGTCGCTGCGGAGAAGTCCGGTTTGGGCTTTCTTTTCCCAAGCAGTGATCGCACTATCGGACATTTCATCCTTCTGCGCGTCGGTCAAAGGCTTATAGTCTTTACAGGTGTAGTCCTCGGTGATCTTGCCATAAAGCTCAGAAACAAGGGCGTTGTAGTCACTCACAAAGCTTTTGACGGTATTGACGATAGAGTCCGTGTCGCGCGTCGTCGAGACAGTCGTGCTGGTAGCGCTCGTGTCCACCTTCGTGGCAGTAATTGTAAGTCCGTCCACCATGAAGGTGTTTGAGCTGCGCGAGGTCTCCGTTCCGTTTATGGATATCTTGAGGTCCTTGCCGGCAGTAATTGAGGCAGCGGTAGCTTTTCCGGTTCCAAAGGTGTAGGAAGATACGCCGAAATAGGCTGCCACAGCAGAATCATTGAGTGTCACCGTATCCTTCTCAGCTCCGGCCAACTGAATTGCGCCAACCGTCGCACTGAAACTCGCGCTATGATTAACAGGATTCCCGTCTGTGTCTGTATCTTTTAAATACTTTATTTCCGAAAGCGTCGTTGCTTCAGTCATTCCATCTTCCTTATAGAATGTCATTCCCGAAAGGCCCGGAATACTGCNNCCACTGCGAGATTTGAGGACGCCGTAGAGTCTGTGGAGGCAACGCCGGTTTTGGCAAAGCTGAGCTGGTAGCCAGCAGCGGTCGTGAAAGTACCGTCCTTGTAACTGATATTCTGCGTTCCATTAGTGCTTCCAAACTTGTCGTTGAGCCAAGCATTGAGATCCTTTTCAATGTCCGCCGCAGAATAGGTACCGCTGGACTTCGTTTCCAGTGAAAACGTATAGCTCGTTCCATTAACGGTCATGGCAAGCGACGCGCCCGTGGTCGTGTAGCCGCTTTGTGTCAAATTATTCCCGACGACCGAATTCGTGTTGAGCGCGGCACCGGAAACGGACGTGCCGTTGCCGATCTTATCAGCACCAAATAGAGCCGTGAGCAGCGTGCCGTTGTACTGCTGGATCTCAATTCCGTACTGCGAGCCGGTGGACGAAGCCTGCATTGTGAACGAGTTCGTTGATGAGGAATAGGAAATGTTGACACCCGCGTCGCTCTTATTGATCTTGCTGATCATTGTTCCGATGGTGTCGCTCGAAGAAAACGCGAAGTTGGTGCCGTTGATGCTGAAGCTGTAGGTGCCGCCGGAAACGCCAGAAAGGCTGCCGAGCGTCGCCATAGAAGAGACGAGTGAGGTAGCGCCCGGCGTAATGCCGAGATAGGTGGAGGAATAGCCTGTTACAACCAGCTCATGGCCGGACTCGGTTGTGCCGTCGTCTTTCTTAATATTTACTGTTAAACTAAGTTTGCTGTTGCCACTTTCATCCGTTGTGACAGTCGGAGTGACATAGGTGCCAAACGCCTTTTCCACCTTTGTTGTAAGCGCACTCTGCAATGCCGTGGCATCAACCGTTCCGTTAGTAAAGTCGCTGTCCTGCAAAGTGATCGTCTTTGTAACGCCATCCAGCGAAATGTCAAAGGCCACATCGCCAGCGGCAAGCTGGGTTTTGAGCGTTGAAAAGTCAATGTTCGTGCCCGTGATGCCCTGCGACTTGCTCATTGAATTGCCGGTAAGCTTTGTAGCAGTGGCGAGCTGGCCGACCTTAAAGGTCATGTCGCCGACGTCCGCCGAGGAGTCCGCCGTTGCAACCGTGACGGAATCGCCGCTCGTAACCTTTGCAATCTTCGCGTTGAAAAACTTGCTGCTTGAAAGGTTGGTCGTAAGCGACGAACCGTAGCTCGCATCGAAATATTTGCTTTTCAGGGCGTTGATCTTCGAGATCGCACTGCGGTACATGGTCTGCTGCCATGTGAGAATCTGTTGTTTCTGCTTCTGTGTATCGATCTTCTTCTGGGTACCCTGGAGCATCTTTTTGACCATCGTCTCCGTATCCATGCCGGAAACAAGACCGGAAAGGCCGCTGCTGCTGTAGCTATAGATTTTTGAGGTGCCCGCTACACTCGAATTCGAGCTTGAAACACTGCTGCTCATAATAAAGGCTCCTTTCGCCATATCCCATCGGATTTCGTGGCAGAACGCGTTTTATCTATCGGAAACGGACGCTGAAAGCGCCCAAATTATGTTCTTTTTAAATGGACCTTACGCCGGTAAAGTCTGCCGGAGGTCANNACCATGCGGGTGACGACCTGCGGCTCCAGCCGCCGGATGCGGCAGAGCACCGCCTTCACACGAAGCGACGCCTCATAGACCCGCTTCAGTTCCTCCGAAAGCGAACCCGGCTCCGCACTGCCGTTCAAAGCGTTGCAGAGCGTTTCGTTTTCAGCGCCCGCTTTTTTCAGTGTGTTCTCCACGAGAACGGCCTTTTCAAGTAACAAGCCGCGCTGGTCAATAAGATCCGAAAAATCATCTGCCGGCGCATAGAGGATTTCCTCTGTGCGTTTCTCGACGTTTGAAAGGTCGCTGTACTGCGCGGCGAGAAGCGAAAGGACTTCGTTGTTATCCATATCGATCACTCCTCTGTTTTTTCGGTCCCGCCCTCGTCCCTGTCAATCAGCTTGCGCAGATTGGCGGCAGGGGCAGCCACGGCGGCGCTACGGTTAAGCTCCACCGTTTTGTAAAGCTCGTTGCGCCAGATTTTACAGCCGCGCGGGGCAGAGATGCCCAGCTTTACCTGATTGTCAATCGAAATCACCTTGACTTCAATTGGTTCACCGCCGTTCTCCGGCTCAATGACGATCGATTCCTCCTGTTTTCGAGAGATAACCAGCATCAGCCCTCTCCCCCTTTCGCAACGGAAAAGCGGACCGGGTAGTCAGCTTCGAGGATAATCTGCGCGCCGATATGTGTGGCGGGGTTCAGAAACACCGGGCTTTTGAGATTGACCGTGGCAAGGTGAAAATCCTGCGGGATAACCGCAACGACCCAGCAGATGCAGTCCCCCTCGCCGAGAAGCTTTTCAAAGTCCTCGGGGAGTGCCGGCATATAGTCTGTTTTGAGGGCGCTCGGGTCCATCAGGATGAAGCAGAGATCGGGGTCCTGCATTGACTGGAGCCATGCAATGCTCTCGCCAAGCTCCTCGTCGTTCAGGATGGCAAAGTCGGTATACTGCTCAAATCCGAAAAGGGGCTGGGAAAAATGATAAATTCTGTCCTCGCCGACTTCGATGATTCCGAAATCTCTTGCTCTGATTTGCATGGTTATTCACACGCCCTTTCGGTTTTTGTGGAAACGCTTATTCCTCCGCGGCTTCGCCGGTTATCTTTTCCCGCGCGCTGGGCGGAAAATAGAGCGGGCCGCCGATGTATTCAATGTTGACGGACGACATCTGCGTGATCTTCATGCGGACGCTGCCGGGAATAAAGTTGAACGCATTTTCTTCAATGTTCCAGTCAATGGACACATTGCTTGGCTCAAAGCTCATGTTGAGCTGCGCCGGGTTCCATGATAGCTCGGCGCCACCGCTCGGTAAAAACGCCGTGTAAAGCTCATAGTGGCTATCCGTCATCTTGGACCGGTAGATGTCCGCAATGCTGACGCCGTTCTGAATGTTGGAAATCTCGTTGCCGATTTCCCTGTATTCTCCAATCTGCTTTGTAAGCGCCTGCCGGCTCTCTGTCGCGTTGGTCTTCACAAAATCCATGCTATCCATGATGCCGAGAGACTTTCTCGCCTCATAGGTATCTATGTTCACCGACGTATCGGTTTTGCTGTCGATGTTGAGCTTTGCCGGCTTTGCCTCTACCGATGCGGATGGCGCGGTCTGCTTGTACTCAAGCTTTGAATGCTCAACCTCAAGCTCATATCTCATCGGCGTAGTCGTTATCCGCAGTAGCTGCTGCACCATAATACCACTCCCCTAAATGATCGCTGATAGTCTCCTCACTTTATATAATCCATGAGCGAAAGCGGAAGGATTCTGGCGCCCATAGAAAGAACCGCTTTGAGAACGTAGTCATTGAGCGTCTGGTTCGTCGCTTCCTTGGCGTCGTCGATGCCCATGAGGCTACTGACCTGACTCTGATAGGAGTCGAGCTTTGCTTCAATGCTTTCCTGCAAATCATCGAGATACTTCGTTTTGGTACCGACGTCGGTCACAAATTTGCTGAAGCTCTGGGACATGTTTGTGAGTTTCGTGTCAAGCGTACCGAGCGTTGTTGTGTCGTTTGAGCGCAGCGATTTTGAAATATCCGTCAGCAGATTGTAGATGTTTGTGTACGANNAAAGGCCGGAATAGGATACTTTCATCGCCGTGTCGCTGACAACATCCGTTGTCGCTTTGTTACTCGCATCTTTTTTGAACGTAAGTCCAAGGCCGATATCGGCATAGAGATCGTCGTCCATTGGAACGTCTACTATATTGCCGTCTTTGTTTTCGTATTGATATTTGCCCGTCGTTGCGTTTTTCGTGACCGTGTCGACGTCGATGCCATTATAAAGAAGCTTTCCGTCCTTCACGGTGAACGGCGCAGCGGACGCGCTGGTAACGCCGAGGACGTACTTGTTGTTATATTTTGTGTTGGCGTATTGCAGAAGCTCGCTTTTAAGGTTGTCAATTTCGTTTGCAAGCGCCTCTAGGCCACTGGTGCCGGCCGCGTCGCTAAGACCCTTGACGATCTTCGTGTGGACATTTGAGAGGATCGTGTTGATTGAGGTGATGGCATTTTCCGTAACGGAAAGCTCGTCGTTAACGGACTTGACGGTGTCATAATAGTTCTGCGTCTTCGCCATATCCTCGCGGATACGAAGCACGCGCGTACCAGCGGACACGTCGTCTGAAAGGCTCAGAAAGCGCGCGCCGGAGGCGATCCGCTCGTTTGTTATGGCGTAATTCGTTCTGGCCTGATTGAGGTATTCGAGATAATTTCTCTGGGTCGTTCTGTCTGCTACTCGCATGGCGGTTTCTCCTTCCCCTGCGCGTTACTGCGCGATCTTTGCGCCGATCTGGTTTATAAGCACGTCCAGAATGTTGTCCATGACGGTCATCATGCGGGCCGAAGCCTGATACGCCTTCTGGAATTCGAGCATGTTTGAAGTTTCCTCGTCGCGCTGGACGCCGGAAATGCCGTCACGCGTAGTGAGAAAATCGTTTGCGACGGCCTTCGTCGCAGAGTAGCGGCTGTTGTTGAAGCTGACGTCCGTCGATGCCTTTCCGGCGGTATCGGTGATGTATTCGCTGAAAGAGCCAGTGAATGTGTCAATATTTGTTCCCGCACCCGAATCTGTTTTAAAGACGTTGGTCTTTGAGCCAATCGTTTCGGAAAGCAGTTGCGCGTATTTCCCAGCATTCTCATCCTTGCTGAAAATAAAACGGCTTGGATCTTTGGCCCAGTCTTCGCTGATAGAAATATTTGAAGCTTTAATGTCGTCCGTGTCATTGCCGTTACCGTTGCTGAGAAGCACCCTGCCAGTCGGGTCCGTTGCAGATTTGGGAATTGCACTATTTACGACCTCAGCCAGTTTTTTAGCAAAGGTATCGAGCTTGTTCATATAATAGGGAATGCCCTGCACCCGGTTGCCGTCCGCCGTTAGCGTCGTGCCATCACCGGTGAGGACTTCGACGGATGCCTTCATGCTGCCGTTTTTGAAAGTAGCCGGATTGGTTTCATCTTTAATAGTTCCGTCCGCCTGTTTTGTATGGGTTGTCAACTGTAGATTAAACTCACCAATTTTTCCGGTACCTGTCTGCACTCTTTCGAGCGTCGCCGGTGTCTCGGTAACATCATTGCCGTTTACAACCTGCGTCTCATTTCCGGCGGCGTCAATAAAGGAGACATTTACGGTGTCGTCTCCATTTTTGGAAACATTGATGCTCGCATACTGGGAAAGCTCGTCGAGCAGAAGGTTTCGCTTGTCCATCAGCTCGTTCGGGCTAAAAAACTCGCTGCTGATCTGGGAAACTGCGTTCTTTTCAGCGGCAATCGTCTCGTTGTAGTGCTGAATCTGCTTCAAAAGCTCGTTTGTGCGGCTGATCGTCGTATCAAGGTCTGAGAGCTGACGGTTGTAAATTGTATTAANNGCTCGGTATCCGACTTTTTGAGGATTTGCGTGATGCTTGAGAACGAGGACTTTACGATGTTCGCCTCTGACTCCAGCGTAGGGTTTGAAAGATAGGTGGTCAGGTTTTTCTGCAAAGTTTCTATTGCGCCAACAATGCCGGCACCGGATGTGACATTAGAACCTTCGGGAAAAACATTTTTGATCTCCGTTTCAATTTCCGAAGACTTGCTGTAGTAGTTCATGAGGGCGTTTTCGTCGCGGTAGGACTTGTCAATGAAAGCGTCCCGAACCTGGGAGGCGCCAAGCGTCGTGACGCCCGCGCCAGCGGAGCCGATGGTGCTGGACGCAATGCGGTTGTTCGTTGAGGAATAGTAGGTGGACGTTGTTTCAACGCGCTTCNNAGAGCCTTTTGATTGGCAAAAAGTGCCGACCTGGAAGCTTCAAATCCATAGAATGTCGATCTGACCATTTTGTCCTCCTAAACCATCTTCTCAAAGGAGGGATCCTTTGAATAAGTCCCGCCCTTTGCAGTTTCCGGGCTGTAAAGCCCGTGCTGTGCGTCGATTCCGGCAGAGATTGCAACCTGTTCCATCATTTTCAGGTTCGTATTGGCAAGCTCGATCGAAAGGCTGTTCTGCTCCTTGAGCGTAAGGGCGAGCTGCGTGATCTCGTCCAGAACGGCGGCGAGCTTTTCCTTTTGTTTTTCGTCGCTCACGGCGGTAATGAGCTGCTGTGCCGTAAGTCCTGCGTAGCCGAGCTGCTTTTGCTTTTCGATACGCTTGCTCTCCAAATTCTGGAGCTTCATAGTTTCCGCCTGCTGAAGCTGGAGCATGGACTCGAGCTTTTTGGGGTCGCCGCTTATGAGGGCGCAGCGCTTTTCGCTCTCGTTAGAAAGAGCTCTTTTCAGCTCATCCCGGTATTTCCCGAGAAAAGTGATGAATTCATCCATAGCCGGCAAATCATTCACCCCACAATCTTATTCGGCAAGGCCGAGCGCGGCGCGCATGACGGAGGAAGCGATGTCCCTTCCCGAAACCGGAACATTGTCTCCCGCATAGGCCTGCTTCAAAGCGGCGATACGCTCGGCGGAGGTGCTCTGCGTACTTTGCACGGCATAGCTTCTGGCGCTTGCAGCGAGCGTTGCTCGGAAACTCGCCTCCGAGCTTAGGTTAACGGTATCCGTTTCGCGGGTCTGCGCAGCGGCGGCTGTCGCTTCCTCGGCGCCGCGCTTCACGCGGCCATAGGCCGCCGCATTCTGCATACGGTAAAAATTTTGAACAGAACTGATTTCCATATCGAATTACCTCCCTTGCCCACTCCCGGCAGGCCGCTTGAGAAAGTGCTTTTGCCTTTGCATTTTGAAGCGGAACAGCGCCAAGACCGGCTGCACATAGAAGATGTTGTAGCGCATACCTATCCCGCTTCACTATATTTATTCGCTGTCTTTTGTGAAATGAAAGAGAATTTGAAAGATTTATTTTGTGAATATTTCNNATGGCAGTTAAAAATACATTTCTGATACAAAAAAGGCATCGCCTGTTTTCGCGTATCCATTAAAAGATAGGTATGCTCACATTTTTGCGCTCTTTTTCGACGCGGTTTTCAGAAAAGCTATTCCATTTCGGTCTGTATTGTGATATAAATAGTGTGGTAAGGAGTGATATATCCGTGGCTAAGGTGATTTCTCTCATCAATCAGAAAGGCGGCGTCGGAAAAACCGCTTCGACGAACGCGATCAGCGCCTGCCTGAAGCACAAGGGCTTCAAGGTTCTTTGTGTCGATTTTGACCCGCAAGGCTACCTTTCTTTCAGCATGGGCGCCGATACCCGCGAACACAGCACGATATACGACGTTTTGAAGCACAACATTAAGGCGCGCTATGCGATCCAAAAGTCGAATGTTGTGGATATCATCCCGGCGGATGCGCTTTTAGGAAATGTCGAGCGCGAATTCACCGGTCCCGGAACGGAGCATATGCTGCGCGACTGTCTCAAGACCGTCGCCCCGCTTTACGACTATATTCTCATTGATTCGCCCCCGGAGCTGGGTCTTTTGTCCGCAAACGCCGTTATTGCGTCGGATATTGTCCTCATTCCCGGATTATCGGACGGGTACAGCCTTCAGGGCATCATTCAAGTGCACGAGACCATCCTGCGCATTAAGCAGGCATTCAATCCAACCCTCGTCATCGGCGGTATCTTCCTCGTCCGCTACTATCCACGCGAGGCACTAAGCAAGACGACGAAGGAAACGGCCCAGCTTTTGGCTGCGCACCTCAACATCCCGCTTTTGGATACGACCATCCGCCACAGCAACATCATCAGTAAGGCGATGACCACGCTCCAGAAAGATATCGTTGACTACGCTCCGAAAAACAACGCCGTTCTGGACTACGTCGCGCTTGTGGACGAACTCTTTGAAAGGGGAATATTCTGAGCAATGGCAAAATCAAAAAAAGAGCTTGACAAAGACCTTATGTTTTCCAAGATCATGCCCGCTCTCTCGGACAACCCCTTCACCGCCCCGGTCACGGCGCACATTCCCGCCCCCGCCGAGGTGCCTGAGGATACGGACGCACTTTCCGCTCTGCGCGAAAAGCTTTTCGCCCGCAGCAGCGACTTTGTCGAATCAGAGACGAACGCGACGATCAACGTTATGGAAAACCTCGTTTTGAGAAAGGTTGACTCTATAATCGCGCGCTTCAACGTCTGTACCTGCGATCGCTGCCGCTGCGACATCTGCGCCTGCGCGCTGAACGATCTACCTCCGCACTACATTGTCGCGAGACAGGATGCTATCGCGAAAGCAGAAATAGAAATCCCCGAAAAGCTCGTCATGGATGCGCTTATCAAAGCCGTCATAAAAGTCCGCTCTCATCCGCGGCACTAGCCAAAAAAGGAAGCCTGCAAAAAGCGGGCTTCCTTTTAATTTTTATTATACTCTTCCTCTCCGGTGTTGGATATCGAGACGCTGCTTCGCAAAGATGGCTTGACAAAGACGGTCAGTGTCCTTTTCCGTCATATCGGTAAACTTGCAACCGTAAAGCCGACCGCCGCTCTGGGGTACAATACGCTTGACGGTCGCTTTCACNNCTCGCTGTTACGGTCCTCCTCGACTTTGAGGCCGTTGATTTGAAGCTCCTCGCCCTCGCGGAACCAGCAGTTTTCATCGTTCACGGCAATGAGCGTTCCAGAAAGGCTGACGCTTGTAACATAGCATTTATAGGTTTGCCGCTCCGCCTCCTGTGCCTTGAGGGGCCCCGTTACCTTTGCAAGTGTGCGCGTTTTGATACGAAAGTAGTCGCGACGCTCGTTTTCACCATATGTACGGATATCGTTGATGCGCCAGAAAGTACCGTGGGTAATGTAAATTTTCCCGCCAAGGCTGAGGAAACCGACTTTTCCACTAAATACGCTAATTTTGACGGACAGCCCGTATGCCGCGTTCGGCATTTCGCCGCCATCCAGAGAAACAAGTTCGATTGCCTGTTCGCCGTTATTGTCGAGTAAGACGGCACGTAGCCGTCCGGCAAGCAGCAAATCATTTTCCATTGTCCTGACTTCACAGACAGAACCGACATAGTCGGTGATTCGTCCGCTCAAAACAGCACCGCCCTTCGTTTTCCGAATATTACAATATCACTGTGCGGGAGGAGTCTCATGCATAAATGGGATTCGTAAGCTCCGCCCAGATGCCGTTGACATATTCGACGGAAGCGAGATACTTGTTCTTGATGACCTCTTCGGAGACGCCGAGAGACTCCGCGAGCTGCGATACTTCGCTCCATTTGCCCTTTTCATAGGCAAGGCAGAGCGCAAGCAGATCCGCGGCCTTGCCGGGCTGACCGAGCAAACCGTCCTTCAGCTCTTCGGACAGCGGAAGCTGCGCGAGCGCGTCCTCCAGCGGGACTTGCAGGAGCACGTTCAATGTTGAAAACATGCCGAGCAGATATGCCTCCGACCTTGCAAGCGGACAGCCGGGGACGAACTCCGAAACTTCCTGACAGAAGGTTGCACGCAGGAAGGACATTTTAATGATCTCGTCCGAAACGCCGCCGTCGTCCGAAAAGCTCAGGAGGTAAATCCACTGTTTGAGCTGACCGAGGCCGAGGATGGTCAGCGCCTGCTTAATGTCCTTGACCCGATTCGGGAGGGCAAAGTAGGCGGAATTAACAAGCTTTAACAGTGAATAAGAAAGCGTTACATCCAGTGAAATGATTCGCGCAATCTCATCAAAATCCGGAAATTCCTTGGAGATGGCAGCCATAAGACGGAAGAAATTTGACTGGAGATGATCCATCTTGTGAACCTTCGTTGAGACCATTGCAGAAACGCTCTCGCCTTGATAATATTCGCAGCCATAGGCCATGGCAGTCTCGCGCTGCTCCAGAGAATTGATGCCGCATGCCGCCAATTTTTTGCCAAAGCTCTTTGTGAGCTTGCAGACAGAATCAATGTATTCGCGGTCGTCGCCCGAAAAGTCAACCTTAATAATGTCGATAAACGGGAGAATATTCATAAAAGTGCGATTGAATTGAAAGCCCAGAACCGCAATCCGGTAGCCCGCTTCCTTGTAACGGATGAGAATATCGCGCGCTTCCGGGTTTACCAAAATATTTTCCGCGATTTGAATGACAAGCTTCTTTACGTCAAAGACGTTCGGAATATCCTTCATTAAAAGATTGGGAGTGAAGGTAATGAAGCAGTCCTTCCCGCCAAGGAAGCTGTCCGCGTTCAGCTCGTTGAAAAACGTGACAATGGTATTTGCGACACGAGCGTCTCTTTTATTATAAAGAGAACTGGCATCCTGAAAGTAGACGAGCTCGTATGCCACCAACTTTTCGTTGCTGTCAAGGATAGGCTGACGCACGAGATGACTTNNAAGCGGTGGTTTTGGACCGCTTAGATAAAATGGCCAAAAGCGAGTGGCCAATCTCTCCATTAATGCATTATATACCACATATATCTTTTCTTCAAGAACAATTCGGCGGTATATAGACTGTTTTTCGGTTTTTCATGCCGCTGGGTTCATTTTTTCTCCGGCGGCAGGTTTTTAAATTTCTCCGCCGTCGATAAAATGCTGCAATATACCTTGGCTATGATCTCGTAAAGGTCCGGCGGAATGTTCTTGCCGACATCCAGCATACAGAGCATAGAGGAAACGCTGTCGTCCCTGTAGACTGGAATACCGGTCTGTTCGGCAACGTTTATGATGCTNNCGAGGCGATGACGACTGGCGCGAGGTCGCTACCCGGCTCATAGCGCAGCGCGGCAGCGCGGATATCAGATTTTGACATCGACTCCTACCCTTCTGTATGGTAAAGATTTAAATACCTCCATGAGAGAACGGGTCTTTTCAAACGGGGCGACCTGCGTTTTGCCAAGGTGATATTCCGACCCGTAAAAAAGCTTTGGAACGCTCTTCATCATATCCTCATAGTCGGCCTCGCTGCCCTTTGGACAATAGAGGTTCAGGTCAACAGTGTTGTTATAAACGTAAAATTCAGCCTCGAAGCGGCCGACCGCATCGACGTCTATGACCATTAAAATATGCATTCCGCCGCTGCCGGCACCCTCCGGCATATCCGTTTCGTCGCTCTCCGGGTTGATCCAAATCTCCGCAAACGAGCGCGTGTCCTAANNGGCGTGAAGTTGCAGGGCGAGGACAAAAGGCTGTGGAGCATATTCTCCATCTTTAAAGAGTCCGCCACGCTCATTTTGCCGGAGGAGGTCTGCTTTGTGATCATATCGACGAGCTGGTCCATGACGGCCGAACGCCTGCCTGCGGACTCCGCGTACTGCGCGAGAAGAAGCGCCGCGTCCGCCCCCTGCTGTCCGGGAAGATGCATTGTTTCCGGCATACGGCCGANNCGTTCCAGTGAGATATTGACGAAGGCGGAAGGCCGTCTCCGTGACGTAATCGGGGTTTGCGTTGAAGCGAGATAGATTATAGGTAAGGATTGAAAGCGTCTTTGCAAGCTTTGGATCGTAGAAAACGCTGTTTTCCGCCTGCTTTACGAAAGCGAGCGCTTCCGCTTTAAGCTGCGGGAAGTTCGCGCCTGCATTTTCGCTGCTGAAGCCCTGAATGAGCGCGTCAAGCTGTTTTGAAAAGACGGCGTTCCCCGAAAGTTCGCTTTTTAAAAAGGTAAGGTTGTTCGCAACGGAGTCGAGGATATCCCTCTGGCTGCCGGTGCTGTATATCGCGCGGAGGAAACGGGCAATTGCCGTTTGCACCTCCGGTTTTTCGTTGTTTTGTGCGCTCACGTCACGCAGAAAATCAAAAAGCTGCCCCTTGAAGGCGGTTGAGGCATTTTCCTGACTTTTCATCTCCCCCGCCAGCCCGTCCGGCGAAAGCAGGAGCGAGTCAAGGACGTTTTCTATTTCAGAGGTAACGGTTTTGTTGTTGGCCGGAAGCAGCTTGTATAGCTCCTCCAGCATACCGATATTCTGAAGATAAGTCGCCGTGACGCCGGGGTCCTTCAGGAGGTTTAACAGGAGCGTCGGCGTTCCTTCCTCAAGCAAGCCGTTGTTCTGCTTGAGTATTTCGCTCTGATTGTGTGTCTGTAAAACCTTCGTCGTGTTTGAAACGTTTAGTACGCCCGCCGCTTCGACGCCCGGCTTTGGGGCCACTGCCTGATTTTTATTCACAAGCGGCGTCGTGATACGCAGGAAGTCCGACATCCTCTGCCCTCCTTTCCATGATTTTTTCTAATCTGCACAGAATTCTACCGATATATTTATGTTCCGTTTTAAAAAAAACACAAGAAGGGGCATCGACATTTTTATATAATAATGGTACAATAATATTGTTTTTTACCGGTAGCGTTGAATAAATAAATAGAGTGGGCTCGTTTTCTGAGGAAAAAAAGCTCCGAAGAAAGAAAAATGGGGAAGGTGTTTCTATGAGTAACGACGATTTCGGAATGGAATCCATGCTTGAAATATTTATCCATGAAACAGAAGAGATGTTGGAGAGTCTCGACAACATTCTTCTAGAATCCGAGCGCGCCAAGAGTATTACAGAGGAAAATATCAACACAATCTTCCGCATAACCCATACGATCAAGGGTTCCGCGGCAATGATGAACTTCACCAACATCTCCTCGCTCGCCCATTCGGTGGAAGACGTATTCTACATTTTGCGGGAGGACCCCTCCAAGCTTGCGCTTGTATTCGACTCTATCTTCGACCTTGTCTTTCAGGGTTCCGACTTCTTTAAAAAGGAGTTAGAGGGTCTACAGGGCGGCGATTACCACGAGGGCGACCCCTCCGAGATCATCCGGCATCTTGCGGAGCAGGCCGCCATCATTAAAGGCGAGCAGCCTGTGGAGCCGTCTGCGCCCGCAGCCGAAGCGCCGTCTGAAGCGGAGACTGCCGCGCCTGCCCCCTGCGGTACCCCCTCTGGCGAAGGAACCTTTCGCATCCACATTATGTTTGAACCCGAGTGCGGCATGGAAAACCTCCGCGCTTATATGGTAATTAATCAGGTTCAGCCGTTCTGTTCGGAGCTTGCCTCCGTCCCCGCAAGCCCTGAAAACGACCAGTCGCTCGCGACAGAAATTGCAAAAAGCGGCTTCACCATTATCTGCAAGCCGAAGGGCGATCCCGAAGAAGTTATAAAGGTCGTTGAAAGCGCTCTCAACGTCAGATCTTACGAGATTTTGCCGGATGAGGAACCCGAACAGGCCCCCATCCCCACAACGGACGCCAGCACAGTTTCCGCCTCGCCTGCGGAGGGTCAGTCCGACGCTCCGGTCATCACGCAGGCGGCAAAGTCAGCGGCCGAGCTCAGCGCGCTTTCAAAGGGCGTCAAGCAGAGTCTCATCAGCGTAAATCAAGGCAAACTCGACCACCTCATGGACCTCGTCGGCGAGATCGTCACGGCCGAGTCCATGGTCGCGCGCAACCCGGATCTCAAAGGTCTGCGGCTCGACAACTTCACGAAATCCATTCGAGAGCTCCGAAAGCTGACGGACGAGCTGCAGGATATCGTTATGTCCATCCGCATGGTACCGCTTCAGGGAACCTTCTATAAAATGGACCGCATCGTCCGCGATATGTCGAAAAAGCTCGGCAAAAAGGCGGAGCTCATCACCGAGGGTGGCGACACCGAGGTCGATAAGACCATTAACGATGCGATCGTTGACCCGTTCATGCACATGATCCGCAACTCGATGGATCACGCCATTGAGACGCCGGAAGAGCGCATCGCCCTCGGCAAGCCGGAGGTCGGCAAAATCACACTTGCGGCAAAAAATACTGGCGGCGAAATTTTCATCACGATTTCGGACGACGGCGCCGGTCTTAACACCGAAAAGATCTTTGCCAAGGCCAAGGCGAACGGCATCCTCACAAAGCCGGAAAGCGCTTATTCCGACAGGGAGATCTTCAACCTTATCCTTCTCCCCGGCTTCTCCACAAATGCGAACGTCACCGAGTTTTCCGGCCGCGGCGTCGGCATGGATGTTGTGAAGAAAAACATTGAGCAGGTCGGCGGCACCATCACGATCGCAAGCGAGCGCGGCAAAGGAACAACCTTTACCATCAAGATTCCGCTGACTCTCGCAATTGTGGACGGCATGAACATCGCCGTCGGAAAGACCATCTTCACGCTTCCGATCACCGCCATCCGCCAGTCCTTTAAGGTAACGGACGAAAACCAGATCATCCACAACACAGACGGTACCGAAATGATTATCCTTCGCGGCGAGTGCTACCCCGTTATCCGTCTGCGCGACCTTTACGATATTGAGGACGGAACGGAAAACCTCATGGATGGCATCATGATCCAGGTGGACAGCGGCGACTCCGGTTACTGCATCTTCGCCGACGAGCTTTTGGGCGAATATCAGGTCGTTGTGAAGCCCTTCCCCATTTTCCTCAACAAATACGACCTCAAGAACAAGGGTCTTTCCGGCTGCAGCGTTTTGGGCGACGGCAGCATCAGTCTCATTGTCGATGTAAACACGCTGAAAAACGATTGATCCGCGCGGTCCAATCGGTCCACGCCGTGAATAACTACAGAGAAAGGAACCTGATCTTATGACAACGATTGAAAAAGAATCCGAACAGCTTGAAGGTCTGAGTGACCGCTACCTTCTTTTCAACATAGACAGCACCACCTACGGCCTGCCGCTCGCGCTGGCCCTCGAAATTCTGACGATCCAATCTATCACGCGGCTTCCCTGCGTCGCGCCCTACATAAAGGGCATTGTTAATTTGCGCGGCAAGGTTATCCCAGTTCTGGATATCCGCGCAAAGCTCGGCCTGCCCGAGCGCGAGTACGACGACAAGACCTGCATCATCGTCGTCGATATACACGATATGCACATCGGTCTTATTGTGGACACGGTCTCAGAAGTCGTCACCGTCCCGACAGACCAGATCATCCCGCCTCCCAAAAATTCCGCGAGCTTCGTCTCCTCTGTTTCCGAGCTTGAAAACTGCGTCGTTTTAAACCTCGACTTTGAAGCGTTCTTTGAGGCGGACCTTGAACTGGCCAGAACTTAAGCGAAAGGTTTACATTCTATGGATTTTTCTGATAACGGAACAAATTTTGTCCGTCTAAAGGACGAGGAGTTTGAATATATCGTGGCGTTCGTCAGCGGGCGATACGGCATCGACCTCTCCCAAAAGCGCAAGCTGATCGAGGCGCGTCTCGCGAGCGAACTCAAGGCCAACAGCTTCAAGTCTTACGACCAGTACATCGCCATGCTGAAAACAAATCCCTCCGCGATTGACAGCTTTCTCAACAAGATCACAACGAATTACTCCTATTTCAACCGCGAGATGGAGCACTACGATTTTCTAATGAAAACGGTCGTTCCCGGGATTGCCGCGCGTAAGAAGACGACTCTGAGCGTCTGGAGCGCGGGCTGCTCGACTGGCGAGGAACCCTACAATATCGCCATGGCCATTGACAGCGCACTTGGCATCAAACGCAGTCTATGGAGCGTCTCCATTACGGCTACAGACGTCTCGACCCGCGCACTCACTGCTGCGCGCAAGGCGGAGTATCCTGAAAGCGAGCTTTCAGGTATGCCACCCGAGTGGGTCAAGAACTACATGGTAAAGCAGGCGAATGGCAATTACCTTGTGAAGGACAGCATCCGTCAAACGGTCGCATTCAGTCAGTTTAACCTCATGGACCCCTTTCCTTCGCGTATGTATGACGTGATTTTCTGCCGCAATGTCATGATCTATTTCAAACAGCCGACATCTCAGGCCGTCATCAACAAGTTCTACCAGCGCACAAACGAGGGCGGCTACCTTTTCATCGGCCACTCTGAGTCCATCAGCCATGGCGACAATCCCTATCAATACATCCGGCCTTCTATTTTCCACAAGGTCACAAAA
>DEMY01000077.1:22517-22864 GCA_002359425.1 Clostridiales bacterium UBA2658
AGACGTTGAGGGAACTCTCATTTTCGGCGATCATGGCGGCTTTCAATTCAGCCACGCGGCTCTCAAGGGTATGCTGCTCGGCTTCGTAGTTGGCGGTCATCTTGGCAAAACGCTCATCGGAAACCTTGCCGGAAATGTTGTCCTCGTAGAGCCGTTGAATAATATCGTCCAGCTTGGCAATACGCGCCTGTGACTGCTCCAACTCCCGTTTGCCGTCCCGGAGGCTCTTGTCGAGGGCCATTTTCGTCATGGAAGTCACCAATTGCACGAACTCGTCCTCATGCGCTCTGGCAAAAGCGGTAATCTGCCGGATGCCGTCGAGCAGCAGTTCCTCGACTACCACATTC
>DEMY01000077.1:22906-23732 GCA_002359425.1 Clostridiales bacterium UBA2658
GCCTGATACAGCTTAGCTCCGCAATCCGCGCAGAAAAGCATTCCTGAGAGGATTGGCATCTCACCCATCGGCGTCCAGCGGCGTCTGCCGTCGCGGATGCGCTGAACGATGTCAAAAGTCTCTTGGTCAATGATCGCCTCATGGGTGTTCTTGAAAATCTGCCATTCGGATGGGTCATTTTTGAGTTGCTTTTTCTGCTTATAGGACTTGCGGTAGGTCTTGAAGTTGACCGTATGCCCCAGATACTCCTGCCGGGAAAGCATATGGACGATGGTGCTGGTATCCCATGAATAATCGCCTGCGTGGGCGCGGTTATCTGGCGGATTGATTCCCATATCCTTGGCATGAGCTGTGGGATTCTTGTAGCCGCGTTTCATAAATGCCTTGGCTATCTGCGTCGGCCCATATCCGTCCATGCAGAGGTGGAACGCCTGCCGCACGACATCGGCGGCTTCTTCATCAATTACCCAGAGTGATTTATCGACCGGGTCCTNNTTGGTGCAGAGCGGCTTTCCGGCCTGACCTTTTGCCTTAAATACGGCGCGTATTTTTTTGCTGGTGTCCTTGGCGTACCACTCGTTTATGATGTTGAGGAACGGCGTAAAATCGCTGTCCTGCTGATTGGCGCTGTCGACGCCGTTGTTGATGGCGATGAAACGTATGTCGGAGCCGGGGAAAAGCACTTCCGTGTAGTACCCAACCTTGAGGTAGTCGCGTCCGAGGCGGCTCATATCCTTTACAATGATGGTGCCGACGCTGCCTTCTTCTACGAGCGCCATCAGACGCTGCCAGTCAGGACGATCGAAGTTCGTGCCGCTGTATCCGT
>DEMY01000074.1:0-6262 GCA_002359425.1 Clostridiales bacterium UBA2658
CTTGGCGTTCAGGACGTTGTGCGGAATGCCCTCTTTCTTTAAAAGAGCGGAGAGCGCTTCGTTCTTGTCGATGGAGACAGTGCCGACGAGAACTGGCTGGCCCTTTTCGTGGCATTCCTTGACCTGCTGGATGACCGCGCGGTATTTTCCGTCCTCCGTCTTGAAAACGGTATCCGGGTGGTCGAAGCGGGCGCAGGGCTTATTCGTCGGAATTTCAATGATGTCGAGGTTGTAGATGGAGATGAATTCCTCCTGCTCTGTCAAAGCGGTACCGGTCATACCGGAGAGCTTGCTGTAAAGGCGGAAGTAGTTCTGGAAGGTGATGGTCGCTAGCGTTTTGCTCTCGCGCTCGACATTCACATGCTCCTTGGCTTCAATGGCCTGATGTAAGCCCTCGCTGTAGCGGCGGCCGAGCATCAGACGGCCGGTGAACTCATCGACGATGATGACTTCGCCGTCCTTTACAACGTAGTCGATGTCTCGCTTCATAACGCCGTGCGCCTTAACGGCCTGATTGATGTGATGGGAGAGCGTGGAGTTTTCCAAATCGGCAAGGTTTTCGATGTTAAAAGCTTCCTCAGCCTTTTTGATACCGCGGGCGGTCAGCGTCGCCGTGCGGGACTTTTCGTCCACGACGTAGTCGGCGTCGATGTCTGCGTCCTCCTCTTCTTTTTCATCGACGGAGGCAACGATCATAGGCTTCATACGGCAGACAAAAGCGTCCACCTGATTGTAAAGCTCGGTGCCCTTGTCACCCATGCCGGAAATGATGAGCGGGGTGCGGGCTTCATCGATCAAAATGGAGTCAACCTCGTCAACGATGACGAAGGGGTGGCCGCGCTGAACCATATTGTCCTTGTAAAGGGCCATGTTGTCGCGGAGGTAGTCGAAGCCCATCTCGTTGTTGGTGCCATAGGTGATGTCGGCGGCGTAGGCTGCGCGGCGCTCGTTTCCGTCCATTCCGTGGACAATGAGGCCGATGGAAAGACCGAGAAAGCGGTAGACCTTGCCCATCCACTCGCTGTCTCGTTTGGCAAGGTAGTCGTTGACGGTGACAATATGAACGCCCTTGCCCTCAAGCGCGTTTAAGTAGGCCGGAAGCGTCGCGACGAGGGTCTTGCCTTCGCCGGTCTTCATCTCGGCGATGCGGCCCTGATGCAGAACGATGCCGCCGATGAGCTGTACGCGGAAGGGGTACAGGCCCAGAACGCGCCACGCCGCTTCGCGCGCGGTCGCGAAGGCCTCCGGCAGAAGGTCGTCGAGCGTTTCGCCTTCAGACAAACGCTTTTTGAATTCATCCGTCTTTGCGCGGAGCTGCTCGTCTGTCAGCGCGCGATATTCGTCCGCGAGCGCCTCGATCTGGTTGACGGTCGGATTTATCTTTTTCAGCTCCCGAGTGGAGTGGGTGCCGAACACTTTCGTAATTACACTCATGGCTTTTGTGCCTTTCTCTTCTCTGCGTGATGGATTTGGCATGTCCACACATACCTAATTAAGAATTGTATCATACAATTCAAAATAAAAAAAGGGGAAACCGCAATTGCACCCTCCATTTTTACAATTTGGTCACAATGTCCGTCACCGTCTTGCATTGTATGTCCGTGTGCGGTAGAATATCTCTCGCGCCCGCTCGGCTATGCACGCCATGCACGTNNAATATCACATTGGGTAGCGCTGTATCCATCCTTGGCAATGCCATGAGCGGCTTCGCCGTCTCCATCCTTGCGCTCGACAAGACGGGATCTCCGTTTCTTTATGCGTTGTTTCTGGCAGCCTACGGTTTGCCGCAAATGCTTGTACCGCTGATTGCCGGGCCGATCCTCGACAAGCGCTCGCGCCGCAAGGCTGTCTACACGCTGGACTTCCTCTCGTCGGCGATGTTCCTCGTTATGTTTCTGATCGTCAAAAGCGGGTACTACAACTATGGCGCTTATCTCGCGTTCACCTTTATCTGCGGCGCGATCGACAGCTTCTATATTGTTGCCTACGACAGCTTTTACCCCATGCTCGTGCCGGAGGGGTGTTACGCGAAAGCATATTCCATTTCAAGCCTTCTCTATCCGCTGGCCATCATGATGTCGCCGGTCGCGGCTTACATATACAAAACCGTCGGCCTCGGGCCGCTGTTTCTGTTTGATGCGATTTCCTTTTTTGCAGCCGCCGTCTGCGAGACACAGATCAAGGTGGACGAGACGCATATGCAGGATGCGGAGCAAAAACGGCTCACCGTTTCCGATTTCCGAGCGGACTTTAGAAAAGGGCTCGACTATGTGCGCGGCGAAAAGGGACTTCTCACCATCGTCGTCTATTTCATGCTGAACTCATTTTTCTATATGGGCTGCGAAACGCTCTGGCTGCCGTTTTTTAAGTCCGTTCCCGCGCTTGGCGTCATGGCCTATTCTTACGTGGTCTCGGCAAACGTCGTGGGCCGCCTTATCGGCGGCGGACTCCAGTACAAATTCAGATACCCGAAAGAGAAAAAGTTTGCCATTGCGCTCGCAGTATACGTGCTTTTGAACTTCGTAGACGGCTCTGTCCTCTTCATGCCCTACGCGCTGATGTTGGTCTTTTTCTTTACAGACGGTCTTTTGGGCTCGACTTCCTTCAATATCCGGACTTCGACAACGCAGAGCTATTTGCCCGAAACCGTGCGCGGGCGATTCAACGGCATTTTGAACATGGCCATGAACGCCGGTACCTTTACCGGCTCTCTCGTCGCCGGGGCGCTTGCGGAAAGATTTTCTATCCGCCTGATCTGCGTTGCCCTCATGGGCGCGAACCTGGTTGTCATTTACTTCGTCATGTATCGGGGAAGAAAGGACGTAGCGATTATTTATAACAGAGATGTGTAATACGGACGCGCCCTGCGGGGCGCGTTTTGTTACAAATCCTCACTTGACGGCAGGGCATAAAGAGCGTAACATAAACTTATTATGTACCTCATGCGTTAAATCGCAAAATTGCCCTTTTGAAGTGGAAAGGAATGAAAACGCTATGAAAACAATGCTTTTGGGCAACGAAGCTGTTGCCCGCGGGCTTTATGAGGCCGGCTGCCATTTCCTCTCGGCCTATCCCGGCACCCCATCCACCGAGATCGCGGAGAACGCCGCGAAGTATGACGAGCTTTACTGCGAGTGGGCGCCGAACGAAAAGGTCGCGATGGAGGCTGCTATCGGCGCGTCCATCGCGGGTGCGCGCTCCTTCTGCGCGATGAAGCACGTCGGCCTGAACGTCGCTGCCGATCCACTTTTTACAGTCTCCTACACGGGAGTGAACGGCGGCATGGTCATTACGGTTGCGGACGATCCCGGTATGCACTCGTCTCAGAACGAGCAGGACTCCCGTCATTATGCCATCGCCGCGAAGCTCCCGATGCTTGAGCCGTCGGACAGCGGCGAGTGTCTGGAATTTACAAAGCTTGCCTACGACCTCTCTGAGGAATATGACGCACCAGTCATTTTGCGCACCTGCACCCGCGTGGCTCACTCCCAGAGCATCGTCGAAATGTCGGACCGTGTCGAACGGGCGTTAAAACCCTATGAAAAGAACCCCGGCAAGTATGTCATGATGCCCGGTAATGCCATTAAGCGCCACCCCGTTATCGAAGAACGCGCAAAAAAGCTCGCGGAATACGCCGAAAAAACGAAGCTCAACCGCGAAGAACTGGGCGACACGAAGGTCGGCTACGTCANNCTGCTACCAATACCTGCGCGAGGTGTTTCCGAACGCCAGCATTTTTAAGCTCGGGATGGTAAACCCGCTTCCCATTGAGCGCATCCGTAGCTTTGCGGAAAAAGTGGACAGGCTTATCGTCGTGGAGGAGCTTGATCCCGTCATCGAAACGCAGCTTCGCGCTGCCGGTATCCGCGTTGACGGCGGAAAGGACCTCTTTGGTCTTTGCGGCGAGCTTTCCCAGAATAAAATTCGCCGTGCCCTTGGCATGGAAGCGCCGGAGAGCACGGGCTTTGGCGAAACGGTTCCGCCGCGCCCGCCCACGCTGTGCCCCGGCTGCCCGCACAGAGGCGCCTTTTTCACGCTGCAAAAGCTCGGCGTCACCGTGTGCGGCGACATCGGCTGCTATACGCTCGGCGCGCTGCCTCCGCTTGGCGCTATCGACACGACCGTCTGTATGGGCGCGTCCATCTCGGCGCTGCACGGCTTCAATACCGTGCGCGGCATTGAGAGCGCTCAAAAGGCCGTCGCCGTCATTGGGGACAGCACCTTTATGCACAGTGGCATCACGGGCCTCATTGACATTGTCTACAATAAGGGCATTTCGACCGTCATCATCCTCGACAACTCCATCACCGGCATGACCGGCCATCAGGACAACCCCACAACCGGCAGGACCATCAAGGGCGAGCCGGCCCCGTCAATCTCCCTCGAAAAGCTCTGCGAGGCAATTGGCGTAAAGCGTGTGCGCGTCTGTGACCCCTATGCGCTGGATGAATTCAAGTCCGTTGTCGAAGAGGAACTCGCCGCTTCCGAGCCTTCGGTTATCATTGCGCGCCGTCCGTGCATATTGCTGCCGCAGGTCAAAACGGCTCCGCCGCTGCATGTCGATCCAGACAAGTGCAAAAGCTGCAAGCAGTGCATGAAGATCGGCTGCCCGGCCATCAGCTTCGCGGACAAGAAATCGTACATCGACCCGACGCTCTGTGTCGGCTGCGACCTGTGCCGCCAGCTGTGCAAGTTTGGTGCGATCCTCGACAAGGAGGGAAAATAAGATGAGAGAAACGAAAGGCATCATGATCGTCGGCGTCGGCGGACAGGGCACGCTGCTCGCCTCCCGCATTTTAGGAAACGTCCTTCTTGGCGAGGGCTATGACGTCAAAATGTCCGAGGTTCACGGCATGTCCCAGCGCGGCGGCAGCGTCGTCACCTATGTAAAATACGGCGACAAGGTCGCGTCTCCGCTCGTGGACGAGGGCGAGGCGGACTACATTCTCGCGTTTGAGCGTCTGGAGGCCGCGCGTTGGCTCGGCTATCTCAAAAAGGACGGAACGCTGTTGCTAAACGACCAGCGCATCAGCCCCATGCCCGTCATCACCGGCGCGATGGAGTACCCGGACGATATAGTCAATAAAATTAACGCCAAAGGCGCGAAGCTCATCTCCTGCGACGCGCTTGCCATGGCGCTCGAAGCAGGAAATGCAAAATCCGTAAATGTGGTCCTCATCGGCCTTCTCTCCGCCCTTGCGGAGTTTCCCGAAGCGGTTTGGCAAAAAGCGCTGACCGCCTGCGTGAAGCCGAAGTTTCTGGAGCTGAACCAGAAAGCGTTTTCGCTCGGACGGGAATACGCGCTGGAGAATTTGAAATAAACGCGACTGCGCCCACTTTGTCTGCGGAGGCAGACGTGCCGTGCCCCATTTCTCTTTTTTCGTCGCAACGGAAAAAGAGAAATGNNAACCTCCCCGCGCCGCATAGGCGCGAATTTCCCGGCGATTCTGCCAAAAGGAGGCGGCTTCTTATGCCCGCCGAACCCGGCAAGCTCCGCGAGGTCAATATCAAATTGGATATGCCGACCGCCTCGGACGCGATCAAACGCGTGACCTACAACATCCGTTCCGGCAAGGAACTCGGCTTCACGGCAGTGAAGATCATCCACGGCTACGGCTCCACCGGCAAGGGCGGCCGCATCCGCACGGAGACGCGCCGCTATCTTCAGCAGCAAAAGGACAAGCGCCTGATCAAAGATTTTATCCCCGGCGAGGCGTTTTCCATCTTCAACGAAGCCACCCGCGCGGCCTTCCTTGTGTGCGACGACCTGCGCCGCGACCGCGACCTTGACCGCAGCAACAACGGCGTGACAATTGTTATTCTCTGAAAAGTACCGATTTTGCTGGAAAAACGCGCACAAAAATATTGACAAGCGCCTGCTTTAATGGTATTATTCTTAGGCTGAACTTTAATCCGCGGGCGTAGTTCAATGGTAGAACACCAGCCTTCCAAGCTGGATACGTGGGTTCGATTCCCATCGCCCGCTCCACCACGTCAGGGCAAACTCCGTATCGCGCGCTTGCGCGAAAGCGCGAAAGCTTGCTCGCTCCGTTGCTCCTCCTTTTCGCGTCAAAAGCCAAGCTTTCGCCGCGAGAACGACGGGAGAGGAAAAGCGGATTTATCCTTCCTTTCCCCACAAAGTCTCCCGACTTTGCGGGGGTCCCACTTTTACGAAAGACGAAAGATGTTGGATAAGGAACAAACTGACGGGGGAAGCACTCATATGCGCCAGTAGCTCAGGTGGATAGAGCAACTGCCTTCT
>DEMY01000074.1:6280-6496 GCA_002359425.1 Clostridiales bacterium UBA2658
CAGGGGTTCGAATCCCTTCTGGCGTACCAGCGTCGGGGCAAACTTCGTATCGTTCGCTTCCGCGCGAAGCGCGAAAGCTCGCTCGCTCCGTTGCCCCTCCTTTTCGCGTCAAAGGCCAAGCTTTCGCCGCGAGTACGACGGGGGACGAAGGACGAAGGGGTTTCGACATATGGCGCATTGCGGCGCTCGCGGGTGGAGGACAGCGAAAAGAATATG
>DEMY01000074.1:6506-9073 GCA_002359425.1 Clostridiales bacterium UBA2658
AGTTGGTAGAGCGCCGGATTGTGGTTCCGGATGCCGAGGGTTCGAGTCCCTTTATCCACCCCACTTTTAATAAAAATAGCATCAGGACTTCCTTCCTCGACGATGGGATATGGTGTAACGGTAACACATCAGACTTTGACTCTGGTATTGTAGGTTCGAGTCCTGCTATCCCAGCCATTTTAATAAATGATTCAGTAGCTCAGTCGGCAGAGCATCTGCCTTTTAAGCAGAGGGTCGAGGGTTCGAATCCCTCCTGAGTCACCAAAGCAAAAACCCCGCAAATCATTGAAAAATCAGTGGTTTGCGGGACTTTTTATTGCTTCTTAGTCTTGAGTGGAAATCAAAAAACTGCAAGCTTTTATAAGTTTTTGCATATGAAGATCGAAGCGCACCGACTTTTTGAAAAAGCCTTCTGCAACTGCGCATATGTATTGTTGAGTTGCGCTTGATTGCTTTTTATACATACTTTGAAGGAGAAAATGATGCAAAAAGATTGGTTATTTAGAGAGGATCATTACATTTGTAGTTTTAGAAGTGTTGGCGTATTAATAAGGAACGATAAAATTCTGGTTCAACGTGATAAAGATGGTTCAGAATATGCTTTGCCTGGGGGACATGTCAAAATTGGAGAATCTTCAATTGACTCTTTGATTAGAGAATATAAAGAGGAGACCGGAGCAGATATTATCTGCGAAAGATTGATCTGGACAGAAGAATGCTTCTGGGAATGGAACAAAAAACTGACAACTACAATTGCGTTCTATTATCTAATAAGCTTACACAACGATACGGATATTCCGGATAATGGTGAGTTTGTTTCCCAAAAAGACAATTGTGATGTTGTTTTGGGCTGGCTTCCCTTGGATAAGCTCAAATCTTTGACAATATACCCTTCATTTCTGAAAGAAAAAATACTTGATATAGGTGATTATACAGAGCATTTCATAATCAGGGAATAGCTCAATAAGGGCTGAATAAAAATTTGTATTAACAGAAAATTTTTTTCACTATTGATTTCTGACTTTAAAACGAGGCGCTGCCTGCGGGNNAAGCGCCTCGTTTGCGATTCCCCCGCGGGATTTAAACGGGGGTAGAAGCTAATGGCGTTCCGGTTGCAGGTCAGAGCCGCGACAAACCTGCACCGCAGCGCAGCTTGAATTTTGCCTGAGTCGCCACGCCGGGGCGAAATCGGCTCCATTTAAAAACGAGCTTACCTTTTGCGTGGGCGGGAACTTTTGCGTTCTGCTTCGTTGCCCCTTATCCTCCCTACAGAATCTGCGACTTTGCAAGGGCTTCATGAAAGGGAAGATAAGAATTGGCTTTTCTGTTCTTACCCTTCGTTTTTCAGCAGGCGTGCGGTGAGCATGCCGAGGGTGACGCCGGCGAAGCTGAAAGTGAGATTCAGCGCGACGTTTCCGAAGGCGAGCCAACGGCGACCGCCGCGGAACAGGGCCAAGGTCTCGTAGCTGAAGGTTGAAAAGGTGCTCAGCCCGCCCATCATCCCTGTCGTCAGAAAAAGCTTTGTCTGCGGGCCGATTGCGGAGCGCTCCGCAAGCTCGCAAACGAGGCCGACGACGAAGCCTGCGAGCGTGTTCGCGGCGAGCGTTGCGAGCGGAAACCCGGCGTCCGTCACCGGGAGCGTTCGCGAGATGCCGAAGCGCAGACAGCAGCCTAAAAAGCCGCCCAGACCAACAATCATATACTCCATTTTTTATCACTCCAAAAAAAGAAGCCGACAGCTTCCGTGACCATTTGCACAGAAGTCATCAGCTTACAGCGGTTTCGAACTTGATCGAGGGAGAACTTCATTCCCGAAAGGAAGAATACCACACATCCGCAAAGAATGCAAGCGTCGCGCAAAAAAAGACCGCTCCAGTCCAAGCAGACGGATGACGCCGGCTCTCGCTGTCCTGCTCGACTGCACAACGAGGAAAACCAAAAGCCTGAAAGATTCCTGCTTTTGGAATGATGTGGGAAAAAGCCGTATTAAAAACGGAATATAACTTTATCCATCGGGCGTTATTCTACGGCGTCTACCAGAACAGTAAAGGACGCTTTCTCGCCGCTCTCCGCCGTGCCCTCGCCGCGCAGCACATAGACAGGATAGATCAAAGAGCGGCCCGCCTCGTCCGGCGCAGCGTCGGCATACCATGCGGGCGCGATTTTGCTGGGGATGGCGTCGTNNGCCGCTGTGCCGTAGGTAGTTTCCACAGAACCGGCGAGCTTGTAGATTTCGATGATACTGCCAGCGCTATTAAATGCGAAAAACGCTGTATACCGGCTCTTCGTTAATCTCGGGGCAGAAGGAAACGCTCTTCGCCGTCACCAGCTCTGCGCTTGCGCCGCCAGTCATCACGGGTGTGACGGTTGCGGGAACGCTGCTGGCGCTGTAGCCTAGCTTTTCTGCCAGAAAAGTTTTTGTCAGGCCTGTGACCTGCTCGTCGCTGAGAAATTCCGGCGCGGTCACGCCCGCTGCTTCCGTTTCAAAAACATAGGTCCAGAAGCCGGTGCCCTCTTCAATGGAACAGAAGTTTTCACCGATGCGATAGATACGGCGATTCCCGCTC
>DEMY01000098.1:0-4607 GCA_002359425.1 Clostridiales bacterium UBA2658
CGCGTTCCTGTGGCACGGGAATATCGGCTGTGACAGATGGATGCATCTGCCGCAGTTTTTTGCTTTGTATGATATTTTCAAAGAGACCGTGCATTGGAAAAACGAATGGAGAAAAAACCGTCTGCTGTTCCTGCTTCCGGAAATCATCATGATTTTCTCAGTCCTGCCGCTCAGCACCCCGTCTGATCTTTCCGGCCTTTAAATCCGGCATCGGATCTGAAAAGCAGCATTGACGTTCACGGCAGCGTGTGCTAAAATTTGTATAAAAGCTTGACCTCGCGGGATTACGGCATCACGTTTAAATATCATAAAATTGAATATAGAAAGCAGCCGGTGCCGCTGTTTTCCGGAAGGGGAGATAGCGGGTAATAGGGAAACAGGTGCAAGGCCTGTGCGAACTCGTCACTGTATGCGGGAAATATGTCGTTTGGCGGAAAACGCAACCACTGANNGAACTCCGCAAGCCAGGAAACCTGCCGTCTGCTGGTACGGGAAGGATGTTTCCAGATCACGAGGGATTGATCGTACCGCGGCCTTTCTATGGGCACAGGCCATGATAAGCAATCCTTTTACCGAATGGTAAAAGGATTTTCTTTTCCGTATCCTTAAAATTTGCTGATGTAAATGATCATACATCGGGAAAGCGGCCTGAAAGCCGCCTTCAAAAATTGAGGAGGACTATAAAATGAAAAAGAATCGTATCGTAATCGCGCTGCTGCTGACAAGCGCGATGCTGGCAACGGTTCTGGCCGGCTGCGGAAGTAAAAACAGCACTGCCAGCGAATCGCCAAGCGGCGCGGACGCCTCGGCCTCGGACAAGGCTGCGGCGGACGCGGTGGCTGCGAAGATCGACGCCATCTATGTGCAGGAGAGAACAAGCGAAACAGACGCGCAGTGCACGGCCGCCAAGGCTGCGTGGGATAAGCTGACCGACACGCAGAAGGCTCTGGTGTCCGGTGAAAATGCGGATCCGGATTATTTCGGCAGAGATACCGGCGACGCATCAAAGGATGATCCGCTCAATCAGGACAAGATTGGTGACAACGAGCTTTTGGTTGTAAGCTTCGGCACTTCTTTCAACGACAGCCGCGTTGCTGATATCGGCGGAATTGAAAAGGCCCTGCAGAAGGCGTTTCCGGACTGGGCGGTGCGAAGAGCGTTTACCGCGCAGATTATCATCAATCACATCCAGGCGCGCGATGGCGAGAAAATCGACAACATGGATCAGGCTCTGGACCGCGCCGTTGCAAACGGTGTCAAGAATCTTGTCGTACAGCCCACCCATCTGATGCACGGCGCGGAGTATGACGAGCTCGTGGCGGCGGTTCAGAAATATAAGGACAAGTTCACATCCGTGAAGGTCGCCGAGCCGCTGCTGGGCGAAGTCGGCGCCGATGCGAAGACCATCAACACAGACAAGGAAACGGTTGCAAAGGCGATCACCGCGGAAGCATTAAAGACTGCCGGCTACGAGAACCTTGACGCTGCTGCTGCGGACGGTACCGCTTTCGTTTTCATGGGGCACGGCACGTCCCACACCGCAAATGTGACCTACGATCAGATGCAGACACAGATGGAGACGCTCGGTTATAAAAACGTCTTTATCGGCACCGTCGAAGNNGAAGGAAAGCCCGCCGATACCGCCTGCGAGGCAGTCATTGAGAAGGTGAAAGCGGCCGGTTACAAAAAAGTGATCCTTCGCCCGCTGATGGTCGTTGCTGGCGACCATGCGAACAACGACATGGCTGGCGACGACGCAGAGTCCTGGAAGAGCCAGTTCACCGTCTCCAAAAACTTTGACAGCGTGAATGCGCAGATTGCCGGCCTTGGCGAAATCAGCGTGATTCAGGATCTATACGTAGCGCATACCAAAGTGGCCATCGCATAAGCTAAAATCGAAAAAATCTAAATGCGGCACGGTGTGTTCGTGCAGAATATGCTGTGCCGCACGGACATCCGGTATGCGTGGCAGCTGGACGCAAACCGTCTGCCACAGAACCTAACAAATAAGCGTGAGCGCTGATTAGGTGCTATATTCGCTTGCAGAGAGGAAAATTTATGAAAAAGAAAAACATTGCTATCTCCCTTCTGCTGTTCGCTCTGCTGATGACGGCAGGCTGCAGCACACCAACCGCAAAAACCTCGGAACCGGCCGAAAGCGGCGCGCCAGCGTCGGTCTCTCCGACGGCGCGCCCCCAGACTTCGTCAAGCGCAACTCTGGCGGACGGCGTTTACAGCGCGGAATTCACGACCGACAGTTCCATGTTCCACGTGAACGAAGCAAAGAACGGCAAGGGCGTCCTGACCGTAAAGGATGGAAAAATGACGATTCATATCAGTCTTGCCTCCGAAAACATTGTCAATCTGTTTCCCGGAAAGGCCGAGGACGCGAAGAAAGACGGCGCCGTTTTGCTTCAGCCCACAAAAGACACCATGACTTACAATGACGGGACAACTGAAGAGGTATACGGCTTTGACATCCCTGTTCCCGCAATCGGCGAAAGTTTTGATCTTGCGATTATCGGAACAAAGGGTACTTGGTACGATCACAAGGTGACGGTCTCCAATCCAGAACCAGCCGCCTGATGCGCTGGATTTTCCGTCTTATGTTTGCAGCAGCGGCTTAAATCGCTGGAAACCCGTTAAAAAGATGCCCTCTCCGGTGACAATCGTGCCGCCGGCAGAGTGGAATTGAAAAGTCGCTGCTGCAAATGCCATAGAGAGCGTAACCGGGTATGTCTGTGCGGATATACCGTGCCGTTTTGATTGCCCGCAGGAGCGGCATCTGGACAGGAAAGTTCGCGAGTGCCTGTTTCCGCAGTAAAGCGGAACAAATGCCGCTTCAGGGCATAAGGAAGGACCGTTTTATGACGAAAAGAAATTTTGGAATCGCATGCTTGCTGCTTGCCCTGCTGCTGACGGCTGGATGCGGGGCGTCGACCGCGGCAACGCAGACGCCGTCCGGAACCGCACAGGTGACGGCGTCCCAGGCACCCGCCGCACCCGCGAAAACATCGGGCACCGCGCTCGAGAGTCTGGGCCTCGCGGACGGGCAATATCAAGTCAAAGTTATGATGGCTGGTGGTTCCGGCCGTGCCAGCGTTGCTTCTCCCGCAAAGCTGCGCATCGAAAACGAAAAGGCCTTTGCGACCATTGTCTGGAGCAGCTCAAATTACGATTATATGAAGGTTGACGGCATCAAATATGAACCGGTCAGCATGAGCGGAAATTCTGCCTTTGAGATTCCCGTCACCGCCTGCGATTGCGAGATTCCCGTCGTTGCTGACACGGTGGCCATGAGCGAGCCGCACGAGATCAACTACACACTGCGCTTTGATTCTTCCACGATCACGCCAGCAAAAGAGGAGCCTGCGGCATGATGAAACGAAAGATGCTGCTGAGCGTTTGTGCTCTCGCTCTGATAGGCGTCGGCGTACTCTTTGTTCTGCATTTTCACCCCGGAACCAATACGGCGGCAGCAGGTTCGCAGAGCACTGCGGACGCTCCCAAATGGAGTGCCCTGACAGTTGAGGGAAAGCTCACGCTGCAATACGCCAGCCAGTTCAGCGTGACCAATTATGAGGGCGGCTATAAGCTTATAGAGGTTGTCGACAGCGGCAAATATCTGGTCGTCCCGGCGGGCAAAGCGGTGCCCCGGGACCTGGACAAGGGCGTCGTCGTTCTGCATCAGCCGCTGAATCACATCTACCTTGCGGCGACCTCCGCAATGGACCTTTTCCGCGCGCTGGACGGGGTGGGAAACATCCGCTTTTCGGCCATGAATGCTTCCGGCTGGTATATCGACGCGGCAAAGCAGGCTATGGAGGACGGGAGTATGCTCTACGCCGGCAAATACAGCGCTCCGGACTACGAGCTGATCTGTTCCGGGGGCTGCGATCTGGCCATTGAGTCCACCATGATCTACCACACACCGGAGGTCAAGGAGCAGCTCGAACATCTGGGTGTGCCCGTGCTGGTGGAACGCTCCAGCTATGAAAGCAATCCGCTGGGAAGAATGGAGTGGCTCAAGCTATACGGCATCCTCCTGGGGAAGGAATCGCAGGCGGACGAACTCTTCCGCGAAGAACTGGATGCGCTCTCGGGGATTATGGGGCAAAAGAGTACCGGCAAGTCGGTCGCCTTTTTCTACATTACCACGACGGGGAGCGTAAACGTGCACAAATCCGGGGATTATGTGGCGAAAATGATTGAGATGGCCGGTGGAAGCTATATATTCTCCAATCTTGGGGANNGATAACGACAATGCGCTTTCCACCATGAATATGCAGATGGAAGCATTTTATAACGGCGCAAAGGATGCGGACGTTCTCATCTATAACAGCGCCATTGACAGCGAACTGCACACGATGGACGAGCTGACGGCGAAAAGCCCGCTGCTCGCGGACTTTAAGGCAGTAAAGAGTGGAGACGTCTGGTGCACGGGAAAAAACCTGTTTCAAGAGCCTATGGGTTTGGGGAAGATGATTACCGATATCCACACCGTTTTGACGGAGACAGATCCCGACCCCGGCAAACTTACCTATCTGCACAGGATCAAGAAGTAACAGACGGAGGCGCTTAAAAATGACAAAGCGGGAAAACCGCAG
>DEMY01000098.1:4632-8245 GCA_002359425.1 Clostridiales bacterium UBA2658
TTCTGTTTATACTCAATCTCAGCTCGGGCAGCGTCGATCTGTCCGTCGAGGAGATTTTTGACATTCTTCTCCACAGGACCGGCGAGAGTGCTCCGATCATCTGGGACATCCGGTTTCCGCGCATTCTGGCAACCATTCTGCTGGGGGGTGCGCTGTCCGTGTCCGGCTTTCTGCTACAAACATTTTTCGCAAACCCGATTGCCGGGCCTTTTGTGCTGGGCATTTCCTCCGGCGNNGGATCGCTTTTTTGGGCAGAGGCATTAGTCTGGGCTCCGCCGCGCTGATTTTTGCGTCTTTCGTGGGCGCCATGCTGTCCATGGGCTTTGTGCTGCTCATCTCCCGGCGGATTAAGAACATGTCCATGCTGATTATCAGCGGCGTCATGATCGGTTACATCTGTTCAGCAATCACAGATTTTGTTGTGACGTTTGCGGACGATTCCAACATCGTAAACCTCCATAACTGGGCGCTGGGTAGTTTCTCGGGCATCACATGGGACAACGTCCGGGTCATGTCGGTCGTGGTGCTTCTGGCGCTGGCGCTGTGCTTCCTGATGAGCAAGCCCATCAGCGCCTATCAGCTGGGAGAGGTATACGCGCAAAACATGGGCGTGAACATCCGCCTTTTCCGCGCGGCGCTCATCCTACTTTCCAGTGTGCTTTCCGCCTGCGTCACGGCCTTCGCAGGGCCGATCTCCTTCGTAGGCGTGGCAGTACCGCAGCTCATGAAGGGCCTTTTCAAAACAGCAAAGCCAATCGTCATGACGCCGGCCTGCTTTTTGGGCGGCGGCGTGTTCTGTCTGTTCTGCGACCTCATTGCACGGACGGCATTCTCGCCGACGGAACTGAGCATCAGCTCCGTTACCGCTGTTTTCGGCGCACCGGTCGTCATCTTCGTCATGGTTCACAGGCAGGAACGTGTCCACTGAAGTCGGGAGCGGATCGAATGGAAAACTATTATGTATACACGGATCATATGACCGTTGGTTACGATGGCATACCGCTGATCGAGAATATTCAGATCGGCGTGCACCGCGGGGAAATTCTCACGCTCATAGGCCCTAACGGCTCCGGAAAATCGACGATCCTCAAAAGTATTATCCGCCAACTGCGTCTGCTTGCCGGTACTGTCGTTTTGGACGGAAACAGCATGGCGGAACTGTCTGAGCAGGATGTCGCACGTCGGCTTTCCATTCTGATGACGGAGCGGATGAATCCGGAGCTTATGAGCTGTTGGGACGTGGTCGCCACCGGCCGTTATCCCTACACCGGCCGGCTGGGGCTTCTTTCACAGACGGATCGCCAAAAGGTGGACAAGGCAATGGAAATGGTTCACGCGCAGGATCTCGCTGACCGCCCGTTTTCCTGCATCAGCGACGGGCAGCGCCAGCGGCTCCTGCTGGCCCGCGCCATCTGCCAAGAGCCGGAGGTCGTGGTTTTGGACGAACCGACCTCGTTTTTGGACGTTCATCATAAGCTGGAGCTGCTTGATATTCTGAAAACCATGGTCCGGGAAGAGCAGGTGGCCGTTATCATGTCCCTGCACGAGCTGGATCTGGCACAGAAGGTCTCCGATCGCGTCGTATGCGTGAACCGGCGCTGTGTCGAGCGCTGCGGTACACCGGAGGAGATTTTCACAGACGATTACATTCGCAGCCTTTACGGCATCGAACGCGGCAGCTATAACGCAAAATTCGGCTGTCTGGAAATGGCTGCTGTTCCGGGACCTCCGAGGGTTTTCGTCATCGGCGGCGGCGGCAGCGGTATTCCAATCTACCGGATGCTGCAGCGCCGCGGCATCCCTTTTGCGGCGGGCGTACTGAGCGAAAACGACATGGATTATCCCGTGGCCAGTGCACTAGCCGCCGAACTGATTTCTGAAAAGCCGTACGAGCCGATCAGCGAGGCGTCTTTCCGGCGGGCGTGCGAAAGCATCGACCGCTGCGAGCGGGTGATTTGCCCGCTGAACCGCTTCGGGGAAGACAACCGGCAGAACCTTGCCTTAAAGGAATATGCCCAAAAGCATTCCCTTTTGGCGGCGCCCGAGGAGATCGAATGCTGGGCCGCACCGCAAAAAGCTGCGGGGACGCGCTCCAAACATTGCATCGGTCCCGACACTGCGTGCAGGCCGGCTGCCGATTGAAAAGGAAGTAAAGAAGTTTGGAATTGAAACTCACGCTGTTTGCAATCCTGACGGGCTTTGTCACAGACTGCTTTTTGGGCGACCCGGCAGCACTGCCGCACCCCGTGTCCCTGATCGGCGCGTGCATCTCCTTTTTGGAAAGCGTTCTGCGGAGATTGTTTCCAAAGACGGACCGCGGCGCCGCCGCTGCCGGATGCGTGATGGTCGTTCTCGTTGTGCTGCTCAGCGGCCTTACGCCCTTCGGTATTCTGTATTTTTGCAGCCGCGTCAGTCCGTGGCTTTATTTTGCCGTGTGCTGCATCATGAGCTGGCAGATCATCGCCGCAAAATGTCTCAGGACAGAGGCCGAAAAGGTGCACGCCTGTCTTGCGCGCGGCGATCTCGCCGCCGCCAGAAAACAGGTCGGGATGCTGGTCGGAAGGGATACAGAAAAGCTTACCGAAGAGCAGGTGATCAAGGCTGCGGTCGAGACTGTGGCGGAGAACACCGCCGACGGCGTCACGGCGCCGCTATTCTGGATGGCCTTCGGCGGCCCGGTGGCGGGCTTCGTTTACAAGGCGATCATNNGTGGGCTATAAAAACGACAAATATCTCTATTTCGGGCGTTGCGCGGCAAAGTTGGATGACGCCGCAAACTTCATTCCGTCCCGGCTTTCGGGCCTCTGCATGATTGCCGCCGCCGGGCTGACGGGCTTTGACGGCAAAAACGCATGGCGGATCTGGAAGCGGGACCGGCGGAAACACGCCAGCCCGAATGCGGCGCAGACCGAGTCGGCCTGCGCTGGCGCACTTCACATTCAGCTCGTCGGTAATGCTTTTTACTTTGGCAAGCTCTGCGAAAAGCCTTTTCTCGGCGACGCTGATCGCCCCGTCGAGCAGGAGGACATCAGCCGGAGCTGCCGCCTGATGTACGGAACAAGTGTGTTCCTGTTGGCGGTTCTTGAACTGATTGGACTGGGCACAGTGTATTTAAGAGGGTAAATATTGTGATTATCGATGGAAGCTACGGTCACGGCGGTGACATATACAAAAACAAAATACGGCTCGACTTTTCGGCCAACATCAATCCGCTGGGGACGCCCGAAAAAGTGCAACAGGCAGTNNCAGTGGCAGACGCCGCGAAACACATTGCGGTCTATCCGGACCCCTACTGCGGAAGGCTCCGGCAAAGGCTTTCGGAAACGCTCGGTGCAAACGAGGGGGACATTCTCTGCGGCAATGGTGCGGCGGAGCTGATTTTTCAGTTTGTGATGGCGCTGCGCCCGAAGAGGGCGCTGCTGCCCGTGCCGTCCTTCTCCGAGTACGAGACGGCGCTGAACGCTGCCGGATGCACACCGGATTTCTATCTGCTCAAGCGGGAAAACGGCTTTGCCCTTACGGAAGATATTCTCGGCAGTATCACCGGCGACACGGAGCTTTTAATGCTCTGCAGTCCCAACAACCCGACGGGGCTCTGCATCCCGTGGGAACT
>DEMY01000098.1:8355-41800 GCA_002359425.1 Clostridiales bacterium UBA2658
TATCCACAATCGCGCAGGCAGCCGGGGAAGCGGCCCTTGACTGCACGGAATTCGTGAAACGCTCAAGAGAAGTTTTGTCTGAAGAAAAACAGTACCTGCTGCGGGAACTGCGGGCACTTGATATTGCAGTGCTGCCGGGAGACGCAAACTACCTGATGCTCTCCGGCGTGCCGGAGCTGTACGGGCAGTTGCTGAAAAGGGAAATCCTCATTCGCAGCTGCGGCAACTACCGCGGCCTGAATGCGGGAGACTGTCGCATTGCGGTGCGGACGCACGATGAGAACGCAGCGCTCATCGCTGCGCTGCGAGAGATTTGCCATGCATGAAACGGGAATCGAAGACTGCTATATCTTAAAGGACGGAAAAAAGCTCCGCTTCGGCTATACCACTGGGACCTGTGCGGCTGCGGCCGCCAAAGCCGCCGCGCGGATGCTCGTGACCGGCAAAGGCGTAGAGACGGTGGACATTCTAACGCCCAAGGGCCTTGCTTTAAATCTGGAGGTGCTGCAACCCGTATGCGGCAAAGACCGGGCCTCCTGTGCCGTGCGGAAGTACAGCGGCGACGATCCCGATGTGACGGACGGCATTTTGGTCTGCGCAGAAGTCTGCTGGCAGGCCGAACCCGGAATTACAGTCGAGGGCGGTCCCGGCGTCGGGCGAGTCACGAAGCCCGGCCTTAAACAGCGCGTAGGAGAGGCCGCCATCAATCCCGTGCCCCTGCAGATGATCCGGCACGCCGTCAGGCAGGCGCTCGATGACAGTGGCCAGGCGGCGGGAATGCGGGTCGTCATCTCCATTCCCGAGGGGATGGAGCTTGCAAAAAGGACCTTCAATCCCCGGCTTGGCATCGAAGGCGGCATCTCCGTTTTGGGGACCAGCGGCATCGTGGAGCCGATGAGCGAGGAAGCACTCGTGGAGAGTATTGAGCTGGAGCTCAAGCAGAAGCGCGCGCTGGGCTGTGACCGGCTTTTGATTGCGCCGGGCAACTACGGCGCGGATTTCATCCGTTCGCTCTGTAACGTGCAGGAGACGGAGCTTGTCAAATGTTCAAATTTTATCGGCCGGACCCTTGATATGGCGGTGGCGGCGGAATACCCGGAGGTGCTGCTCATCGGTCATGTGGGAAAGCTCATCAAGCTGACCGGCGGCATTATGAACGCACACTCCCGGGAGGCGGATGCCCGCGCGGAGCTGATGGCGGCCTGCGCCCTGCGCGCCGGCTGCGACGCGGACACTGCATGCGCAGTCCTCGGCTGTCTTACGACTGACGAGATGCTGGGCTTTCTGCAGGCAAAGGGATTGCTGCGCGGGACAATGGACGCCGCGGCTGAGCGCATCGACTTTTACCTTCGTGCCCGCATCAAGGAACGTCTCCGCATCGGCGCGATTGTTTTCTCAAACGAATTCGGAATTTTGTGTATGACGGGGCCGGCAGAACAGTGGCTCCGGGAACTTATGGAGCGTGAAAATGGATAAGGGAAAGCTTTATGTAATCGGCGTCGGTCCGGGCGACCCGGAGCTCATGACGCTCAAGGCGGTTCGGCTCATTCGGACCTGCGACGTCATTGCGGTGCCAAACAGGGACAAAAGCCGCTGCTTTGCCCTGCGTATTGCCATGGGTGCGGTGCCAGAACTGGAGCAAAAGCCACTTCTTGCAGTGGAAATGCCAATGACCAAAGACGAGGATACGCTGGAACGGGCTTTTGATGCCGGGACCGCGAAGCTGCGGGAAGAGCTGGACGCGGGGAAAACGGTCGGCTTTCTGACGCTCGGCGATCCCACGGTCTACTCCACCTACGCTTATTTGCACAAGAGAATTGCGGCACTGGGTTACGATACGGAGATCGTCCCGGGCGTTCCCTCGTTCTGCGCTTCGGCGGCAGCGCTGAATATCCCTTTGTGTGAAAACAGTCAGGAGCTGCACATCATCCCCGGCACCTACCGCCCGGCGGCGGCGCTCGACTACCCCGGCGTCAAGGTGTTCATGAAAAACAATGTTCCCGAAACGCTCATCGCAGCCCGTGCGAAAAAGCTCTCCGTGCAGATGGTGGAAAATTGCGGGACGGCGGAGCAGCGGGTCTTCCGCTCGGTCGACGAGATTCCGGAAAACGCCGGCTATTACGCCGTTATGATCGTAAAGGAGGAAGGGCAATGATTCACTTTGTCGGAGCCGGCAGCGGCGCTGCAGACCTCATAACCGTCCGGGGAAAGGCCCTGCTCGAGCAGGCTGACGTCATCATCTACGCCGGCTCGCTTGTAAACCCCGCGCTTCTCATCTGCAAAAAGGAGGGCTGCATCGTTTACAACAGTGCCGTCATGACGCTCGAAGAGGTCACCGACGTCATGCTGGAGGCGGAGAAAAAGGGATTTTCGACTGTCCGCCTGCACACGGGCGACCCCTGCATCTACGGGGCAGTCCGCGAGCAGATGGATATTCTGGACGAAAAAGGCATTACCTACGACTCCTGTCCCGGTGTCAGTGCCTTCTGCGGCGCCGCTTCGGCCTTGAATCTGGAATATACGCTGCCGGATGTGTCCCAGAGCGTCGTCATTACGCGCATGGCGGGCAAAACGCCGGTTCCCGAGCGGGAGAGCATCCGCTCTTTTGCGGCGCACCGCGCGAGCATGGTGGTCTTTCTGAGCACCGGACTTCTGGAACAGCTCTCGGCGGAACTCATCGCCGGCGGCTATGAGCCGGACACGCCGGCGGCCATCGTTTATAAGGCGACATGGCCGGAGGAGCAAAAGTATATTTGCACGGTCGCCACCCTTGCCCAATGCGCGAAGGAGAATGATATCACCAAAACAGCGCTGATGATCATTGGCGACGCTGTCACGCACACAAGTTACCGGCGCTCGGACCTCTACAGTCCGAACTTCACAACGGAATTCCGCCCGGCGAAGCAGGTGGAAACGTGATTGTCCGTATCGTCTCCTATTCCGAAAGGGGCAGCGAGACAGCCGAAAAGATCGCGGCGGGCTTGCGGGTAAGGGAGTACGAGTGCCGTTGCTACGCGCCGCCGGCATACTGCCATCCGGATGCAACTCCGCTGGAGAAAAGCGCGCAGGCGTGGGCGCAGGAGTGCTTCCGGGAGGCGGACGCGCTGGTGTTCTGCTGCGCCGCCGGCATCGCCGTGCGGGCAATCGCGCCCTCGGTGAAAAACAAGAGGGAGGACCCGGCGGTGGTGGTCGTGGACGAGCTTGGAAAATTTGCTATTCCCATTCTTTCCGGCCATCTGGGAGGCGCAAACAAGCTGGCGCTTGAAATTGCGAGGGACATCGGTGCGCTTCCCGTTGTGACGACAGCTACGGATTTATACGGCGTCTTTGCCGTGGATGTGTTCGCGAAAAGCAACCATCTCCGCATCGAAAATNNGCAAAGGAGGTCTCCGCCGCGCTGCTTGCGGGAAAGGTGGTGGGCTTCTGCTCTGACCTGCCGTGTGAGGGGCCGCTGCCTGCGGGGCTGACGAGAGAGCGCGCGCCGCTCGGCATCTGCATCACGGCGGACAGGGACAAAGCGCCGTATGACAGGACGCTGCGCCTTTTGCCCGAACGCTTTGCAGCCGGCCTTGGCTGCCGGCGCGACAAGAGCGCGGAAGAGCTGGAAGCGTTTTTTCTCCGACAGCTCGCGGACTGCGGTGTCGGGCCGGACGAACTGCGCTGTGTGGCAAGCATCGACCTCAAGAAAGACGAACCGGGCCTTGTGACCCTGTGCCGGAAATATGCGCTGCCCTTTGTGACCTATCCTGCGGAGCAGCTGGGAGCGGTATCCGGCGATTTTTCCACTTCCGAGTTTTNNGCGCGCGGCCGTGCTCGCGAGCGGGGGCAGCTTGATAAAACGAAAAACGGCGGCGGACGGTATGACGTTCGCTCTGGCAGAATATGAGGGGGCGATTCGCTTTGGCTAAGCTTTATGTTGTCGGCATCGGGCCCGGTAGCTATGAAAACATGACGCAGCGCGCGCAGCAGGTGCTCGCGGACTGTGATGTCATCGTGGGCTATACGGTGTATGTGAATCTTGTTAAGGAGCACTATGCGGACAAGGAATTTCTGACAACGCCCATGCGTAAGGAGCTGGACCGCTGCACCATGGCCTTTGCGTGTGCGGCGGAGGGAAAGACCGTTGCCATGATTTGCAGCGGAGATGCCGGCGTCTATGGTATGAGCGGACTTATTGAGGAGCTGTCTCCGAAATATCCGGGCGTTGCGGTGGAGATTGTTCCCGGCGTTTCCGCCGTTATCAGTGGGGCGGCCTTACTCGGCGCGCCCCTGATGCACGATTTTGCCGTCATCAGTCTCAGCGATCTCATGACGCCGTGGGAAAAAATCGAAAAACGGCTGCTTTGCGCGGCGCAGGCGGACTTTGTCATCTGCCTTTACAACCCCTCGAGCGTCAAGCGAAAGGACTATCTCCAGCGGGCCTGTGATCTCGTGCTGCGATACGCATCGCCGGAAACGGTCTGCGGCATCGCGAAAAACATCGGCCGGGAGGGCGAGTCGGCGGAGGTTTTATCCCTCGCTGCGCTGCGCGACACCCAGGTAGACATGTTCTCGACCGTTTTCATCGGCAATTCCCAGACAAGGGCAGTCAACGGAAAAATGGTCACGCCCAGAGGGTATGCGCATGAATGACGTTCTTCTCTTCGCCGGTACAACGGAGGGTCGCAGGGTAGCCGAGGCGTGCCGGGGCCGGAACGTGACGCTGCATGTGAGCGTCGCAACGGAGTACGGCGAGACCTTCATCGAGGAAGCGGACAACATCCGCGTGCTTGCCGGACGAAAAAATGCCGGCCAGATAGCGGCGCTCATTCGCGAGACCGGCGCAGAGCTTGTAATTGATGCCACGCACCCCTATGCCGATTCCGTTACCCGCACGCTTCGGACGGTCTGCGAGGAGACCGGCACAGACTATCTGCGTCTTCTCCGCTCGGAGGACCACATCGGTACGGAGCATTGCGTCTTTGTGGACAGCACGGAGGGCGCAGTCGCCTACCTCAATTCCGTTTCGGGAAACGTCCTGCTGACTGTGGGCGCGAAGGAGCTTTCCCGCTACACCGAAGTGACGGATTACAAAACGCGCCTTTTTGCGCGGGTCCTCTCTCTGCCGCAGTCGGTGCAGCAGGCAGCCGCCCTCGGCTTTGAGGGCAGAAACCTCATCTGCATGCAGGGCCCGTTCACCGAAGAATTCAACAGGGCCATGCTTCGCATGCTGGACATCCGCTATCTTGTCACGAAGGACACCGGCTCGGAGGGCGGTTTTCCCGAAAAGATCCGTGCGGCGGCCGCCTGCGGCGTGAAAGTCCTTGTCATTCGCCGTCCGCTCGAAGAGGAGGGCGTCTCTCTGGAGGAATGCCTCGCCATCCTCGGAAAGCGCTTCGGCTTTTCAGCTGAAAAAAACATTACGATTTTCGGCGTCGGCGCGGGCAGCGCCGGTTCCATGACGCTCGACGCGGAGAACGCCTGCCGGAGGGCCGAGCTCATCGTGGGCGCGGAGCGGCTCACGAAAGACCTTGCCCGCTTCCATAAGCCCTGCAAAAATGCCATTCTCGCAAATGACATCGCGGAGCTCGTGCAAAAAAGCCCGCAGCAAAGCATCGTAATTGCCATGTCCGGCGACACGGGCTTTTACAGCGGCACAAAGGCGCTGCTGCCACTTCTCGCGGATATGCACCCTACGGTGCTGCCGGGAATCTCCTCCATTGCTTATTTCTGCAGCCGTCTCGGTACGTCGTGGGACGATGCGCTGCTCATCAGTACCCACGGCAGAAGCTGCAACTATCTCGCGAAAATCCGCCGCAATCCAAAGGTGCTGGCCCTGACGGGCGGAAAGGATGGCGCTGCGGACTTGATTGCGGCGCTCAACGAAAATGGCCTGGGCCATGTGCGGATTTCAGTGGGGGGAAATCTCTCTTACGAAAACGAGTGTATCCGCTCCGGCACGGCGGCGGAGCTGATCGGAGAGCACTTTGAGCCGCTGGCAGTCGTTCTCGCGGAGAATCCCGAGGCAGCAAACGAAGCCGTCACCTGCGGCCTGCCGGACGAAGCCTTCCTGCGCGGCGAGGTCCCGATGACAAAGCAAGAGATCCGCGCCGTAACGATGGCAAAGCTTGCGCTTCCGAAACGCGCCGTGTGTTGGGATGTCGGAGCCGGAACCGGCTCTGTCTCGATGGAGATGGCGGCCTGTTGCGAAGACGGTGTGGTCTATGCCATCGAGCAAAAGTCCGACGCCTGTAAGCTCATTGCGGAAAACAAGCGGCATCTCGGCATTTCCAACGTGACCGTCATTTCCGGCACGGCGCCGGAGGCCCTTCGGGAGCTGCCGGCACCCTCACGTGTGTTCATAGGGGGCAGCAGCGGCAACTTGAAGGACATCCTCGCACTTGTGCTGGAGAAAAATCCCCGGGCGCGTATCGTTCTCAACACCGTCACGGCAGAGACCTTCGCCGAAGCGGTGGAGGCGATGAAGACCCTGCCGGTACACGATCTCGACATTGTGCAGATCAGCGCGGCACGGGGGCGGAAAATGGGCGGCTACCACTTGATGACAGCGCAAAACCCCGTATTCATCATCTCCTGCACAGGAGGAACCGCAAATGAATGACCAGAGAATTCTGCTGGCGGCCCCCGCCAGCGGCAGCGGCAAGACGATGCTTACCTGCGGCGTCCTACAGGCGCTGCATAACCGGGGGCTTCGGGTGTCGTCGTTCAAGTGCGGCCCCGACTATATTGACCCGATGTTCCACGAGAAGGTCATCGGCATTCGTTCCGGGAACCTCGACCTTTTCTTTTCCGGCAAGGAAACGCTGCGCAGGCTCTTTTGTCAAAACGTCGGGGACGCAGAAATTTCGGTTATCGAGGGCGTCATGGGCTACTACGACGGCCTGGGAGCTGCGAGTGACGAGGCGTCCACATACAGAATCGCGCAGGCTCTCAAAGCGCCGGTCGTTCTTATCGTCAACGCGAGAGGACAGAGTGTCTCCGCCCTTGCGACGCTCGAAGGCTTTCTGCGTTTTCGCCCGGACAGCAGCATACGGGCCGTGATTTTCAACCAGATGTCCGAGCATGTGTTTTTGTCTCTCCGGGGCGAAGTGCAAAAGCTGGGCGTGATACCGCTGGGCTATGTGCCGAGGGCGGAGGAACTGGTCGTCGAAAGCCGGCACCTGGGGCTGGTGACGCCCGACGAGATCGAGGACCTCTCCGCAAAGCTGCACAAGCTTGCAAACCTGATCGAAAAGACGATCGATCTTGACGCGCTGATCGCCCTTGCAAGTGACGCGCCGGAGCTTTCCGCTCCGCCGGCGGAACCGCTTCCGCAAATGCCGAAAACGAAGATTGCGGTTGCACGGGACGAGGCCTTCTGCTTTTTCTACAGAGATAATCTGAAGCTAATGGAGCGTCTCGGCGCGGAGCTGCTGTTTTTTTCTCCGATCCGCGACAAACATCTGCCGGAGGGCACGCAGGGCATGCTCCTGACCGGCGGTTACCCAGAGCTCTATGCAAAGGCCCTGAGCGAAAACGTCTCCATGCGCGAGGCTGTTGCAAAAGCCATCGGGGACGGGATGCCCTGCCTTGCAGAGTGCGGCGGCTTTCTCTATCTTCACCGGGAGCTGGAGGACATGCAGGGGACGTTCTACCCCATGGCCGGCGTCTTTGACGCAAAAGCGCGGCGGACGCAACGCCTCAGCCGCTTTGGCTATATCACCTTGACCGCGAACATATCGACGGGGATTCTCGAAGCCGGAGAGCAGATACGCGGACATGAGTTTCATTACTACGAAAGCGAAGCCTGCGGCGACGCCATGACGGCGGTAAAGCCGTCCGGCACGAAAAGCTGGCAGTGCATCCGCACCGAAGAAAATCTGCTCGCAGGCTTTCCACACCTGTTCTATGAATCGAATCCGCGCATCATCATGCGCTTTCTGCGCGTCTGCGCAGGGGAGGAGTGAAGCGGATGGCAAAAACGATTATGATACAGGGCACCATGTCAAACGCCGGAAAAAGCATACTCACAGCCGGACTGTGCCGCATATTCAAGCAGGACGGCTATCGCGTCGTGCCGTTCAAGGCACAGAACATGGCGCTCAACTCCTTCATAACTACGGAGGGACTTGAAATGGGCCGCGCGCAGGTCGTGCAGGCCGAGGCGGCTGGAATCGAGCCTTCCGTGCTGATGAACCCAATTCTCCTCAAACCGACCAACGACACCGGCTCGCAGGTCATCGTCAACGGCGAAGTTTGGGGGCAGATGACGGCGCGGGAGTATTTCGCGGTCAAAAAGAAGCTCCTGCCGGATGTCATGCGGGCGTTCGACAAGCTCTCTGCGGAAAATGACATCCTTGTCATCGAGGGCGCGGGCAGTCCGGCGGAGATCAATTTGAAAGACGACGACTGCTTTGTGAACATGGGCATGGCAAAGGCGGCCCGCGCGCCGGTTCTGCTCGTCGGCGACATCGACCGCGGCGGCGTTTTCGCGCAGCTCTGTGGGACGGTCGGACTGCTGGAAGCGGATGAGCGCGCCATGGTCAAGGGCGTCGTAATCAACAAGTTCCGCGGCGACGAAACCATACTGACGCCAGGTTTGCAGCGCCTTGAAGAGCTGATGAACATTCCGGTCGTGGGCGTCGTGCCGTATATGCATCTTGATATAGATGACGAGGACAGCCTCTCGGAGCGGCTTACCAACCGGGAAGCGGCGCTGGTGGACATAGCGGTCATCCGCATGCCCAGACTCTCAAATTTCACGGATTTCAAGGCGCTCGAAGGTGTTGACGGCGTGTCTCTGCGCTATGTATCCGCAACGCACCAGCTCGGCAGCCCGGACCTCATCATACTGCCCGGCACAAAAAACACGATGAAGGACCTGCTCTGGCTCCGTCAGACCGGGCTTGAGGCCAGAATACTACAGCTTGCCTCCGCCGGCTGCGCGGTGCTTGGCATCTGCGGCGGGTATCAAATGCTCGGAAAACAGCTCTCCGACCCGTATGGCGTCGAGGAGGGCGGCAGTATCCGAGGCATTGGCCTTTTGCCCGTCTCCACCGTGTTCACGCCGCAGAAGACCCGGACGAGAGTTTCGGGGCGCTTCGGCGCTGTTGGCGGTGTGCTTGAGCGGCTTTCCGGTCAGCGCTTTGAGGGATATGAGATTCACATGGGTGAAACGGAAAGTCCCGCCGCGATTGCAGAGCTTGCAGACAGTGTGACGCAGGCCTCCAGCAGGGACGGCTGTCAGTGCGGAAATGTTTATGGGAGCTATGTCCACGGCATCCTCGACGCCGACGATGTGGCGGGAACGATTATCCGCTCTCTGGCGGTGGGGAAGGGTATCGACCCTGCGGAGCTGGGCCGCGTGTCCGGCGCGGAGCACAAGCAGCAGCAGTACAATCTGCTTGCGAATACGCTGCGCGCGCATATGGACATGCAAAAAATCTATACAATACTGGAGGCGGGGATCTGATGGAAACGGAAAATTTTTCTCCCTCGGAAATAGAGAAGGAAAGCTTCGCCATCATCACGCGAGAGCTGGGAGACAGGGTCCTTGATCCGGAGCAGGCGCCAATCATCAAGCGGGTCATCCATACAACAGCCGACTTTGAGTATGCGGACANNGCTTGCAAAGGCGGCCATACGCGGGGGCGCGGCCATCGTGACGGAAACGCAGATGGCGTATGCGGGCATCAACAAAAAAGCGGCCGCGAAATTCGGCTGCGAGGTGCACTGCTACATGTCCGACGAGGACGTCGCGCTGGAGGCAAAAAGGCAAGGCATCACGCGGGCGAGAGCGAGTATGGACAAGGCGGCGCGGCTAAACCGATCTGCGATTTTTGCCATTGGCAACGCTCCGACGGCGCTGATCCGTCTGCGCGAGCTGATTGATGCGGGCGAGCTGCGGCCCGAGCTGATTATCGGCGTACCAGTAGGCTTTGTAAACGTTGTCGCCTCAAAGGAGCAGATCATGGAGACGGACGTTCCCTGCATCGTTGCACAGGGGCGCAAGGGCGGCAGCAATGTGGCGGCTTGTATCGTAAACGCGCTTTTGTACATGCTAGACGAAAAGCGCGGTCAGTAGCAAGAGCGGATGCTGTTTGCTCCAGACGTATGAGACTTAACGAAAACATGACAAGCCGCATCGCCATGGTGCTTACGCTGGCGGAACCGGGCATAAAGAGAATGCTTGGCTTACAGCGTCAATGAAATTTCTGTGACATGAGTGCGCGTTTAAAATGTCCCCTGCCGGATTTTATCTTTCCGGCAGGGGACATTTCCGTCGTCATTTGCTTTTTGCCGGAGGCCTGCCCGCCGCTGAACCCTGTGTGTTTTCCCGGAGCGGTGGGCCTTTGCGTTGCGCAGCATTGCGCAAGGATTTGCCTCATAGGATAATGCTACCATCCTATCACACATTTGTGCCATAGCTGTCCATTCGGCAAAAAGCGACTTTGCCAAATACGTATCAATTGACTGTCATTTCTGAGCTCTGCGGCGTTTTCGCGTCCGCCTCGTTGGGGTCAAACTGCAGTGCGTCCTGCAGGGTGACGAACGGATACTTGTTGTTCTCCCCCACCGTCATCCAAAAGTCCATCGCGGTCTGTGCGGGGAAATGCAGGCTGCCGACCTGATGGACATAGTTCATACACGAATCAATAATACACCCTTTCTGCCTCGCCTGCACGGTGTAGGAGACATAGCCGCGGTAATTCTCGCCGCCTTTCGGGAAGGAAAAGGCGGCGAAGCCGTCCGTTTTCTGAGAATTGCCGAAAAAGAAGTCCTGCTTCTCATAGGTCTGCTTACTGAGACTGTAGTAGGGCGCTACGTAGCGCACGCCGTCACTGCTGTAGAGAACGCGCCCGCTGAAGTCGTTTGTCTGTCCCCAGCCCATTTCTATGTGACTCGCGGGCCAGATTTGCAGGGCCTCCGTCCCGTGGAAGCCGGGGTCAGCGTTCCAGCCAAAGCTGTGGACGATCTTCCAGCTATCCCTGTCGCCCGGGAGCTGCACGGCAATGTGCGTGAAGTGCAGAGAGCGCAGATTGTCAAGCGTTTTCGGGCCGCAGCCGTTTGCAGCATACCACATTTCGTCCACCGGGAAGTCTTCCTGCTGCACTTCGACGCGCCGCGCGCCGCGGCACTCAAGAATATCTGCCTCACTCATATCGTCGAGCACCGCCTGCGGAAAGCCGAGCGACGTGAGTGCGGCCTCGGTTTGCCGCAGCTCGTTGCTGTCCGTCCGGCCTACGGAGGCCCACTTCATGGGATAGCTCTGGAAACAGACAAAGCCCACGCAGATGAGCAGAACGCAGACGCCTGCCAACAGCGACGCGAGCATGGTGTCCGAAAGACGCGCGGGTGCAGCAGAGATCTGGCAGTCTGTGGCTTTCAGCTTTCTGGCGCGTCTGAAAAGGTTCCGGAGAATGAAAAGATAGGCGACAAGCATTCCCATCGTGAGGACCGTACCGATGTTCCCACAATATGCCAGAAAGCACATCGCCAGATACCACACGATCAGCGCCCCTGTGCCGAGGCGGGTCTGCAGTCCCGCCTTTTCCTGCACGCTGCGCAGCGCTTCATTCAGGAAAAACAGGAGCAGTAGGAACAGCGCGGTGTTGAGGTATATGAGCGCGGAAAATGGAGGCTGCTCGAAGACCGTTTTCTTCCAGATCGTGGCGTTGAGCGTTAGGGCAAAGATAAAAGAAACTGTCCGGACGATAGCGACAATCCAGCAGAGGAGGAACCATTTGTTCTCGCCGCGGAGCGCGCGAAAGCCCAGCAACATCAGCATAAGGCCTATACCCGGCAGAATGTAGTCAAGGCAAGCAAAATTCAGAGTCAGACTGCAAAGCGCAAGGCCCCACAATACGCGCTTGAGAGCCCGCCAGCCGGAATCGTTTTCCGGCACGAGCGCCGTACCAATGGGCGGTACGGACGTCTGATTCTCAATCTCGTCTGTCAGCTTTTTTGATTCTTCATCCATGGGTCGTCTCCCTCTCGCTGCTTTCGTTCGCCAGCAGCGGGGCGTACATGCTAATCGCGTCGTTTCTCATGAAACCAGACGCTCGTCCTTCAAAGTCGAAGCGCTGCTGCCAGAGCTCGTTGTGGTGCATATAGACGCCCAGGAGTTCGCTGACGAAGCGGCGGTTTCTCTCCACGATTTCGTAGCGGTATTCCGATGGCGCGGAGATGCGCCACTCGCCCTCCAGATACCGCTCCCCGACCGTCACGACAAGCTGATAGCTGTCCTGCGTGTCATTGCGGAGCGTGAAGTCGCCGTGCGGGTAAAAGCAAGTAGCGCCGATGCCAGTCGAGCCGCTGCCGCGGATCAGAGCGTTCAATGGGCTCTTGCAAATTTCTCGCCTCCCTTGCTGTGCGTTTATCTGGCTATAGGACGTTTGAAAAGTGAAAAAGTAACGTCTTGTTCCATTAATTCCGAGTATTTACAGATATAAAACAAACGAATCGTTATTATAGATGGCCTCTATCAACCTTTTTTGGTTCTCTGTTATAATTATTACAGCGACGCATTGCCGTACCGTACTTCACCAGAAATGCGCTCTGCTGCTCGAGCAGCGCGATTAGGACATAACGAGGTTAACGCCGTGAAGATCGAATACGCGCTGGTCTTTTTCCGTTCCTCTCCGCTTTTGCAGTTCAAAATCTCTTTGAGCTCGCCTTTAGTCTCATCCGACAGATCTGCGTCGCGGATGAGCGTTGGGAAAATCGCCGGATGCTCTTCGTGTCCACCGTCTCCCGAAGCTGCTGCGAGCAGTAGTCCTGACGGTTCAGCGGCGAGCGGAACACGCGCAGGTATTTTCCCTTTTCGCCCTTCACCGCGCCGACCTCTTTGATTGCCTTTTTTCGCTGCAGTGTCTGGAGCATGATGAAGAGCTAGTTATCCTTTCAGAGCTTGTCCGCCGGTGCCAGCGTTAAGATGTCATTGCTCATAAGGGGCTTTTCATTTTCCTAGAAAATTCCCATGGTTTGAAGCGCGCTTTCGGTCAGCCGTATTGACACATCCTCCCACTTATGTTATTAATATTATTAACTAATCATATGAATATGTCAATATGCAGGTTGCTTGTTTTCTTTCAGCAGCGGTATTGCACAAAGGTTATTCATTCTATGCATACTGCAGCAATGTAATTAAGGAATTTCAGTACTATCCCGACAGCCGAACCGACTATATAAAAGTCGAACGAATAAACACCTTTACAGCAGCGACAATTATCTGTGCGGAAAAGTGTACCATTTTTATCTTAGCAGTGCGCAAACAGCGTCGGGCCTGGATTTACCGTTTTGTTTTGATACATCCGCAAGCGAGCAGGCACTTTTGAAATAAAAATTGCCGTCCGAGCTTCGATTGGGCGGCGCAAGGAGAGGAAGAAAAAACATGGATGAAGAACGAAAGGCCCTGCGGAACAAGCTGCTTATCCTGTCGGCAAGCTGTTCGTTTGCCCTGGCGCTGATAATCACGCTGCTCAATAACGCCCTAATACCAGAGAGCGGCACTAGCGATAAGGTTCTGATATACTCATTGATAGCGCTTTATTATGTTTCCTTGGCGGCGGTCGCCTTCGGCGGGATGCTCCTACTATTTGCGGCACGGCGGCTGCGCTTTTGCCAGAGCTTTGTAATCGCCCTGTTTCCGTGCGCGGCGAATGTGCTTATGGCCACCGCGATGTTGAGCTTTTTAAAAACGAACAGCGACGCGGACGGGCTGTCGGCAGCGTACATCTGCGCTGCCTATCTCCGCATGATTGCGCTGCCGTTTCTGATCCTCTGGCTCTGCGGGCTCTGGTCGAAACCGCTCAAAAACGAAGCGCTTTACGGGGCCGTGAGCATCTTTGCGAGCTATGTGCTGAGTTCGGTGACGAACTGGCTTGTCGGCGGCCTGCTTTCGACCGGGCCAAATAGCAATTTCATGCGAGCGGACATAATCCGTTTTGGCAAAGCCTTTTGGTTTGATATGCTGGTCGAGGCGGGCGGCTACGCGCTGCTGTGGCTGCTGTTCCGAAAGAAGCGTGAACCACAGGAGGCAGTCGATGGACCTGGCGAATGAAAACGTCCGCGCCCCGTGGCGGCGCTTTTTCGCGCGAAACCTCGACCTGTTCCTCTGTTCCGCGCTCTGGGCGGGCAGCCTCGCGCTGTGCTTTGGCGTGAACATCACGGCGCTTGACAAAGGCGACCAGCTTTTGCTCGACGTCATGTCAGTTTCGCTGATGCTCTTTCTCGAGCCCGCGTGCCTTGCGCTGTTCGGGACGACGCCAGGCAAGGCGGCGCTCGGCCTGTGCGTTTTGTCCTGCGACGGGCAGCGTCTGCACTACAGCGAGGGCCTTGCACGGACGTGGAAGGTCCTGCTATACGGCATGGCGCTCAACATTCCTTTTTTAAACCTCTACCGCTTCTGGAAAAGCTACCGCACCTGCGCGGCGGGCGAAACGCCCGGGTGGGAGTGGGACTCGGCGCAGACGCTCAAGGACGAAAAGCTCTGGCGCGCAGCGGCATGCGTCGGCGTCTTTGCGTTTGGCATCTTTCTACTGCTTTGCGTCGCTCTTGTCGCCGAACAGCCTGTAAACCGGGGCAAGGTAAGCGTTGCGCAGTTTGCGGAGAACTACGACCGGTACATGGATTATTATGGCATCGACAATGGCCGCCGTCTCAACGACGCCGGTGCCTGGGTCGAACAGCAAGACCCGAACGTCTATTATTGCAACGGATACGAGGAACCAGCTTACAGCTACACCGTGAAGAACGGCGTCATGACGGGCCTGTCGTTCACATCCGAACTGCACGGGAAGAAGCTTATGCCGCCGAACTATCAGGACGAAATGACGACGTGTGTGCTCGCGTTTGCGCGGGCGCGTCCGGGCCGCTTTTACGCACAGGACATCCGCGACGCGATCCAAAAGATCAACGACACGCCAAATGAAAGCTTTACATACAATGTTCGCGGCGTCACGCTGCGATGCGAGGTCAAGTACAACGGATTTGCGAACTACGGCGGCGACTCACTCGTCCCGGACGGAGACGGCGAGGAGGACTGGTCGTTCCGCTTTTGGATGGCATAATACAGTTCATCCGATCAATTTCCAGACATCTTCGGGCAGCGTTTCTGGTAGCGTTTCTGGTAGCGTTGCTGTAAGGGTTTCGGATACAGACTTGTCTTACTGAGAACGAAAGATATCCAACTTTTAGTACCAGACAATATAAGTATTTGTGATTTATGTGTTGACTTAATTTCAAAAGCCATGCACATTTCAAAGTAGAAACCTCACTAATAACAGCGAGAGCTTGCTATCTGTGAATTGCAGATGGCAGGCTCTCTTTTTATCCCCGCAGATATTAAAGATTTAATGTGTTTATCCATGGATCTTCCTATTAATTAAAACCGTCAGTGCCTCTAATGTTTTAGAAAATTTTATATAATATTTATGGATTATTTTCGCGCGGAAGACTTTTACGCATTTATATAAAACTACTTCATTTTGGAACCAGATTCCTTCAAATAAATCTACGATGTAATCGCACCAAGCACTATTAGCAGTTACTATACCGCGCGGGTCAGCCACAATCCGAATGAAGATAGGAGGCAATTTCGCCTGACAGTTCCGCCGTAGCACGCATAACTTCGTCCGGGTATTCCGGGGCATTTTTTATATCTAAAATTTGGAGGTCAGAACATGAAACTCACAATCAAAAACAAGCGGGCCGTCTCGCTGCTTCTCGCGGCCGTGACGGCCTTTTCCGCATCTACACCGGCGCTTGCCGCGCAGTCCGGCGAGTATGGCGACCCGGCGACGGGCTGGATCTCGTCCGAAAGCCGCACGAACGCGCTCAATGCAAATGCCGTCGTGGCACACGAAGCCTTCTACTGCGTGAGGTACTGCAAGTTCTGCTACGACATCTGTTCGACCACGATAACTCGGCTTTTGGGCAAAAGGAAATAGCAGGCTGTTGTTTTCTGATGTTGAAATCTGCTGAATTTAAATGCCTGATTTCTTGTTAAGTCAATTTTCAACAATGCGTTGGCCTCATAAATCCTGCCACATATCTGTTAACTTTTGGATGTGCTTATCATTGCTCCATAACAGACAGGATATGCTTCCCAAAATGCCGGTGCAGAGGAACATTACAGCCATCCCGCTCCCTGCGCCTTTTCCGACAAAATTCTGTAGCAGCTCGGAAAACGGGTTCATAGAGAGCCTGAAGGGTTCAAATACATAATCAGCGAGAAATCCGCCAAGCAGAATACCGGCAGGAGTTGTACAATACTGGATCGCGTTACGCGCGGAAAAAATTCTTCCCTGCATTTTCTCTGGAACACGATGATAGAGTATCACGTTCTGCGCCGCACTAACAAAAGGGATCGGAATACTTGCCGCAAGCCCTGCAATGCACCATAGCGTCAAGTTTTGGCCCAACCCCATCAAAAGGTCTCCGGCAACAAAGGAAATCCCCGCAGAAAGATACAGCACTTTCACTGTATTTTGGGGCAACTTAATAAGCGAGACAAGCAGTCCGCCAAGGATACCACCGATGCCTAATACGCCGCTTACAATTCCGAGGGTGTACTCACTGCCGCCGCTGCGAGCAAGAATCATTGGCGAAAGAATGTTCTCATAGGTGTGTATCGCAGACCGCGGGCAGACCGCTGCCGGAATTTGCGCAGAAGGAAAACGCCCTCAAGGCAGCCGAAATGTCGATAAAGGACGACTACAACATGATCGACGGCATCATCAACAACGGCCCGAAGCAACCCGAATGCGAGCCGGAGAAGCCGTCCGTCCCCACCCGTCTCCGCAGTACCGCTCCGGAAGCGGAAACNNGTGAAAGGCCTGCCGCACACAATATCATCAAGAACTGAAAAAGAGGCTTCTTCTCCATTTTGGGCCGTGGTATAATACCCTCAATGTGAATCAGAGGGGAATACAAATGAAGTACAACAAGATTGTAGTTTTAAAAAACAGTGAAGAATGCCTGCTCCGAAATGCGGAAGGTGTCGATGCGAAGGGAGTATATGACAACTTCAATTTAACGCATGGTCAAACAGATTTCCTGCTGTCATATCCAGATGAAAACAGCTATGATGTTGAACAGGAACGGCATTTTTTATGTGAAAAGGAAACCAGCGATAACGAAATTGAAATCTGTGCGGTGATCGGTGGACAAATTGTCGGAACCGCTGGTATTGAAGCGGTCGGGAAAAAAGACAAGGTCAAACATCGCGCTGAGTTCGGCATCAGCATTGAGAAGGATTGCTGGGGACTGGGCATAGGCCGCGCGTTGACCAATGCCTGTATCGAATGCGCCAGAGCTGCCGGATATGCACAACTGGAACTCGATGTCGTCAGTGAAAACCGCAGCGCAATGGCACTGTATCAAAGCGTTGGATTTGTTGAATATGGCCGCAATCCCAGAGGATTGCGTTCTCGCAGCGCCGGCTGGCAGGAGACAGTTCTCATGAGATTGGAGCTTGCGTGACAGATCCCAACTTTCCAAATATCTTATAACCATACACAGCAAAAACGCACGCTGGAGGTCGAACGATGAGCGAGGACAATACGCGCACGCGCCGGCTCAACTACCGCGTGACGGAGGCAGAGTATACGCTCATCGAGGAAAAAATGCGGCGGCGCGGGATGAAAAACGTCAGCGCCTATTTGCGCAAAATGGCGCTCGGCGGCTGTGTTCTGCGCCTTGATCTCAGGGACGTGAGCCGCCCCGTCTATCTTTTGAGCGCCTGCAGCAACAATCTCAATCAGTACGCAAAGGTTCCGAATACGACCGGCAGCGTCTATGCCGGCGACATCGGGGAAATGCGGCGAAAAGTACGACGTACTCTGGGACGCGATGCGCGAGCTGCTGAGCCGCCTTGCCGCGATAAAATGACGGTTGTCTTCTTGCAACCAGACAAGCTGATGTCTCGACGATTCAGTGAAGTGCAACTCTATTGCCGTCGATGCGAACGGCTTTGACCTTGTCCATATCGATTGCGGAGCGAGCCTGCCAGACGTATTGATAATTTTCGTTGGGATCGGTAAAATCCGCATATAAGCGTTTGAGTTCAACATCGCCGTCAGTTGTTTCAACGACTGCATCGACTAAATCTGCATACTTGTTTCCTGTCAGAGTCAGGCCGAGCGGCTGGAGCATCAACGTGGCGTTTTTCATTTGAACGCCGTTCATCTCAATGTCCGCCGTAGCCTTCAGCGCCTCTGGAACGCTGCCGAAGTCGACGTCAAATTTCCAGTTGCCCTTGAGAAGCTCCCGCGTTGTGCCCTTCAGGCAGAGAACGCAGCCCTTCAAATCGGCAGTGTCCACATCAAAATAATACTCGTCAAAGGAATAGACAGTCTGCGACAGCTCGGTGACATTTTCCATGTTTTCGTTTTTGACGAAGCCCGTTGCAAACGGCTTCGGTTCTGCAACCGTGCCGTCCGCCATACGCAGAAAGGGATGCAGACTGTTGTAGTTTAAATTCATGCCGAGACCGGCGGGCTGTCCGAGCTGCACCGTCAGATAGCCGTGCAGAACGCCGATCGAGGATACCCACGCCGAAGGAGTTCCCGCAATATCCGCCACATGGCCGACTTTCAGACTTTCACTCGGCGCCTGTGTGCTGTTCCCGTATGGCTCGCCGATATGCTCGCCGTTTGCGACTGCTTGAGCAAGGTCAATTGGCATCCGTATTTCCCCTACGTCCCTGCTGTCATAGCTTATACCTTCTATTGCGAGTTTGAGCGGCTGTGCGGAAAAGCCATCCATAGAGCCGAGACGAAGCTGATAAGCAGCAATGCCAGTTTCCCTGTCAAAGTACAGCAGCTCGGCCGAGCCGCTGTCAGCCGTGTCGCCGGTTTCAAACGCTATCTGCGTATCCTTGCCGATTATGCCCCGCCCCTGCGTGTCCTTCATCGTCACATAGAGCACGGACATATCGCCGCAACTCTGTTTTGCGATGATTGAGATGTCTATGCCGTTTGACTCGACGCTCTGACTGCTTTCCTCCACCACGGTTCCGAACGGGACCTTGATCTTTTCCATCAGCCAATTGAGGTCGCCGACCGATGCGGCAAATGCCGTCACGCCAAGCAGGGCTGCAACCGCAGCCGCGACGAGTACCGGACGTAGTACTCTGCGTTTTTTTACCGGCGCAACCGTTTTCTGCATTTTAGCTTGTATGTCCGCCATGAGGTCGGGGACCTTTATCTGCGTATCCAGCGCGTCCAATGCCTCGGATATGCATCTTTCATCTCTGTCAAAGTCCATACTTAAGCTCCTCACTTTCTGTTTTGCACAGCTGTGCGGCGACCTTCTTCTTTGCCCGTTCATAACGCTTGCGTACCGTCGGCTCGGATAGGCCTATTCTTCCAGCAAGCTCTGCGTACTCAAGCGATTCCGTGATCCTGCCGAGAAGTATGAACCGCTCCTCCGCCGAGAGCGCTTTTAAAGCAGTCATGATCGCAGGGTCGCCGCCTGTATCGTAGCTGTCTTCAACAACAAGCGCGTCCTCGCCGAGCTCGTGCAGGGACAGCGGCTTTTTCCGCCGCAGGCTGTCGAGACTTTTGTTGTACGCGATCTTATAAAGCCACGCGGACAGATTTCTGCCATCAAACCTTGCGCGGGCCTGATACGCGGCGACAAAAACGTCCTGCACCACGTCCTCCGCCTCCTGATAATCGCAGATCAGCGTGTACACATAGCGGAACAGTTTCCCGCCATACAGCTTCACAATTTCGTCCATGTCGAATTCTTGCAAGCTTTTCTCTGCCTCCTTCCGAAAATAGTCTTCACTTCTATAACGGATCATCTGCCGGCGCTGTGACATTTTTCTGTTCGTTTGTTACTAATATTGTAGCCGACATCTCAAGGCCCGGCAAGCCCGAGCATCCGTTTCACAGACTCAACCAGTACGCGAAGGTCGCGAACACGACCGGCAGCATCTACGCCGGCGACATCGAGGAGATGCGGAAAAAGTACGACCCGCTCTGGGACGCGATGCGCGAGCTGCTGATGCGGCTGGCGGCGCTGTGCGCCATGTTACGCTGACGGCAAAGGGAGGTCGCAATATGAGAATTTTTCTGAAGGTCCTGCTATTTCCGCTGACGCTCGCGCTCACGCTGCTCGTTTTGTTCCTGCGCTTTTTCTGCATGGCCTCGGCGGTCGTACTAAACACTCTCTCGGGCTTCGTGGTTCTCATCGCGTTCGCCGCGCTCGTGGTGCTGCAGGAGCCGCTGCATGCGGTGTCTGGCAGTATTTCATCCTCGCGTGGCTCCTGAGCCCTTACGGCGTGCCGCTCTTTGCCGCTCTGCTCATGGAGGGACTTGATGCGGCCAACGGGAGACTGAAAGCAATTTGAAAACGGGACGGGGCCGGCGGCAGTTTGCCGCCGGCCTCTATTTTTTGTACATCTGCGGTGAGCCAAAATCGTCTGGATTGTTAATCTCAAAAGGAGTGTTGGCCTTGCCTTAACACAAGCACAGGTTTCTCTGCTTGTATCTTCCATAAAAACTGCGTATCATAAAAAGAGACCACAACTTTGAAACCAAAAGGCGCTTTCCGCCAATATTATAAGTGACGGCCGTCAAGAAGAACATACGGAGGTGAAAGCCGAGTGAACGAAGGCAGCGCGCTGCAGGCGCTAAAACGCGGAGACGAGCAGGCGCTCGCGTGGTTTATTGACCGCTATGCGGGCTACGTCAACACGATCGTCTGCAACATCATCGGTTCGGATATGACGCACGGCGACATGGAAGAGGTCTCGTCCGACGTTTTCCTCACACTCTGGTCAAACGCCGGAAGGATAATGCCCGGTAAGGTGAAGGCCTATCTGAGCGGCGTGGCGCGAAACAAGGCAAAGGAAAAACGCCGGAGCCTCGGCACTGACGTTCCGCTCGAGGACGATTTTGTTGTGATCGCGGACACGGATCTGGAACGGGACTCAGAGCGGCGCGAGCTGTCTGACGCCCTGCGGTGTGCGGTCCTCGCAATGCAGGCCCCGGACCGGGAAATTTTTTTGCGGCATTACTATTATTATCAGAACGTTGCCCGCATTGCGGAGGAGATGGGCATGAACGTCTCCACCGTTAAGACGCGGCTGCAGCGCGGACGAAACAAGCTCAAAGAAGCATTGGCAGAAGGAGGTTTTGACATTGGAAAAGAAGATATCCGACCTGATGGATTTTCTGCAGGATGATTCCGTTGCACTCGCGCCAAGAGGCGTCGCCTCCTCTGCGGAAATCAAGGCGGTCGCTATGAAAAAACTGCACACAGAAAACAGCTCATACAGAACAAAGCCGAAGTTTACGCGCACGGCACTCATCGCAGCAGTCATCGCATTGGTCCTGTCCGTAAGTGCCTTTGCCATCTACAATTTTGCATTACGCGACCTGAAGGGCCCTACTTATCAGATAAACGGTAAAGAAACCGCATCGCTTTCACTTTCCAACATCAAAGGATCGCCGGAATATGAAGCTGCTCAGGAGTGGGAGGCTGATCTGAACACATGGTTCAAGCAAGGTAAAAACATGGTTGAACCGGGATATGTCTCAGATGCGTATTCCATGTATGACGCCAATTCACAGGAGGCTAAAAAGGCTCTGGACGCACTTCTCAATAAATATCATCTGAAAATGCACGAGGAGCCTTCATACTCCCGTTCGCTCAACGAACTGTATTCGGCTATGGGTTATTCCGGATTCATGCCGGGCGAGGGCAACAACGAGGGTATTCCTGTCGGCGGCGCATATTATAAGGACGGGACCTTCAATTTTTGCTGTTCGGCTGCGATGCCTGACGGGAAAAGTGTCGGCTATCAGTTTTACTCTTTTACAAAGGGGACCTTCACACGCACCGGAAATCTTCTGGCAAATGCAGACGACTTCGAGGAATGGTCTTACACCACAAAAAGCGGAAAAACCGTACTGCTTGCAATGAGCTCTGACAAGTCGATTGTGGTGGCAAACTTGGACAAGTCCTTTGTCTTTGTCAATATTCTTTCCGGATCGAGAAATATGGACACCACCAAAACTTCATATGGCGCAGATACAATAAACAAGTCCAATCTTGAGGCATTTGCCGACAGCATCGACTTTGAGGCTCTGAATGCGCATGGTTGAGGGCGTATCGCCTTCTGTTATATTTCAATATACTTTTGCGGGCGNNGGGCGTCCGCTTTTCTTATCGGAGGTAATCCCGTGGCGACGACCCGCATCATACCCATGCACGCAAACCGCGGCAGGAGCGTTGCGCACTGCCTGATGGAACGTACGGACTACGCGAAAAATCCGGCCAAGACCGGCGGCGGGGAATTCGTCTCCGCCTACGAATGCGCGCCGGAGACAGCAGACGCACAGTTCCTGCTCGCAAAGCGCGAGTTCTGCCTCTGTCATTTTTCCTTCGTCAATATTTTGCCATCCTTTTACTTATCAGTTCTGTTCAAAAGCTACCGCAGGCGCCGTTCCGGACCTGCTTTTTTCACACTTCTCCGTTTCAAAGACCTCCCGCACGAGGCGGTCGTACTCCTGCCACGCGGGGAAAGACGAAAGCTCGCTGACGGCGTCGGCGACAGCGCGATAGTACCAGCCGTGCTGGTGCCTGTCCTTCTGGTTGAAACGCTGTCAGAGCGTGTCGCCGAGCCGCGCGTAGTCCCGGCTGATTGCGCACATATTCGAGAGCTTGTCGCCGAGCGCGAGCATTTTGAAGCCGGATCGGCCGTCGCCTGCGACTTTGCGAGCGTCTCTTCCTTTCTTACTTTCCACGTCTCGNNCCACGTCTCAGCAGCCGGTCGGTTTTCACGCTTGTTTCGCTCTCCGCTTCTACAAGGGCTGTGACGCGCTGGCCGACGCAATCGCTGAGATCCGCCGCCGCGGTCGGCGTGTCCTTCAGAACGTCGTGCAGAACGGCCGCCGCGAGAACACTTCATCGTTGTCCGTCATGGCAGCGACGATCGCGGCTGCCTCGAGCGGATGCGAATATACGGCGTCGGGCTGCCCTTGCGCTACATCCCGCTGTGCGCCTTTGTCGCGAAAACGATGGCTTCGTCAAGTATTGCTCCCATGGTTAGCCCCCATTTCATAGAAAAGATCGATTATTGCATAAAGTCCGCCTTGATATCTGCGGACATGGCGGCGGCCCTGTCTGCGTATCCTATTCTTCTCCGCTGTCATTGTTGTAGAGGAATTTGTCCGGCGTCTCGATGCAGAGTACGGCATGGGCGTCGCTGAACAGCCCGGCTATGATTCTGAGCTCATAGGGCCGCAGTTCTTCGGAATCCTCAGCGCCGCTGCGCCAGATCGAAAACGTCCAGTCCGTGTAACTGTCCGATCCTACCTTTGGGTCATACACGCTGCCGCCTTTGCTGATCTCCATCATATCCTCTTCCAGATGAAAATCAACACAGGTCATTTCCTCCTCTGACCAGACGGATATGGAAAAGTCGTATTCGTCTATCCCCTCTCCGTCCGCGAAGCGGTCGAGGTCCCGGTAGAGCGCCTCCCTGAAAGCATTCAGCTCGTCGTCCAGATGAGCCTAATCGAATTCAACCCCGCCGACCGCGTCCAGCGGCCGAAAAAGGCGGCCTTCGTCGGCAGCGTCTACAACGAGGCAGAGCTCAACGAGCTTTTCCGCGCCGTGCGCGGCGACATCATCGAGCTTGCGGTCATTCTCGGCGCGTTCTACGGCCTGCGCCGCAGCGAAATCGTCGTCCTCAAATGGGAGGCGGTCGATTTTTGAGCAAAAGACCTTCACCATCTGTCACACGGCGGCCGAGGTCGTGGTCGACGGCAAAACGGTCGTCGTCGACAAGGACCGGCCCAAGACCAATTCTAGCTGCCGGACCCTGCCGATGGTAGCGCCGTTCGAGACGCTGCTTCTGGGGATGAGGGCCGAGCAGGAGGAGAACCGCCGCGTGTGCGGCAGCGCCTACTGCACGGACTACCTCGATTACGTCTATGTTGACGCGCTCGGCAGCCGAATCACACCGAACCATATCTCCGACCGCTTTCCGGCGGTGCTCAAAAAGAACGTTCTGGAAAAATCCGCTTTCACGACCTCCGCCACTCCTGCGCCACGCTGCTCTATGCCAACGGGGTGAGCCTCAAGGAGATCCAGGAATGGCTCGGACACAGCAACATTTCGACTACCTGCAACATCTATACGCACCTCGATTTCAACTCGAAGGTCTCCTCCGCGAACGCAATCCTGCGCGTTTTCCCAGCGGAAGCCGGCACGGAGAACGGCGGAGGGATGCTGCCGTGAGTGCAAAAAACGGCTCCGTTCGGAAGCAAACGGAGCCGGGAAGAACGAACTGGAAGAAAAACCTCGGATTTTGGAGGGATGCTCCGATTTTCGGGCCTCAAAAAAACGCCCGTGATTAGCCTCCTACATTCCTCCTGAAAACCGCAAAAGCCCGTCAGCCAAGGGCTNNGTCTGCCAATTCCGCCACACCGACATGTCGCTTATAATGCACAAAATATGTTAACACGCAAAGCGGGGCTTGTCAACCAAAAACCGCAGCACGGCAAGCCGTTAGGAGTGCAGCGCGGCAAAAGTGCGGAATATCCACCGAACGCATTTTTTTATTGCTCTGACCCCGGCGGTCTGCTATAATATATAAATGTGTAATTATTAAATGGAAAGTAAGCCGTCTGACGCCTCGCAGCGCATACGGGAGAACGGAATGGAACACGATACATGGAAAATACCGAATTACTCGGATGAAATATGCACTACACTCGTAGAAGCCGGCTACCCGCCGCTGCTTGCCGCCGTCTTGCGCGCGCGCGGCATCGGTACGCCTCAAAAGGCCATGCGCTATCTTTCGCGCAGCGAAGCGCTTTTATGCGACCCCATGCTTTTGACCGACATGGGCAAAGCCGTTGCGCGCATTGAGCGCGCCATCAAAAATTGCGAGCGAGTCGCTATCTACGGCGACTATGACGTGGACGGTATCACCTCCACCTGCCTCATGACCGAGTATTTCCGCCAAAACGGCATCGCATGCCTGTCCTATATCCCCGACCGGCTGGACGAAGGCTACGGCGTAAACGAAGGTGCAATCGAGTCCTTGCGCGAAAAGGGCGTGACGCTTGTCGTGACCGTTGACTGTGGAATCACGGCGCTTGAGGAAGTAGCCTACGCGAAAAAGCGCGGCATCGACGTCGTCATCACAGACCACCATGAGTGCCCCCAGCAGTTGCCGGACGCCGCCGCTGTCGTCAACCCGAAGCGGCCGGGCTCGAAATATCCGAACAGCGAGCTTGCCGGCGTNNTGCCGCTCACAGGAGAAAACCGCTGTCTTGTCTACAAAGGTCTCGAAAAGCTCAAGCGCACACCGCGACCGGGCTTCGCGGCGCTTTTGGGAGAGTCGGGCGCGTCAAAAAAGCCTCTGAACGCCGCGACCGTCGGCTTTACGCTTGCGCCCCGGATAAACGCTGCCGGGAGACTCTGCAAAACGGAAATTTCCATGCGCCTGCTCGCGACGGAAGATCCGGCGGAGGCAGAACTCCTCGCCAAGGAGCTGTGCGAGCTGAATCATCGCCGTCAGGAGCTTGAAACGCAGGTTCTGGACGACGCGCTTGCAGGTCTCGAGGGCGAACCTGTGAAGGCTCCCATCGTTTTGGAAAGCGAAACGTGGCATCCCGGCGTCGTCGGCATCGCGGCATCGCGGCTGACGGAGGAATTCAAGGTTCCCGCCATCATGATCTGCGTTGAGGGCAACAGCGGCAAGGGCTCCTGCCGGAGCTATGGGGACTTCAACCTCTTTGAAGCGCTCTCCGCTTGCTCCGCTTATCTCGAAAGCTTCGGCGGTCATGCTTTCGCCGCGGGTCTCTGCATCCGCCCGGAGAAGATCGACGGCTTCCGCCGCGCGCTTGCCGCGTACTACCATGAAAATCAGCCGGAGGCCACCGCCGCCGTCACGCCGGAAATTTTAATCAACGACCCGTCCGTTCTGACGCTGGAGGGCGTGGCTTCGCTTGATGAGCTTGAGCCCTGCGGCAGCGAGAACGAGCGGCCCCTCATGTGCATGCTGAACGCCGTTTTGGAAACGGTCATGCCCATCGGAAACGGCCGGCATCTGCGTATGCGCGTTGAGAAAAACGGCGAGCGCTTCGACTGCGTCTATTTCGCCCACACACTCGAAAGCATCGACGTGCGCGTGGGTATGGCGGTCGATCTGTGCTTTGTTCCACAGGTGAATGACTTTCGCTGCCACAGAAGCGTACAGCTTCTCTTGAGCGATGTGCGCCCGTCCGGAACGCTCGATACCTGCCGTTGCATTCTGGAGCATGAGGGCTTCAGCGTCGAGGAGCTGCGCATCTTTCGTCCTGGAAGAGACGAGCTTGCGCGCGCGTGGCGGCGCATCAAGCAGCTCGGCGGCCAGCTTGAATTCTGCTATGACGAGCTTGCGGGCGGGCGGCGCGGGTTCATGGACCCCGTCAAATTCTGTCTCTGTATTGAAATCCTAAACGAGCTTCAGCTCGTGGACCTCAAGTCGCGGGACGGCCGCATCTGCTGCGCCGCGCACGACGACGGGCGCAAGGCGGAACTTACAAATTCCCGATTGTTCACGCTTCTCTGGAATGAGACTGCGTTTTCAACACACTAATACAAATGCCGGTTCCCGATTAAACATTTTAATTGGGACGGCAGCTCCGTTGTGCAAAGCACAGCAACCTGTCCCACAAAAATCCAACGCATTTCTGCGCTATAGATTGCTTTGTAACCACTTTTCTGCGGATCTTATATCACAACCATTGAGCGAGGGACCCCCTATGCTGGACGATAACATCCTACAAATCGAAAATGAACATCTGAATGCGGACGAGATGTACGAAAAGCTCGAAAAGAGCGTTGTCGCGATGAACCCATCGGCNNTGCCCACAGCGGTCAGACGCGGCGCGAGGGTTCAGCCTATGTGACCCACTGCGTCGCGGCGGCGGAAAACTGCGTCGAAATGGGGCTGGCGGACGAGGACTGCATCATCGCAGCCCTTCTGCACGACTGCATTGAGGACACCTCGCTGACCTATCAGGACATCGCAAAACAGTTCGGCGCAACGGTCGCGGACCTTGTCGAGGGCGTCACAAAGCTCACGCGCGTCCAGTATACCAGCAAAGAGGACGAGCAGATGGAGAACATGCGCAAGATGCTCATCGCCATGGCGAAGGACATCCGTGTGATCATGATCAAGATCGCCGACCGTCTGCACAATATGCGCACGATGCAGTACCAGACGCCGGGAAAGCAGCGTTCCAAATCGCTCGAAACGATGGAGATATACGCTCCCATTGCCCACCGTCTCGGCATGCAAAAGGTAAAATGGGAACTGGAAGACCTGTCGCTCCTCTACCTCGATCCGATCGGCTATAAGGAGATTACGGATTCTCTGGAGGCCCGTATGCCGATGCTCGAGGAATTTATGAAAAGCGTGGAGGCAAAAATTCAGTCCCGGCTGGACGACTGGAGTATAGGCGGTCAGATATCCAGCCGCATCAAGCATATTTACTCCATCTACCGCAAAATGTATTCCCAGAACAAGCAGCTCAACGAGATTTTCGACCTCTGCGCCTTCCGCGTGATCGTTGACAACATTGCGGACTGCTACAATGTTCTCGGCCATGTCCACGATATGTTCAAGCCCCTGCCGGGCCGCTTCAAGGACTATATCTCGACCCCGAAGCCGAACGGCTACCAGTCCATCCACACGACCGTCATCGGTTCGGAGGGCATTCCGTTTGAGGTCCAAATCCGCACCTGGGATATGCACCAGACCGCCGAATACGGCGTTGCGGCACACTGGAAATACAAATCTGGAACCGACGGCATCAAGGCCGGGGACGAGGAAAAGTTTGCATGGGTCCGCCGCCTTTTGGAGACGCAGGCGGACAGCGACGCGCAGGACTTTTTCCACGATCTCAAGATTGATATGTTCTCGGACGAAGTCTTCGTTTTCACGCCGCAGGGCGACGTTATCAATCTCCCTGCCGGGGCAACCCCTATCGACTTTGCCTACGGCATCCACTCCGCAGTCGGCAACCACATGGTCGGCGCGAAGGTGAACGGGCGTATTGTCCCGTTTGAGCGCGTATTGCAAAACGGCGACATCGTCGAGGTTCTGACCTCAAAGGCTGCGCCCGGGCCGAGCCGCGACTGGATGAAGATTGCAAAGAGCGGCGCCGCGCGCAGCAAGATCAAGCAGTGGTTCAAAAAAGAAAAGCGGGATGAAAACATCGTCGCCGGAAAGTCGATTTTTGAAAGCGAGCTAAAGCAGGGCGGGCTTACAATGGCCGCAGTCATGGACGAGGAGTTACAACCCTCCATTTTAAAAAAGCTCGCGGTCGCCTCAATGGACGACCTGTACGCCTCCATCGGCTATGGCGGCATGACGGCGACGAAGGCCGTCAATAAGATCAAGGACGAAATTTTCAAAAGCCAGAAGCTGCCGCCAAAAACCCCCGTTGAAAAAATGGCGGAAAAGGTCGAGTATCAGCAGAAAAAGGCTGCCCAGCAGGGTGAAAAACACGCAGTGCACGGCGTTTTGGTCGAGGGGCTTGACAACTGCCTTGTTAAATTCTCCCGTTGCTGCACTCCGGTTCCGGGAGACGACATCATCGGCTTCATAACGAGAGGCTACGGCGTTTCCATCCACCGCACAGACTGTAAAAACTATCTCCAGAGCAAAAACAATCCGGAGGACGGCGGCCGGTGGATATCTGTCAGTTGGACGGACGTGCCGAGCGAGCGCTATGTTACGACTATCCGTATCCTCGCCCGCGAGCGCAGCGGCTTTATCATGGATATCGCAACCGTTCTCAATACGCTCAACGCCAAGGTCCTGAGCCTTAACGCGCGGGACATTGATGGCGTCAAATCCGCCGCCGTTGTGACACTGGAGGTCAAGACGCTCGCAGACCTGGACGCCATTATTTCAAGACTCAAAACCGTTCCCGGCGTTTCAGAGATCACGCGCGCAGGAGATTAAGGAGGAAAGAACCATGCGAGCAGTCGTCACACGCGTAAAAAACGCAGCCGTCACAATTGACGGCAAAACAGCCGGCGAGATTGGAACGGGCTTTCTCGTTCTTCTGGGCGTTTCCATCACGGACACGGAGGCGGAGGCCGACAAAATTGCAGACCGCATCTGCGGCCTGCGCATTTTCGAGGATGAAACCGGCAAAATGAACCTCGCACCCGATAAGGCCGGGGCATAGTTTTTGATTGTTTCGCAGTTTACACTTTACGCGGACTGCTCGTCCCGTCGTCCCGGCTTCACAAAGGCCGCCGGGGGCGCTGTCGCGGAACCCTTGTATGAGCGCTGTATGCAAAAGTGCCGCGAGCAGGGCTTCACGGTCGAGCACGGCGTTTTCGGCGCCGACATGCAGGTAACGTCCACAAACGACGGGCCGGTAACGCTTCTTTTGGACACGGACACGCTATGAATTTATTCGATTTATTCAACCGCGGATTATTGAAACACAAGGCCGTCAGCCACGAGGCTGTCAGGAGGGAACACATGCTCATTAAGGNNTGCTACATCGTCACAGACCCCGCAACGCTCGAATGCGCTGTCATCGACCCCGGCGCGGAGTCAAATACCATTCTCGAATACCTTGACGACAACAAAATTAAATGCCTCGCCATCTTGCTCACGCACGGCCACTTTGACCACACTGGCGGCGTCGAGGCGCTCGCGGAGCAGACCGGCGCGAAGGTCTACATGAACCAAAAGGACGTCCGCAAGACCGCCGTCGATATCGGCTACCACTATCAGCCGCCCGCAGGCACGATCTTTGTAAACGAGGGGGACGAAATACAGGTCGGCTCGCTCGTTTTCCAGGTCCTCGAAACACCCGGTCACTCGGAGGGCGGCGTCACCTATGTCTGCGACCGCGCGCTTTTCGTCGGCGACACCCTCTTTCGCGACTCCTGCGGGCGCACGGATCTCCCCGGCGGCAACGGTTCGGAAATCTTGCGCTCGCTCAAAAAGCTCGCGGAGCTTCCCGGCGACTATGAGGTCTATCCCGGCCACATGGAGTGGACAACGCTGGCCCGCGAGCGCGCCTGCAACGATTTTATGCGCTCGGCAACAGAAGCATAAAACAAAAAACCTGCCGCAAAACGTCTTGTTACGTTCGCGGCAGGTCTTTTTTTATTTTCGCACAAAGCTAAGATATCTGGTTCCCTGAAAGCTGAGTTCGCCCTCGTCGCCCTCAGAAAGCAGACCGTATTCGCGGCCATCCACGCAAAACTCCATCCGGTCACCGCTCTGGACCTCAAAGGTCACATAGTAGTCGGTGGACGTGGTCGCATGGGTTGTCTGGGCACCGTTCAGGTTGGCTCCGCCGGCGTGCACGTTTCTGCTGACGTCCACGCGCCTTCCTGTAACTTTTGCCGTTACGGTCAGGCGCGGCGAGACATTATTTTTATGCCACTGCGAGATGCTTTTTACAATTACCACAACGATTGTCACCGCGACGAAAGCAAAAGCAACATCAAAGAGGATATTGATCCCGCCGCCCATCATAAAATCATTCATTTTGGCTCTGCCCCTTTATTGCTTTGATAACTGCTTGGTTTAATATACCACCCATTCCGTAAAAACGCAAGTCAAACCGGCGGGGCGATTTACCCCGCAACGGGTTTTGCCCCGGCGTCCTTTTTCTCCGGCCGCAGCGCAAGTTTTTAAGTTTGCTGTATCGCTGACGGCACGTCAAGCCCCTGCTTTCTTCATCATGGAATAGGGCCGAGATATTGGACAGTAGCTGATTGAGATAATATAAAAATANNTACTTGACAAGAGTGTAAACAGGTGCTATACTGCGCTTGAAGTCAGGTACTTGACTATTAAAACAGCTTTTATTTAGGAGGGAACAACATGAGTGAACTCAAGATGACAATCAATGAGCAGCTGCAACAGCTTCAAATGCTGATGCATCGTGCAACGTTTAACCATTTTGGAAAGATGTACAATCCGCACAGGGGCCAAGGCCGGGTGCTGGCAATCCTCAAACTAAAACCGGAAATCAGCCAAAAGGAACTGACCTATTTACTCAACATGAGCAAGCAGGCAGTCGCCGAGCTGATTGGAAAATTGGAAAGCAGCGGATATGTCACACGCGAACCGTCAGAGGATGACAAGCGCGTTATGACAATCCGGCTGACCGAAGAAGGAGCAAAAGTCGCCGTTGACGTGGATGACACCACCACGGAAACTACGAGAATGCTTGACTGTTTGAATGATGATGAACTTGCTGCATTCAGTGGATACTTAGGGCGCATTATTAAGCAATACGAGGAAAGCTACCCCGGCGAGGATTTTGAGCAGCGCCGTCAATCCATGGAAGACTTCATGTCATTCTACGGACACGGTTGCGGTGGGCGCGAGCGCTATTCCGGCCACGGTTGGGGGGATCGTGGGCATCATAACGGTCACGGCTGTGACAGACAGGGGTGCAATCCCGCCGGAATAGGATATTCGCCCTTTATGAATAGAGGATCTGAAAATGACGAGTAAAACTGCATCAGTATATAACAACGGTACTCTATCGGTGTCGCCCGATATAAAAGCGATCTTGCCGGACGTACTGATTGAATACCTTTGGAAACTTGCATTGTCTGAAAGTTGGAGAGAATATGAAGAACAGCTATTCATATTGAAAACCGGGGAATTAAGCGGACGAAATATTCAAGATATCTATCACGTTTGCAATTATGGCGATTCTATGGATACGCACCGGGTATACGGCGTGGAGCCTGTCAATTGCAAGCTACAGGTGCTTAATTCCCAGAACGGTTATCAAATGCAATTATGCGGGAGCGTATGAACGTGGGAGAGTCGGCAGAAAACTATCTGAAAACCATTTTGATCTTGCAGAAGCAGCTCGGTGAAGCCCGCTCAGTTGACGTCGCGAATGAACTTGGCGTATCAAAGCCAAGCGTCAGCTATGCGATAAAAAAACTCCGCAGCGAGGGCTTCGTCATTATGGACGGGAACCACAATCTAATCCTGACAGAGAACGGACAAAAATACGCGGCTTTCATCCTTGACCGCCATACGGTAATCGAAATGTATCTAGTAGAGATTCTCCACATTGACAAAAAAACCGCGCATAAAGATTCCTGCCGTTTAGAGCATTCGATCAGTACAGAAACGTTCAATAGAATCAAGGAAATTTGCGACGAACAACTGCTGTCATCCAAAAAGCAGAGCCTTAAAACAGCGAAAGCCGGCATGGCCTGATGCGCCATGCCGGCTTTCGTATAAAGCGTTTTCTTAACTCAGTATAGGTTCCTTCAAAAGCCGAGCGCTGCTATATAGCTCTCCGCTGACTCGACCTTGCCGATCGCCGAAAGTGAAACGCGGCTAAAATCGAAGCGATCGCGCGCAAGGCGCAGAACATCCTCGCAGGTGACAGCATCGTATCGTTCGATGAGCTGGTCTGCCGTGAGGCAATCGTTCAAAATCAGCATAGAGTTGCCCATTTTGAGCATGCGGGAGTTTGTGGACTCAAGGCCCATAACAAGGGATGACTTTGCCTGCTCGCGGGCGCGGTTCAATTCCGCTTCTGTGATGCCGATATCCGCGAAACGCTTGAGCTCGTCGCCAATGAGGTTCAGCGCCTTCATCTCCGTATCTTTGCCGACGGCGGTCGCGACGGCGACGAGACCGGTATCGAGATAATTGGTCTGGAACGAGTAGATTGCATAGCAAAGGCCGTATTTTTCGCGGATGTTCTGGAACAGGCGAGACGAAACGCCACCGCCGAGCGCGGTCGTGAGAAGCATCATCGCAAAGCGGTCCTCGCTTGCGAGCGCATTCGACGGGAACGCAACACAGAACTGATTCTGCTCCGTTCTTTTCCGCTTGGAAAAAGCCGCCGGCACATAGCTCGCGCGGCGCGCCGTTGTGCGCTTCGACTTGGGCATTCCGGCAAAACGGGCCTTGANNAACGACGATGTTCCCCGCAGTGTAGTGCGCTTCCTTGTAAGCCCTGAGACTCTCGCCGGTCATATGCTCGAGCGTCCCGGTCTTTCCGAGAACAGGGCGTCCCAATACGCCCTTGTAGCAGCCTGCCATCAGCTTTTCGTAGCATACATCGTCCGGCGTATCCTCGTACATCCCGATTTACTCGATAATGACGCCCCGCTCGCTCGCAAGTTCTTCCTCGTCAAATGCGCAGTCGAAGAACATTTCTGTGAGCAGGTCAATTGCTGTGTTGAGGTGCGTATCTAAAACGCGGGCGTAAAAGCAGGTGTTTTCGCGCGTTGTAAAGGCATGCCCCTGCCCGCCGATGGCATCCATATCGAAGGCAAGCTGCTCGGCGCTGCGCTTTGTGGTGCGCTTGAAAAGCATATGTTCAATAAAGTGCGCGCTGCCATTCTCCGCTGGCGCTTCATTTCTGGAACCGACGTTTACGAAGATGCCGATTGCGGCAGAACGCACGCCCGGCATGTTTTCATAGAT
>DEMY01000098.1:41893-42306 GCA_002359425.1 Clostridiales bacterium UBA2658
CCGCGGTCGTCGATTTCGGTGACCTTGACCCACGTCATATCGCCAACGTTCAGAACGTCTTCGACCTTTTCGGTACGCTTGTACTCGAGATCCTTGATGTGACACATACCGTCCTTGCCCGGAGCAAGCTCGACGAAAGCGCCGATGGGGATGACACGAGTGACCTTGCCATAGTAAAGCTTGCCAACCTCGGGGACAAAGACGATGTTTTCAATGGTCTGCTTTGCCGCGTTGCAGGCATTAATGTCCGCCGACGCGATATAGATGGAGCCGTCGTCCTCAATGTCGATTTTGCAACCGGTCTCCGCCGTAATCTTCTGGATGACCTTTCCGCCGGAGCCGATAACTTCGCGGATCTTATCCGGGTCGATGTGCATGGTGAGCATCTTCGGCGCGGTCTCGGCAAGCTCCTT
>DEMY01000098.1:42312-43787 GCA_002359425.1 Clostridiales bacterium UBA2658
ACCGGCGACCTTGAAGTCCATTTCGCCGTGGAAGTCCTCAACGCCCTGAATGTCGATGAAGGTGGTAAATCCGCCGTTATCGTCCTGAATGAGGCCGCAGGAAATGCCGGCGACAGGCGCGGTGATCGGAACGCCCGCGTCCATCAGTGCCAGCGTGCTCGCGCAGATACTGCCCTGAGAGGTGGAGCCGTTGGAGGACAAAACCTCCGACACCACGCGGATGGCATAGGGGAATTCCTCAATGGACGGAAGCACCGGGTCGAGAGCCTTTTCGGCGAGCGCGCCATGGCCGTATTCGCGACGGTTCGTGGAGCGGCTCGCTCTGGCTTCTCCGACCGAGTAGGACGGGAAATTATACTGGTGCATATAGCGCTTGCTCTCTTCTTCCCAGATGGTGTCGAGGTTCTGCTCGGACTCAAGCGTTGCAAGGGTTGCAACAGAGAGAACCTGCGTCTGGCCGCGGGTAAAGAGCGCAGAGCCGTGAACCTTCGGAAGCATCCCGACCTCTGCGCCCAGCGGGCGGATCTGGTTCATCGTGCGCCCGTCCACACGGTGGCCTTCAAGCAGCCACTGCTTCACGATTTTTTTCTGGAATTTATAGGTAAACTCCTCGAGATACTTGTCCATATCTGGGTAATCCTCGAGGAAAAGCTCGTGCCAGTGGTCGATGAGCTTGTTCCAGCGCTCCTCGCGGATATTCTTGTCGTCCGTATCCATGGCGGCTTTCGCCTCGTCCATGGTTACGCCGACGATCTTGTCGAAAAGCTCCTGATCGAAATCGGCGTGTTCATAAGTGAACTTCGGCTTGCCGATCTCCGCAACCATCTGGTCGATAAGGTTGAGAACAGTCTGGACCTCTTTGTGCGCGCCGACAATGCCGTTATACATGATGTCCTCGGGGATCTCCTGACCGCCGGCTTCGATCATGACGATCTTTTCATGAGTCGCGGCAACCGTAACGTTCATCTTGCTGCGCTCACGCTCTTCCTTTGTGGGGTTGTAGAGGTACTTTTCGCCGTCCCAGCCAACAGAGATTCCGGCAATCGGGCCGTTGAACGGCACATCGGAGATGGCGACAGCGGCGCCTGCGCCCATGAGGGCCGTGATCTCCGGCGAGCAATCATGGTCAACAGAGAGGACGGTGCAGGAAATGACAACATCGTTGCGCAGATCATACGGGAAAAGCGGACGCATCGGGCGGTCGATCATGCGGGAAGCGAGGACTGCCGGAAGGGACGGACGGGATTCACGGCGCATATAGCTGCCGGGAATGCGGCCGACCGCATACAGCTTTTCCTCGAAATCGACGGAAAGCGGGAAGAAATCGACGCCGTCGCGCGGACGGGCCGACGCCGTTACCGTGACGAGGACCGTGGTGTCTCCGTATTTGGTGAGAACGGCGGAGTTCGCCAGCTCGGCAAGTTTGCCCGTTTCAAAGACAAGCTTTCTGCCGGCGAGCATGGTTTCATAATGGT
>DEMY01000098.1:43857-46193 GCA_002359425.1 Clostridiales bacterium UBA2658
TGTTCCGTAAAAAACGGAGCAGCCCTCTTAAAAAACTTACTTTCTGATGCCGAGCTTCTGGATGCAGGTACGATAGCGCTAGATGTCCGTCTTTGCAAGGTAGTCGAGGAGACGGCGGCGCTTACCGATCATTTTGTAAAGGCCCTGACGGCTATGGTTGTCCTTCTTGTGAACCTTGAGATGCTCGGTGAGCTGGTTGATGCGCTCCGTAAGAATCGCGATCTGAACCTCGGGCGAACCAGTATCGGTCCCATGGAGGCGATTGTCTTCGATAACTACGGTCTTCTGGTCTTTTGTGATCATTTTTATGATCCCCTTTCTTTTATTCGATGCCCGCCGGGCTGCGTGATGGGCTGAAAGGACGCCGTTTTTCGGCTGTTTCCCAAAACGAAGCGCGGGGGTCAAAGATTAGCTTAGTAAGTTTACCACGATTTTCGCGGTTTGTAAAGCCTTACATCGCCAAAATCGGTCAGCGGCGATCCTTCATAACGGCTTTCATGCGCTGTGCGTGGTCGAGAATGCGCTTACGGAAGCGAAGGCTCTTCGGGGTTACCTCCAAAAGCTCGTCGTCGCCCAGAAATTCCATGCTTTGCTCAAGGCTCATCTGGCGCGGCGGAACGAGACGCAGCGCATCGTCGCTGCCGGCGGCGCGCATGTTCGTGAGCTGCTTCTTCTTGCAGATGTTGACGGAAATATCCTCGTTTTTCGGGCAGCTTCCGACGACCATGCCAGCGTACACTGGAACGCCCGGCCCAATAAAGAGAGCGCCGCGATCCTGCGCGTTGAACAGGCCGTAACCGATGGACTCGCCCGTTTCAATAGCAACCAGAGAGCCTGTGTTGCGGCGGGAAATTTCACCCTTCATGGGGGCGTAGCTGTCGAACACGGAGGCAAGGATGCCCTCGCCGCGGGTGTCCGTCATGAATTCGTTGCGGTAGCCGAAAAGGCCGCGCGCGGGTACGAGAAATTCCATTTTGGTGCGGTTTCCGACCGGCGTCATCTGGATGAACTCGCCCTTGCGGGAGGAGAGCTTTTCCATCACAGCGCCAACAGAATTTTCCGGCACGTCCGTGACGACGCGCTCCATCGGCTCGCAGAGAACGCCGTCGATCTCCTGCGTGAGCACGCGCGGAGGCGAGACCTGAAATTCGTAGCCCTCGCGGCGCATCGTCTCGATAAGAATGGAAAGATGCATTTCACCGCGGCCCGCGACATTGAAGCTGTCCGTTGCGCCGACTTGCGCCACGCGCAGGGACACGTCCTTCAAGGTCTCGCGCTTGAGCCGGTCCGCAATCTGGCGGGAGGTGACGAACTGGCCCTCGCGGCCGGCGAACGGGCTGTCGTTCACAGAGAAGGTCATTTCGATGGTCGGCGCGTCGATCTTCACAAAGTGCAGAGGTTCGACACAGTCTGGGACACAGATGGTATCTCCGATCGTGATGTCTGGAATGCCGGACAGCGCAATGATGCTGCCAGCCGAAGCCGACTCTACTGGAACCTTACCGAGACCTTCAAATTCATAAAGCGAAACCACTTTCGCCTTTTTGGGCGCATAGTCCTCGTGATAGTTGCAGATGGCAATCTCCTGATTTTGCGCGATCGCGCCGCGTTCGATACGGCCGACCGCGATGCGGCCGACGTACTCATTGTAGTCGAGCGAGGAAACAAGCATCTGGAACGGAGCCTTCTCGTCCATCTCCGGGGCAGGAATATAATCAATAATTGTATCAAAAAGGGGCTTTAGATCCGTTCCCTTAATATCCGGCGTCAGGGAGCAGACACCCTCTCTCGCCGAGCAGAAAAGCATCGGAGAGTCGAGCTGCTCGTCCGTCGCATCGAGGTCCATGAGCAATTCAAGGACTTCGTCAATGACCTCGTAAACGCGCTGATCCGGGCGGTCAATCTTGTTGACGACGACGATGACCCTGTGGCCAAGCTCCAGCGCCTTTGCCAAGACGAAGCGGGTCTGAGGCATCGGGCCTTCGGCCGCATCGACGAGCAGAATGACGCCGTTGACCATCTTGAGAATTCGCTCAACCTCGCCGCCAAAGTCCGCGTGGCCCGGCGTGTCAACGATATTGATCTTGTAGTCGTTATAATGGATAGAGGTGTTCTTCGCGAGGATGGTGATGCCGCGCTCGCGCTCGAGGTCGCCGGAGTCCATCACGCGCTCCTGTACGGCCTGATTTTCGCGGAAGGTTCCGCCCTGCTTGAGCATCGCGTCAACCAGCGTCGTCTTGCCGTGGTCAACATGGGCAATAATTGCAACGTTTCTAATCTTTTTCACTGTATCTCCACTTTTCTTAAAACATAGAATTCAAGAATTTTCACAAATT
>DEMY01000098.1:46200-46364 GCA_002359425.1 Clostridiales bacterium UBA2658
GATTATAGCATTTGTACACTATTTATGCAAGCGCTTTCTCAAACCGTTACGCAAAAAGTGACGAAAAATCTCAAATTGGTAATATGCTTGACGGTTTCAGGAGAAAGTAGTATCATCAATTTAATAAAAAACGTAGCTCTTCACAGGAAGAAAGGGTGTGCAAT
>DEMY01000093.1:0-9275 GCA_002359425.1 Clostridiales bacterium UBA2658
TCAACCGTTTCATCTGTGGCGTAACCATAAACAGTGCCCTGGTCGCCAGCACCGAGCATGGAATACCAAGAGGTATCTCCGGCACGGGATTCCAGCGCCCGATCCACACGACCGGCGATGTCCTCACTTTGCTGGTGGACGAACACAAACACTGTGAACCTCCAAGGGTTGTAGCCTACGTCCTCCAGAACTCTGCGGACCACCCAACGGATGTCTACTTTCTTCGAGCAGGTGATTTCGCCCGCTACGATGATCTTGCCTTTAGTAGCCATGACCTCGCAGGCCACACGGGAAGCTTTATCTTTGCGAAGACAAGCATCGAGAATGTTGTCAGCAATCAGGTCGCAGAGTTTATCCGGGTGACCTTTGCAGACGCTCTCGGCAGTTAAGTATTTTGCCATATCATTTTCCTTTCCGGGCGGTTAAGAGCCGCTCCATAACATCATCCTGCGGGTTTACACCGCTGTACTCGCCAGTGCAGTTTTCCTTTACGATTTGGAAAATCTCCATCCACAGGCGGTTTGTTTGGTTCATATAGTTCTGGCCCATCGCCACATACGGACTTTGAATCGCATTGCCCGTAGTAGGGTGCTTTGCAAGAAAGCCATATTCAGTGACTGCTTCCTCACACTGAATCCACCTGGCCACGCTCATGGCGTACCGCTCCAGAAGCTGTGGAGATACAAGCACCGCACAGCCACGCTCGTTTAGCCAAGTCCATGTGGATTTATATATCTCGCTTGCGACGAGCGTCTTGCCGTCCTTTTGTATGGCTTCGAGCATTTTGTTGGGTTCAGGCATCGCCTGACCCTGCAAGTCAGCGGTATCGGAAAACTCCATAACAGTCAATTTTCTACCGCCGGGATTTCCGGCTGATATTTTGTCGGTGAGCGGCTTCTTTTTCGCGCCCGCGCCGACACGAGCGCCGCCTCTGTTGGTGCCGTCTTTCGCCATATTCATCACACTCCTTGTACGGTGGGGCTATTCCACCGTTTGAAACCGCGTTTTTCAACACGAAGCCCCACGCCGCTGTCCGTAAAAATTAGTTGTAGAGATTTGATTACCCCCACCGGTCGCCGCTCTCCGCAGTGATGCGGGAGTGACACGATTTACACAGCGCCATAAGGTTCGAGGCATCGTTGCCGCCGCCCTTGGAGAGCGGGAGGATGTGGTGTACTTCCTCGGCGGGGGTGAGCGATCCTTGCTTCTCGCACTCCTCACAGAGAGGGTGCGACTTGATGTATCTGTCACGGATGCGTTTCCAAGCACGACCATATCGTTTGTTGGAAGCAGGGTCGCGTTCGTGCTGGTTATAGTGTTTGTCCGCCGCCTTCTGATGCTCGGCACAGTATTGCTCGCGCACGGCAAGCCGACCGCAGCCGGGGTAGGCGCAGGGACGTTTTGGTTTGTATGGCATAGATTCACCTCCTTACAGGCATAAGAAAAGCCCCCAAAGGATCGCTCCCTTGAAGGCTCATCTCTATTCATCTTTCTTCATTATAATACTATCATAAGAGTCGTATGTCTTTCAGTGTCTTTTCGTGTCCACTTCGGGAGAAGCAGGGACTTTGCATTCATCCAAAGCTCGGATGTGGAGCTTATGGACGTAGCGCAGGTCATAGCCCATGTCCACAGCAATCTTCTCCCAAGAGAGGAAGCAGAGATAACGTTTCTCCAAAAGTGTCTGATGCTCCGGATTGGCCACAGCTTTTACAACACCCATGATTTCTTTTTTGAGGTCAACAAGCGTATCAATGTCACGGTTGATCTCATTCTGCAGGTCAATGATCTTACAAATGGCGTCGGACATACGTGAGGTGGAACCGCTGGGGTTTCTGGGCATACCCGTCAAGACCGATGTACAGTTTGTCGCCAGTTCGTTCAGGGAATCCACCTGCTGGAGCTTGGATCTGATGCGCATATCAAGGTAGCGGGTTTGAGAAAGGTATGTTTTAGTATTCATAGCACACTTTTTCCTTCCTCAACTTTGTGATTAATATTTCCGGATTAATACTCGTCAGGACGCTAAACCAGTCGGAACGGAAGAAACGCTCAATGCTGGCCAGTTCCTTTTCATCCTCGTGTAGCCGATAATCCTTAACCGCTTGCAGCACGATGGCGTTTGCTAATTCTTCATATGGATTCATAATCTGTACCTCCGATATTTTTGTTTTTCTCGGATTGGCACGGATTGTCGTATGTTGTCTGAGATTGTCTTAGATTTTCAAGTCCGCTTTTACTGCATCAATTAATGCGGATTGTGTTTTGTCTTTCTTTTTCAGCGCCATCATGATTTTTTCATCAATGGTGTCCTTGGCGATGAGGTGGTGAATAACCACTGTATCGGCTTCCTGTCCCTGACGCCAAAGCCTCGCGTTGGTCTGCTGGTACAGTTCCAAGCTCCAAGTCAGACCAAACCATATCAATGTGGAGCCGCCTGCTTGCAGGTTCAAACCGTGTCCGGCGGAAGCGGGGTGAACCAGCGCCACAGGCAATTCGCCGTTATTCCACCTCTTGATAGAATCGGCGGTATCCAGCTTGGAAAAAGAAATGTGCCGTTTGTGCAGACGCTCCTCAATGCGGGAGAGGTCGTGTTTGAACCAGTATGCTACAAGCACGGGTTTGCCGTTTGCTGCTTCAATCAAGTCCTCCAGTGCGTCCAGTTTGCGGTCATGAATGGCGATTACATTGTTGTCCTCGCCGTATACAGCACCGTTTGCCATCTGCGTCAGCTTATTCGATAGACCTACGGCATTGGCGGCATCAATGTCCTGACCGTCAAGGCTGAGAATCAAATCGTCCTTTAAAATCTGATAGCATTCCATTTCTTTTTCAGAAAGCCGCACAGGGATTTCGTTTATCACGTATTCCGGCATTTTGAGGTAATCGGTGCTTTTCATGCTGATAGTGATATCTGACACGAGGCGGTATATCGCATCCTCGGCACCGAGTTTCGGCTTATAACTGAACACAATCTGCTGGTTACGCTTATCTGGCACGAAATAGTCGCTACGGAAATGGGTGATAAACCGTCCGAGGCGTTTACCCATATCCAGCAGACGGAACTCCGCCCACAGATCCATAAGACCGTTGCTGCTCGGTGTTCCCGTCAAGCCTGCGATGCGTTTTACGAAAGGACGGACTTTCATCAGACTGCGGAACCGTTTTGCCTGGTAGGATTTAAAGGACGAAAGTTCATCGACCACCACCATATCGTAGTCAAACGGCAAACCGCTTTTTTCTACAAGCCATTCGATGTTTTCACGGTTGATGATGAAGATGTCGGCTTTTTGCAGCAGAGCCGCTTTCCTCTGTACCTCGGTGCCGACGGCAACGGAATATATTAGCCCATGCAGATGTTCCCATTTCTCAAGTTCCGCAGGCCATGTATCCCGTGCCACTCGGAGCGGTGCTATGACAAGAACCTTGTGTATTTCGAAGCTGTCGAACAGCAGGTCGTTTACTGCCGTCAATGTAATGACGCTCTTGCCCAAGCCCATATCAAGCAGAATGGCTGATATAGGATGCTCAAGAATAAATTTTGTCGCATATTTCTGGTAATCATGTGCCTCATATTTCATCAAGTATCCCTCCAATCTGCTCTATGCTGTCAATCACAAATACCGAAAAACCTAACGCTTCCAGTTGCCTTTTTCGCTTTTCCTGTAGCGGTCGCAGCTTCTTGCCCGGAGCTTTTAGTTCTATAAATGCCAGCCTCCCATGAGGGAGAAGCACGATGCGGTCTGGCATTCCGTCAAAGCCAGGATTTATAAACTTCGGTGCGATGCCTCCCATGTTTTTTGCTGCTATGGATAATTTTCGTTCTATCTGTTTTTCTCGCATTTTTTACCTCCGTGGGACAAGCGGACAAGTGGAACAAGATTTTCTATACGCGTGCGCAGGTGCATATATACGCCCACCCAATACTTCTTTTTCTCTCTTTTTTATTCTCATAAGAAAAATCTTGTCCACTTGTCCCAATGCCCTCCTGAAACCTTGTTATATCGGGATATTCTACACTGGACACCCTAACGGGACGAGCGATGGTTTGTCCTCACTTGTCCCGCGTATAAGCCCTCTGTCGTCCGTAAAACGAGAAGTTGTCCCGCTCGGACTTGTCCCAACCTTCAATCTTTTGCATAATAGATCCAATCTCATAGGAGTCGGATTTTTTAAGATTGGCTCGATCCTTCCCAAAGCACTCACACCAGATTTCCATATTAGAAACCGATTTTCGTTTCCAAACACCTACCCTTTGACTTTCACCAAACTCAGTCCCGTTGATATAGGCTCNNCATATTGCAGACGCTGGTACGACGGACGGTACCTTTCTTGCCGATGTCGGCAAAGCCCATACCGCTCAGAAAATTGCGGCGCTCATACAGGTCGAGCGAATCCCAGTTTTCCGGCAACAGTGTATCAAGGTACTCGCGCACCAGTCCTTCGCGCTCATCCGTCTCCATAGCATCCGCTTGTTCCGCTACTGCCTGCATCGCATCCTCGCCTTCAAGATAGAACTTTTCGCCTTTGCGGTAGAACACAAGCGTCTCCGCCCATATCTGCGCAACTTCATCCTTGGTAATCTGCCACGCTTTTTTGAGAGAGCTGCCGCTGACGCGAATTGGCCAGAAACGCCGGTTGCCGGTGATATCTCGCAGGAAGCCGGTTTCTGCATTGGTTGAGCCTACGATAACGCACTGTCGAGGGTGGCTTTCCACGCTCACACCATAGCTGGCGCGATACTTATCGTCCACACGGGAGATGAAAGACTTCACCGTTTCCACGTCGGCCTTGCGCATCCCAGCAAGCTCGCCCAGCTCCAGTATCCAATAGCCCTGTAGCTTTTCGGGTCCTGCCTTATCGCGCATATCCGTAAGTGTTAAGCTGTCGGAGAACCATTCACCAGCCAGCTTTGCGAATAAGGTGGATTTGCCGATGCCTTGGGGTCCGTTCAGAATCGGTACGCTGTCAAACTTTGTGCCGGGGTGATAGATGCGGGCAACCGCCGCCACCATAGACTTTCTGCTGACCGCTCTGGTATAAGTAGAATCCGTCGCACCGAAATAGTCGATGAACAGTGTTTCCACGCGGGGTATTCCGTCCCAATCAGGCAATGCCTCCAGATATTCCTTGATAGGGTGATAGGCTTTTTCGGCGGCGACCGCCAACACAGCGTCCTTCGTTTTTGTCGGGGAATAAACGCCGTAGCGGTTAGAAAGGTAAACCTTGAGTGCCGCATTGTCGGAGTCGTTCCAGCCGTCCTTCAACTGCTCCCACGGTAGACCGCCCTTGGCGTCGATACCGTCACGATGGCAGTTGAACGCAATGTGTTGCAGGGATTCATCGTAGCGCAGAATAATAACAAGATTGTCGAGCGTATCCTTGACGTGCCCCTGCTTATCCAGCTCCAGCGCCTTTTGCCAATTGTCCTCATCGGTGAAGTCAGCATTTGCCTGTTCCATGCGTTCCTTCGTAAGCTGCGTCTTGACCTCATCATCCTTCAGAGCCAGCTCGCTCATCTGCTTGAAGGACTTCTTTTCATCGTCATCACCATAAAGGTGGATACGGACAAGGTCAAAAGCGTTGAGAAGCTTGCCGCAAGCGGGGTCGGTAGCATGATGGCTGTAAGCAAATTTATCGTTATAAATCACCACGCCTGCGCTGCTATCAGCGGGAATGTAATCGTAGCGTCCTTCCATTAAAGAGGCTTCGTATACAGTCGGTAGGTATTTTACGATAGCGGCTTGGATGCTGTAAGCGCGGCAGAACGCGCCGACTGCACCGGATTTCGTGAGCGGGTCCTCCTGCGGCTTCTTGCTGCTCTCGCGGACAGAACTTTCGCGGGAGGAGGTCGGCAGCAGAGAGCAGTCCTGCCAATTGGGATGGGCTGCGAGATAGGTATCAGGATCGAGCCACGCACCGTAGATACGCTTGAACACATACTCGCCGTTTGCCGGTGTAGTAGGCCAGTACATAAGCTGATGCGGACGATAGGAACACTCGTCAAACTGGTCGATACCCCATTCATCGGCGTAATACCGAGCAATGGCGACATACTCGTCGGGAGTGATGTCGCGTGTAATGGGAACAATGATGCGGACACGCGGTGCCTCCGGCGTATGACCGTGGGTGGTGTAGAGACAAGCGATATATTTGCAGCCGGAGAAGAAACGGTCGATAAAGTCGACGTCGGCGTGGTCGCAGTCGAGTGTCAACATGGAACGGCAGACCACATTTTCACGCTTGCGGCGGTTGTCGCGGAGCTGCCCGCCGACGAAGCCACCCTTATCCTTGATGCGGTCGCGTTCCGCTTTCGCCAGCTTCGGGTACTCTTCTACGGACTCAGTTGTACGGATGGTCTGTTCCAGACGGGTGCAGAGCTCATCGAAGGTTATTGCTTTATTTGGCCATGTCTTGGCAAAGCAGCTATTGCCATAGGCCACGGGCAGATTACGCATGGCTATGAACCTCCTTACAATTTTCGGAAAAGTAGCGCAGCCGGTAGTTCTTCCACCTGGCTCTTTTGATCTCAGCCTTCATACCGGCTGAGATGGTGCTGCCGAAAACCCACCCCTCGGAGCATTTGCTCATCAGGGCGTTTCCGAAGAACAGCCCGAGCTTGCGCTCTGCGGGATCTGCGTCATTCAGAAACTGTGGAAACAGCAAGTGCGGCGTAATGGGGATATATCCATTTTCGACCGCGTGACGACTGTATTTCTGTGCCGCTGTTATATTGCTGTCCGTGTCTCCGGCATATGGTGAACAGATATATACGATTGGTCGAAAAGCCCGCTGCGCTCGTTCTTCTTTCTCAATAACGGACAGCGCTTCATAGGCGGTCGGGTCGTAATATCCCTCGGCGTTGAATCTATCTATACTCATATTTACCTCCATTCTCGACGAGCTTTTCGTCCATCTACTATCCACTGGAGATGAAGCCACGTCTTTGACGAAAAGCTCTTAATCTTTTTTATAAAAATCGCATTCGTAGCCATCAGCGCTGAGTTTCAGTCCCTGCGCCCACGGAGGTGTGCGTCCCATCTGTTCGCAGACCGCTTTGAGTGATATCCGCTTGTCGGCTTCGATAACCATTTCATCGTGAATGTGCATGGTGATGAAACAGTGCCGGAGCGTCATCATTGCGTAGCAAAGAAGGTCGCGGGCTGTTGCCTGAACGATGTTTTCCACGATTTTCGGTCCGTAGCTCTCGATGCGTTCCCACTTTTTCGTGCCGCCGACACCTTCATATGTGAGGCAATTGCCGCCAAATTGGTTTTCTCCGATACGCGGTTTAACATAGGTAAGACGTCTGCCGGAGGGCAGGATGATAAAGAGCATCCCGCTCTGATACACAAAATAGATGCCATGCGTGTCTGTCGTGGTTTTCTCCCTGACAGCTTTCATCGCAGCGCGGTCAACCTCCCACCAGAAGCGCACAATGTTCGGATTGGAAGAACGCCAGGCTGACACCAGCGGTGGTAGTTCTTCTTCAGTCAGACCCATTTCAATAGCACCCATTGCTTTGAGCGCACCCACGGAGCCGCCGTAGCCGAGTGCCAATTCAGCAATTTTCCCTTTTTGCCGCAGGTGACCGTTTACGCCGTGCTTCTCGACAGGGACGCGGAACATCTGTGAAGCGGACGCGCAGTAAATATCGCCGCCGCTTTCAAAAACCTCCTGCCGCCAGGCCTCTCCGGCAAACCATGCGATGACGCGGGCTTCAATTGCAGAAAAATCTGCCACGATAAATTTGTGCCCGGGCATCGGCACGAATGCCGTGCGAATAAGCTGTGAGAGTGTGTCGGGGATATCTTCATATAGCATTTCAAGCCCGTCAAAATCGCCACAGCGTACAAGAGCACGAGCCTGTTCCAGGTCCGGCAGATGGTTTTGCGGCAGATTTTGCATTTGAATCAGTCTGCCAGCCCAGCGCCCGGTACGATTTGCGCCGTAAAATTGAAACATTCCGCGTGCGCGTCCGTCGGCGCAGACCGCGTTTTCCATAGTCTGATATTTCTTGACGGAGGATTTGGAAAGCTGCTGACGGAGCATAAGAACATCACGCAGTTCCGGCGAAGCGGTTTTCAGAAGCTCTACAACGGCTTTTTTACCGAGCGTATCCGTTTCCATACCGTTATCAGCAAGCCACTGCTTCATCTTTATGACCGAGTTGGAATTATCCAGTTTGGTAAGCTTTTGCATCTTGGCTGTAAGCTCTGAGCGGGAGCGGGTATCCATTGCAATGGCTTCTTTGACAAGAGTCATATCCAGCGCCACGCCACGATCGTTTATCTCTTGGTCGAGGTGGTACTCGTCCCATACGCTGTCCGGCACAACGAACTTCGACAATTTCTGTTGTATTGACATCTCCGTTTCCACATCGCGCAGGTTATATGATTTGAAATTCGCCCATTTATCTGGAGCATCGGTTGGCAGGTTTCGTATGCGCTGACCGTTTGCGGCGGTCGGCTTGCAAGGAACGCAGAAATACCGAATTAGGTCTTTGCCTTCAGTCAGCTTCTGCTTTTCAAGACCAAGCACCGCGCCAACGCCTTCCAGCGAGAGAGGCAGTCCCATATAAGCCGACCACACCATCGTGCAGCGCCAGGCTTCCGGGTTGAGGTAGTCACCGACCGTATCCTGCAAAATGCTGTAGACAGTGTTATCAAAGCGGTTGATGTCACGAAGGTATCGTGAAAGGCAGATCCTCTCGAATTGGGCGTTAAATGCCCATTTTGTTACAGCATCGTCCGTCAGAGCCACGAGGACCTCCGGCGGCAGCTTTTCACCATTTGCAATATCGACAACTTGAATCTCGTCGCCGTCTATGGAGTATCCGAATAACAGGATTTCAAAATCCGGCGCTTCTGTATAGTGATAAACGCCACTTTTGGAGAGGTCGATGCTGCTGTAGGTCTCAATATCTATACTTAAAGTTTTCATGACTGCTCCTTTCCATTATGGGGATAGGGCAGCGGAGTTTCCTCCGCCACCCATACCGGCTGATTNNCCACAGGCGATGCCTTTGTTACCGTTGCTGTTGAAGGCGTAGAAGCTGATGCTGGCTCTTCCGTATACGCCGCTATACACCTCGGAACGGGAGATAACCACATTGCGGTCGGCGTCAACGACGCCGGGTGCCGTTGCGGAGCTTGCGTTGATGAAATAGGCGTTTTTGTAGGCAGGGTCATCTGGGCGCTCAGTGTCACCGTCGCGAAGCGGAGTCTTGATAACGGAGAGAGGTGGTACGGACTTGCCGTTGCCCTTGAGCTTAG
>DEMY01000093.1:9292-9573 GCA_002359425.1 Clostridiales bacterium UBA2658
GCGAGTATCAGACTTCGGAACGATAAGGCTGACCGAGAACTTCGGTGTGCCTCCGTTGATTGACTTGGCTTCCCAGACATTCGCATAGCTCCAGCGGGTGTCAGGACCGGTGATAACCTTCATGGGATTGCTTGTTTTTACATTAGTAGACATATTATTTGTCCTCCTCAAATTCATTAAAATCGTTTTTGGCTGTGTTCATCGCCGGACGTTTATCACTCTCCGGCACGAGCGCGGGTTTGCCTTGCGGCTTTTCGATATAACCGCTGAGGACTTCTTCA
>DEMY01000093.1:9603-31761 GCA_002359425.1 Clostridiales bacterium UBA2658
AGAACCTTGCACTCATAGGGGTCAAAGCCTGCCGCAGTAACGGTCGCGGCTACGACATTTTCATCTGTGTATTTGCGGTTGGAACGCCCTTCGACCAGTTTCCAGCCGTGCCATTCTTTGCCGCCGACCGCCGCTTGCAGAGCGTATTCCTTGATGTCATTAGCCCAAGAGACCAGTCCGTCAATGCGACCGAGGATTTCTTCAACGTCCTCGTCGGTGAGCAGCGGCGGAAGCTGAAAGTCGAATTTTGCGAGTTCCATATTGTACTCAGAACGCTTGCGGCAGTCCTGTTTTGTCTTACAGAACTGGCACCAGTCGCCACACTTAAAATCACCATCTCCGGCGTAGGCAAGCTCGGCGGCGGGCTTCAGCGTTTCTTCCACCCACTGATACAAGTCGTCCTTCGCCATCGTGAATGTGCTGACATTGGAACGGCGCGGCTGATAAATGGTCATGGAAAGCGAGTCGATATCGTAGATTCCGTCGAAGATTTCCAGAGCGCCAAGAGCGTATAGCATCATCTGCGGATTGTTGTCCGCCTCGACCTGCACACCTTTTCCGTGTTTGTAATCCACGATGTGAAGTGTACCGTCAGCTACGATTACGCAGTCGCCGGTGCCGAAGCCGCTCTCGACGAAACGGGAGTAGTCAAGGCGCTGCTCGATTAGAATCACGGGGTCGGCGATTTTTCCTTTCGAAGCCTCGACCAGTTCCATCACATAAGCGGCATAGCTGTTTGCGCAATCCTCCATCTCCTCGTTGTAGTAGGTCAGGTTTTCGGTAGGGTCCTGCGCCTCCATGCCGAGCACCGATTTTAGCTTGTACTCGCACAAGCTATGCGCGTCCGTGCCTTCGGCAGCATAGTCACTGCTTTTGTCCTCGTAGCTCTCACAGAGTCGAGCAGATGGCGGGCAATTAATCCAGCGGTGGGAAGACGATGCGGATAACAGGGCGTGTCTTCCCATCACAGCACCTCTGCGTCTGCAAGCAGCGCATTGTAATTGGCAGGGTCGATTTCCGATAGCTTGCTTGCACCGTACTTCTGGAGCAGAGAGCGGACCTCAGCGGTATGACCGTTGCGGGACTTATCCGCGAGAACGGCTCTGACCGCTTCCAGTGTGAGCGGCGGCTCCTTTACGAGTGATTCCGACTCGTCATTACCACTGAACTGCTCTGCCAGCCAGCTTGCGGCTTCGTTAATAGCTGCAGCGGCGCTGCGTAGTTCTTCGATGGTCGCGGCCATTTCGCTCATTTTGCTCATCTGATTTTCCTCCTTCCGTTTTTTGGCACTGTCCAGCAAGCAAGGTCAGTTTTCTTGCCAGCCGCATGGACACGACGCTGATTTCGGTGAGAACATCAACAAGTTCATCATCCGCAGCGCGGTATCCGGGTTTTACTTGATTCTGATACATTCGGTTCACCTCCTCGGAAGGAGCGGTTGTCGTTTTGCTCTTTCCACTACCCACTGGAGATGAGTAGTCCGTTTTGACGAAGAAAACGAAAAGTTTTTGAAAAAGTCTCCGGCCGGTTATTAGCCGACCGGAGACCGCTGCTTAGAACATATCCGGGTATTCGTCCTTCATGGTTTGAGCCACTTTTTTGAGGCGGGACAGAAAAGTAGTGCGAGAGACGCCGATGGCATTTGCAATTTCCGTATCGCTCAGTCCGGCAAGGCGAAGCTCACCGATGCGACGGGCTTCCGGCATGATTTTTGCCAACCTTATAAACAGCTGCTCCAGCACGAGCTTGTCGGTGACGACCTCCTCGATGCTGGGAGAGCCGTCCTCCAGCTTGTCCAGCATGGAAAACTCGTCGCCGTTTTCATTTTCCAAGGTGTAGTCNNTGCAGCGCGGTAAGGGCAGACGAGGCAGTCGCCGTCGCAAGTCCATGTTTTTCCCTTCGGACACATACACTGACCGTGATTTTGAGCGCGGTCGCGGGTGGCCCAGATGTCCCTGTAGTAACCGTAGTACTGTTCCTTTGTTACCTCGACCCACTGCTTGAGGCGGGGTATGTAAACCTTGTAATCTCTGGTTTGCTGCGGGTTCTCTTTGATTGACATTGTGTTGTCCTTTCCGCCTGTGTGCGGATTTGGGCGGCAAGGACACATAGATAAAGCCGGTGCAACTGATGTACACCGACCGCATTTTGCCGAAAATGAGCATGGCAAGGTACGGTGGGTACATCTGATGCTCCAAGCACGACTGTTGTCGTGCTTGGAACTTCCTATGTATCCCGCCGCCTTAATGCGCATCTCAGGCTGTGAGATTAATATTTGACCGGAAGCCAGAATTGGCTCGTCCGATTTGCCTTGAGGATGTTGTCCTCTTGACATCTATAATTTTACTTGGTTTGAGTCTATAAGTCCTCGGCTGCGACTCCGCTGACACTCCGCTGGGACTCCGCAAATTATTCAAAACTCGGCTTTTGAAATAAATATCAGCGTTTGTAAAGATAAAATTAGCAGTTTGTGATTTGCACTTGATTTTTGCCAATATATGTGTTACAATAATGGAGTTGTATTTGCTGATACTCGCTCAGTAGCGTATGGAGGAGATAAAATGGCGTTTAGTTATAACAAACTTTGGAAGCTATTGATTGATAGAAAAATGATGAAAAAAGATTTGATGGCAAAGACAGATTTGACATCTACGACAATGGCGAAGATGGGTAAGGATTTGCCTGTTAGCATGGAAGTATTAGCTCGGATATGTAAAGCCCTTGAAGTCAACATTGGCGATATCGTCGATTATGTTAAAGACGATACGCCGTCGGATTAAAATAATTGAAGGAGGCGCAAGTTATGAAAAAGCTTTGTTTTGGCTCATATGCAACAGTTTTAAAGCGTTGTATGGCTAAAAGTGCCACGCAGAAACGACTGTGTGGCATGATATTGCTTTCTATTGCGCCTGAGTATGACATTCGCGACGATGATGGTGTGACTTCGGATTTGGTGCTTGGCAAGAAAAATTTATCTTCCTATGTGACTGATCCGGCTCCAACGGCGGATGCACACTCCGTCTCGGATTATTTCAAGCAAAATATTCTTCCTATGCTGGATGGCAATAAGAGAAGCCTAATTGTTCTTGCATTGAAGGACATCGTTGCATCCGACGACTCAATCGAGCCGGACACGGTAATGGAAAGAGTAAATGGTATGACAAAAGCTGATATCACAAGGCGCGATGCTTTTGTGCTTGAGGATTTTCTCGTGGGCATATTCCTGTATACGGCAGCAAATGTCGAAAACAGCAACTGCCAAGATAGCGTCAAAGAGATAACAGATGAGTACATACAATCCTTTGATGTGCAAAAGACAACTATCGCTTTTCTTACGTCATATTCCAGCTTTTCCACAAAAACGGCTGAAGAGATAACGATTGATGCACACGCATTAGCTTTGCTTACAGAAACTGGTGGAAAATGCCAAAAGTGCGGCAGACCGCTGGGCATAAAAAAAGAAGGCAACGACATTAACTATGCTAAAGTCGTTCGCCTTTCTGAAAATGAGGAAGCTGTTTTGTGCGTGGACTGTGAGCGAGAATTGCGAAATGCTCCTAATTCAGTCAAGCAGGAATTAATTGCTGAAAAACGCAGTCTTGAACAAATGGTTGCCGCCACTGACGCGACATCACGCATTAGCATAGAACGCGAAATTGAGACTGTCCTTCGACAAATCAGTAGTATGGAAATTATATGTGATGATGAAACAAAGTTGAAATTTGATCCGATACCCATAGAAAAGAAAATTCCTGTATCGCTGCTACGGGATAAAGTAGTATGGAACGCAAAATACTGGTATAAAGCAGTGAATACTCCTTTAGATCAGTTAGCTGGCGAGAGCAAATTGAATGTTGACCGGTTCGCAAAAAGCATCAAGCGGATGTATGAGGATGCAAGCGTGACCCTTGCATCTCAGAGTGCAATATACAATCTGCTTGTTGAAACGTTATTTGACAAAACCGGTCGTAAATATAAAGAAGCCTGTGAGATTATAATCTCCTACTTCGTGCAAAGGTGTGAGGTGTTCGATGAGATTGCCAAATAAAGTTACATCATACTCAAATAGCATTATTGCCCGTTTCCCGGACATTTTAGAGTCGCTGGAGCAACGGGATATGTCCCCTAAGGAGTTATTTGAGCTTAGTACGTCGGGCAAAAAGGACATGGGAGATTTTTTAAGTGCACTGGACTGCCTGTTCGCACTTGGTAAAATAGAGTTGATTGAAGAAGGGAGGGTACTGCATTATGTTGGTGGAGATACGGTGCGATAAATTCGCCAAAGAACATCAGACCATTCCGTTTCATTCCGGGCTAAATACTGTCTTGGGCAGTGCTGGAGGAAGTAATGCCATCGGCAAATCGACATTTTTATGGATTATCGATTATGCGTTCGGTGGAAATAGCTACTGTGCGCTGTCGAATGATATCAAGAAGCATGTCGGTGTCCACATCGTTTACTTTACATTCCAGTTTGGTGAAGAACAACACTATTTTTATAGAAGTACCGATGATGCTAAAACTGTGTGCCGTTGTGATAAAAACCATCACCTTATCACGAAAATGTCATTGGAGGATTTTCGCAGCTTTCTTTATCAGGAATACAAGGTGGGTTTACCTGCTCTGACGTTTTCGGAAATCACAGAGCGATATTTCCGGATTTACGGGCGCGAAAACACATCGGAAAAGTACNNCCGCGAGCAGGACGAAAAGGCCGTCGATTTTCTGATGAAGCTGTTCGACCACTACAATGTTATAGCTTCCATTGGAAATATGGAAGAAGAACTGGGGATTAAGGCTTCACAGTTAAAATCGCGCCAACGCCAACAGGTGGACACCGAAAAAATAGAGTTGAATCAAAAGACAGTAGAGTCACTGCAAAAGCGCCTTCAAAAGCTGATGAAAAACAGTGAAGAAGCGCAGATGACGGCGTTTGGATTTGATACCCAGACGTTCGAAAAGGTCACCGCATCTCAAAAGGAATTGAACGCTTTTGTTCGCAAGCGTAATCGCCTACAGTCGCAGCTTAATGCGATTCAGAGCAATCTTGCCGATAGCAATCCTGAAACTATCAGCGAGTTCGATTCTTTGGTACATTTCTTCCCGAACACCGATATCAAGGCGTTTTTGGAAATTGAAAATTTCCATACAAGAATACGCGAAATACTGGGCGCGGAGATGGTACAGGAAATCGAACGCCTACACCCCCTTATCGACCAGTGCGACAAAGAAATAAAACGTCTATATCGGAAAATCGAAGAATCCGGGCTTGCGAAGGAATTGTCGGAGCGAGTACTTTCTCAGTGTGTCCAAGTGTCAAAAAGCATTGACAGGCTTCAGGAAGAAACAGATGAGTTAATCCATCAGAAGGAACTGCAGGAAGCCCGCGCTTCGGCGGAACACAAGCTGGAACAGTTGCTACGGGGGCAGGCTGAAATGCTTGACGAAATACAGGATGATATTAATCTGCGGATGGACACCATAAACGGTATAGTGACCGAGCGGGAGGAAACCGCGCCGATCCTGCACATCACACCGCAAAAAGAAATCGCGTTTGAAACGCCAGGCAACACCAGCGAAGGCACCGCATATAAGAGCCTTGTGGTGTATGACTTGAGCGTACTTGAATTACGTCCGATTCCCGCACTCGTTCATGATTCTAATATTCTCAAGCGTATCGAGGATACGCATTTAGAACACATATTGGAGCGTTATAAGCAGTGCGGTCGTCAGGTTTTCATTGCGTTTGACAAGGCAGACTCCGCAACCGAGAAAGCGCGCGTGATTTTGGAAGAAACGGCTGTTTTGCATCTGACGGACGGACATGAACTTTTCGGTCATTCATGGAGTAAGCGTGAAGCGAATGATTAAGCATAGGAGGAAGATAGGACATGGCTGCAATCAATGACTTGCTGCGGCAAATCCCAGACGCGGCTCTGCGCAGTCGACTGGAACAGGAATTTGCCCGGATATCGAAAAACAAAAAATTCGGACTTGTATTCGAGGAACATATTCCCGAATGCACGCCGCTTTATGATGTTGCCATCAAGCGCGGCTCTACCGTCGCTCGCAAGGAAGGACACATCAATGATATTTATATTGTAGTAAAACTGAACGGCGATACCGCTACTTGCCGCCATAAGGCAACGGGCGATATGACTGAATTCTCTATCAAGGAGCTTGTTTCGGTTGCTCAGTTCGGCGAGCCAATTTTCCCCACGCTCCAGTCGGTTGCTTCAGTAGAGAACGCGCCGGACGGTGGATTGTGGCACACGCTCATAGAAGCAGATNNGTGGAGTATTTGTACCCCAAGCAGGTGGATTGCATATATATCGATCCACCATACAACACAGGCACCGATGATTGGAAATACAATGACGCATATGTGGATTCCTCTGATAGCTGGTCACATAGCAAGTGGCTTTCCATGATGCAAAAACGTCTCAAAATTGCAAAACGGATACTTGCTGAAAAAGGTGTCATGGTTATTAGCATCAGCTACCATGAGCTACATAGGCTTATGCTTTTATGCGAAGAAATGTTTCCCGGCAAACAGGTGGTTGCAGTTACTGTGCAAACCTCTGGTGGCAAGCCTTCCGGCGGTTTCAATTATTTGCATGAGTATCTTGTCTTTGTGACACCATTAGATTTCAAACCAAATCCATTGGGGTTTGCCGGAGGTAAAGCTCGCACACCGTTTGAAGGTCTGACTTTGGCCACATTTAAGCAAACACAACGTCCTAATCAGACTTATCCAATTTTTGTTGATAAAGCAAACGGGAATATTGTTGACTGTGGCTTGTCATTGACGGAACGAGTAAAAAGCGGAATCTTTTCAGGTGATTTATCCCAATTTGAATTTGATTACAGCGAAGCTCCAGAGGGATCTGTTCCTGTCTGGCCTGTTAGCAGCAAAGGCGAACATTGCGTTTGGCGGCTCATTTCATCGCGCTTAATGTCTGATTGGGCGAAGGGCTACATAAAAGTAAGCCCCAATAAGTCTGCAAAGAATCCTAATGAATTTAGTATTCAATACCTTCCTGATGGAATTATTAAAAAAATCAAAAACGGTCAGTTGGAAATCATAGGAACTGAGGAGAATTGCCCGACGCTTGTTTTTGGAGAGAATCAAACAGTGGGTTCTGACATTCCAACGATATGGAATGAAAAGAATTTTTTCACAACANNAAGCTGAGGTGATTCGTGCGTGTGGCAACGAAGATGCGCTCATCGTTGATTTCTTTGCCGGTAGCGGGACGACGCTCAATGCTGTTAATTTACTTAACTCCGAGGACGACGGAAATCGTCGGTGTATTATAATTACAAACAATGAAGTTTCAAAAGTTCAAGCAAAAGCACTTAAAAAAAGTGGATCGCAGCCCGGTGATTTTGAATGGGAGAAGCAAGGAATTTGCCGCAGTGTCACATGGCCGCGCACAGAGTATAGTATTTTAGGCAGGCGTACTGACGGCACACCCCTTAGTGGAGAATACTCACCTGATGCGGACGGTGAAAAACGCCTTATGAGCGAGGGATTTTCTGCCAATGTCGAATACTTCAAGCTGGGCTTTCTGGATAAGAATAGTGTTTCGCTCGGACGGGAGTTCCGCGAAATTCTACCGCTGTTATGGCTGAAATCCGGGGCTATCGGACGCAGACCTGAGATTAATACGGACGAAGAGCCTGACATGCTAATTCTTCCGCAAAACGGTTTTGCGATTCTGGTGGATGAAACAAAGTACTCCGAGTTTGCCGCAAGACTATCGGAAGCGGATAATATAAACGTGATTTATTTTGTAACCAACTCCGAGGCGGCTTTCCGTGAAATGTCCGCAGGATTAAAAGCAGAAAATACATATCAGCTATACCGCGATTATATCGATAATTTTGTGTTGGGAAGCAGGAGGGATTCATAATGAGAGATACATTATTTCCGTTTCAGGAAACGGCTCTTGACGAACTGCACACCGCCATCAGCGATGCTCATATGGTATGGAGAGAAACGAAGCCGCAGGTGATTTCGTTTTCCGCTCCTACAGGCGCGGGCAAAACAATTATGATGGCCGCGCTGTTCGAAGATATATTATACGGAAGCGCGGACGGTATCGGTGAGCCGGACTCTGTGTTTATCTGGCTTTCCGATTCGCCAGAGCTTAATGAGCAGACGCGGCTGAAAATTGAGAGCAAGTCTGACAAAATCCATGTGCGCGATTTGGTGACAATCAACTCGACCTTTAACGCTGAGTTTTTTGAAGGCGGCTGCATTTATTTTCTGAACACGCAGAAGCTCGGTTCGGACAAGCTGCTGACGGCGACATCCGACGCACGGCAGTATTCCATTTGGGAAACGCTCACGAATACCGCAAGGCGCAATCCAAAGCAGTTTTATGTGGTAATCGATGAAGCGCACAGAGGTACATATACATCTGTGCAGGCCGAGAACAAGGCGCAGTCCATCATGCAGAAATTCATCAAAGGCAGCGTAGACGACGGACTTTGCGTCATGCCTCTGGTTATCGGGGTAACTGCTACTCCGCAGCGTTTTGACACACTGATTGCGGGAACTGCGTCAACGGTGCAAAAGGTCATCGTTCCTCCTGAACAGGTGCGTGAATCCGGGTTGTTGAAGGACAGAATTATTATCCACTACCCGGACATCCAATTAAGTGCCGACATGACTATGTTCAAGGGCGCGGTAGAGAACTGGCGCAAGAAATGCACACATTGGCAGATCTACTGTGAGCGTGAAAATGAGAAAAAGGTAAATCCTATTCTGGTCGTGCAGGTCGAGGACGGCAGCGAGCGCGAGGCAACGCACACCGACTTGGGTATCTGCATCGAGTTGCTGGAGGAAACGCTGGGACGCAAATTACATCCCGGTGAAGCTGTGCATACATTCAATGACCGTGGTACACTCAATGTGCGTGAGGTCGAAATTCAGCGAATTGAAGCGTCTCGAGTTGAGGACGATGAGAATGCGATTGTAGTATTCTTTAAGATGAATCTTTCCACTGGGTGGGACTGCCCTCGAGCCGAGACCATGATGTCCTTCCGCAGTGCGCAGGATTACACCTATATTGCGCAGCTTCTGGGACGCATGATTCGTACCCCGCTGGCGAGAAGAATTGCTGCCGACGCCGAATTGAACAGCGTCAGCCTGTTCCTCCCGTATTTTGACGAGGGCACAGTAAAAAACGTGGTCAATGCTCTGCGCGATAGTGAAGCCGTTATGCCTACGGAGACGGGTACGAGCAAGGAACTGGTAACGCTTGGCCGTAATCTTGAATATTCGGATGTATTTGATTCTATGGGCGACCTTGTCACCTATCGGATTGATTCATCGCGTAAACAGCCTGCTCTCAGATTGCTGATACAGCTATCTCGCGCCTTGACAATGGACGGTGTTGATTTGGACGCACAGCGAACTGTCAAAAATGCAGTTCTATCAAAGATGGATGCTGAAATCGCACGGATTCAAGAGAGTGGCGACTTCGACAGCCGAAAGGCGGCAATCACTGGCTTTCCTCTTGGTACGCTGACATTCGACTATGGCGATAACGCCCTTTCTTTTGACGAGGAAACACAAACTATGACGCTGTCAGAGTTTGATATTTCCCGCCACTTTGAGCAAGCCGGGAAACAGTTTGGAGAGGGTCTGCATAAAGAGTATTGGATTAGGCACAGTACCCGTGACCATATCGATGTGAAAATAGAGGTCATTGTTCTCACAAACGATACGGAAGCGATGGAAACAATTAATGCGTATGTACAGCAAGAATTTCTTTCCCTTTATGAGAACAATAAACGTGCAATTGCCAGACTGAGCGAGGCTCGAAAAACCATATATGAGAGACTCATCAATTCCTCGGCACAGCCAATCGCCGTACCGTGGTCATTGCCAGACTCTATTGATTTTTCTGTGTCCGATGACAGCACAACATTTGAGCAGCACCTTTATTGCGCTGATGACGGCACCTTTAAAACGGCACTGAATCCGTGGGAAAGCGGTGTTGTTACCGAAGAACTGAAAAATGGCGCTGTATGCTGGCTGCGAAATCTTGATAGAAAAAATTGGTCGCTTGAAGTCCCATATGAAGTTAGCGGAGTGGCTACGTCTATGTTCCCCGATCTGGTGATTATCCGAGCCGATGCACAAGGCTATGTTTTTGATATCCTTGAACCACACGACCAGACCCGCAAAGATAACTATCCGAAAGCTGTGGGCTTGGCAAAATTTGCGGAAAAGCACTGGGATATCTATGGAAGAATACAGTTGATACGCCAGCAGCGCGGTCCTGACGGAAGAGACCACTTCTATCGGTTAGATATGTCTCAAACGGCGGTACGCAATAAAGTGCGCGGCATTACTTCAAACGAAGAGCTGGACAGAATTTTTGAATCGGATGCGTTTCGAGAGGATTGAATATTTACGAACTATCTTAGGAAAGTTCCTTTGTAAACTTTATAATTTTGCCGCACATTATAATTATTCTCAACCTCCGTGCCAAATGGGTAAGTTGCCCCACGACCACGGCAGTGAATCTCACAACTGCATAAAACAAAACAAGGCTTCCTAAGTCAGCAAATGACCTCGGAAGCCTTATTCTTGAGCCTTTTTCGACGTTTTCAGCCGGAAAAGCCTCTTTTCTTTTGTATCAAGGTTTGGAACAACACAGACCCTGCCTTGCGATACAGGACATTTTCTGTCTCAAAAGGCTAATCGTTAACGATACCTCTGCTCGTTAACGATGTCCTGTTTTTTAACGATTTCCTGCTCGCTAACGAAAGGTGGCCCGTAATCCATTATCCGCAAATAAAAATAAGGCTTCCGCGAAGTCACTCGACCTCGTGAAAGCCTTGCCTTTTACCCTTGAATCCTTGAAAAGCCCATATTTACGCAAAAAAAGACCGTCATAACGGATACTTGATTGTATCAATTATGACGGTCTTTTATGGTGGAGGTGGGGGGAATTGAACCCCCGTCCGAAAGCGCTTTAACAGGAACTTCTCCGGGCACAGGCGGTTATTCTGGCGGCCAGGCCGTCTGTTTCCTTCGTCTGAGGCAAGCCGTCACGCCTCAGGGTCGGGTAGCTTCATGATGCATGGTGCGCTCAAAGCTTTGCGCACACACGGACGCTGCTAATCGACGCCCCGCATCCGGGCCGCAGCACTCCCGGAGGGAACGCTCACTGCTTAAGCAGCGAGAAGAACGTTATCGTTGTTGTTCTTTAATTTATAAGGTGCCCATTTTATGGATGGTAGGCGCATCCGCCCGCTATTCCTGCCTCCACACCCCCGTCGAAACCGGTGCACCCCCATGAGGGCCCCCGTAGGGGCTTAGGTAAAGCAGAATATCTGTTCTGTTTGATTAGACGTTTTCCGTCGCCGAAAGGTTCCTTAGCATTTTGTGGGTTCGGGATAATCGACGCCGAAGGTCTCGACTGTCACCTTTTTCATGCGCTGGGGCTTGCGGGGCTTGTCGTTCATATCACATTCCGTCTCGGCGATCGCGTCAACGACGTCCATGCCCTCGGTGACCTTGCCAAACGCGGCGTACTGACCGTCAAGATGGCTTGCCTGCTTGTGCATGATGAAAAACTGGCTTCCGGCGGAATTCGGCTGCATCGAGCGCGCCATAGAGAGAACGCCGGGCGCGTGCTTGAGGTCGTTTTTAAAATTGTTGCCGGTAAATTCGCCCTTGATGCAGTAGCCGGGGCCGCCCATGCCGGTGCCCTGCGGGTCGCCGCCCTGCAGCATAAAGCCTTCGATGACGCGGTGGAAAATAAGGCCGTCGTAAAAGCCTTTTTGGATGAGGGAAATAAAGTTGTTCACGGTGTTCGGCGCAATCTCCGGGTAAAGCTCGGCCTTGATAATGCTGCCGTTTTCCATTTCAAAGGTGACGATGGGGTTTTGATTTGCCATATCGATGATTTTCCTTTTCTGACTATCTGCTCTTCATCGCGCGCTCGATCTCGCGCTCGGCGCCGCGTTTGGCCTCGGTGTCGCGCTTGTCGTGGAGCTTTTTGCCCTGACATAGGCCCAGCTCGACCTTGACACGGCTGTCCTTGAAATAGACCGAAAGCGGTACAAGAGCCAGTCCTTCCTGCTGCGCGTGGAGACCAAGCTTTTGAATCTCGCGCTTGTGCATAAGAAGGCGCTTCGGACGCATCGGGTCGCGATTGAAGATGTTGCCCTTTTCATCNNGGCGTAAAGTTCGCCATTTTTGACAGTACAGTAGGAGTCCTTGAGGTTCACGCCGCCCGCGCGGACGGACTTAACCTCCGTTCCGAAAAGTTCTATTCCCGCCTCATAGCGATCCAGAATAAAATAGTCGTGGAAGGCCTTTTTGTTCTGCGCAACGACCTTCACGCCCTGTGCCTTGGGCATACGTTCGCCTCCTTTCATCCTTTCTGAGAGGATTATACCACGATTTTATTCTCCCGCCTATAGATATTTTGTAAAAATTGCGCTGGTCAGAAAAAAAGCCCTGTCGAAACAGGGCGGCAAAACCTCTGGTAATCGGGATGTGCCTGTGGTATAATGATAAAATCTTAAATTGTATGCAATTCCCCGGCGCTTTCCGCCGGCACGCCTGATACATACGGAGGGCAGCATTCTATGGATTACACCGAAACGCTCATACGGCACCTCAACGGCTACAACGGACTCATCGTCAACACAACGCTCGACCGCGTCTCCCTTCAAAACGGCGAGGACACCTTGCGCGAGGTCGTCGATCACCCCGGCGGCGTGACCGTCATTCCGATCGACGAGGAAGGCTATGTTTACTGCGTCCGCCAGTTCCGCTACCCCGTCGGCAAGCACCTTTTGGAGGTTCCGGCGGGCAAACTCGAAAAAGGCGAGGAGCCAATGGAATGCGCCGCGCGCGAGCTGTCCGAAGAAACCGGCATCGCCGCCGCGGAGTACACCTTTCTCGGCAAGATCTATCCCTCCCCGGGCTTCTGCCGCGANNGCGCGCAAGCTCGACTTTGGTACGCCCCACCCCGATCACAACGAATTTCTGGACATTGAAAAAATCCATCTCGACGACCTTTACAAAATGGCCATGGAAAACGAAATTGAGGACGCGAAGACCATCATTGCCATTTTGAAGACCATGAACATACTGGGAGAGTAACGCTTTCGCTGAGCTGAAAGGAAGTGCGCTTTTATGCAGAGGACCGTCCTCATTGTGGACGACGAGAAGTCCATTGTCGATATTTTGAAATTTAACCTTGAAAAATCGGGTTACGCCACTATCTGCGCCTATGACGGTCAGGAGGCCTTGCATTTGGCGCATGAGGCGGCCCCGGATCTCATGCTGCTGGACGTGATGCTCCCCTACATAGACGGCTTCGAGGTCTGCCAAACGCTCCGTGCGGAAAACGACGACATCCCGATCATCATGATCACCGCACGCGAGGAGGAGACCGATAAGGTTCTCGGCCTCGAGCTGGGCGCGGACGATTATATCACAAAGCCCTTTTCCGTCCGCGAGCTGCTGGCCCGCGTGAAGGCAAACATGCGCCGTCTGGCACCCTCCGAAACACCCGCCCCGGAGGCAGCGGAAAACGCTCTGCACTGCGGCGGAATCGTCATCGACCTAGACCGGCACACCGTCTCCAAAAATGGGCGCGACCTTGAGCTTACGCAGCGCGAATTTGAACTCATCAAATTTCTCGCCGCAGCGCCCGGCAAGGTCGTCTCACGCGAGGAGCTTATGACAGAGGTCTGGCAGTACGACTACTATGGCGACCTGCGCGCAGTAGACGTCGCCGTCCGGCGTTTGCGCGAAAAGCTGGAGGACGACCCGGCGAACCCGGTCTACGTCATCACTAAGCGCGGCGTGGGCTACTACTTCAGCGGAGAATAAGCCCGGCTTGCCGGAAAAAGGGGGTCCGATGAAAAAAAGTCTGTATACAAAGCTCGTTTTCGTCATGCTGCTGCTCATCGTCTCGCTGATGGCGGTGGTGGGAGCTTTTCTCATGAACGAAATCCGCAGCTACTACATCGACGACTTTTACGAAAAGATGAAAACCGTTTTTGAGGACCCCGGTCTTGCTGCCGACCTCCGCTCCGCGGCGGACGACAGCAACGCCCCCCTCAGAATGGCAGACGTTCTCCGGACCCACTCCAGCCAGCTCGGCATCGCTTCCGGCTCGCGCAACTACTACATTCTCTCCGGCGACACCGGAAAATATCTTGCCGGCTCCGACACGGAAAGCGAAAATCTTCCCGCCACCCGCAACATCCTCACAGCCGTCAGCGGTAAGGAAGGCACAGAGAGCGACGCGAGCGCCACCTATATGGATCTGGCCATCCCGTTTCAGGGCAAGACCGGCAGCTATATTGTCTATGTAAAGGACAACAAATCCGCCGTCCGACAGCTCAGTTCGGTGCTGTTCGGCATCATCGCGGAGGCGCTTCTGATCGGCCTGATCATCACGGCGCTTTTAAGTATGCTGCTTGCCAAGGCCATGGTGACGCCGATCGTTAATCTCACGAACGCAGCCGCACGCGTAGCGGCGGGCGACTTTTCCTCGAAGCCCGTTTCGGACGCACAGGATGAAATCGGCGTTCTGACCCGCACCTTCGACGGCATGGCCGATCAGCTTGAAAAAACGCTGGATGACCTGAAAAAATCCGAGGAGATGCGCAAGCAGTTCGTCGCAAACGTCTCGCACGAACTGCGCACGCCGATCACCAGCATCCGCAGCTACGCCGAAACGCTTATGGACAGCGACGGGCTGCCAAAGGAAACCGAAAAGCAGTTTCTATGCGTTATCATGAATGAAAGCGACCGTATGACGAATATTGTAGCGGACCTTTTGACTCTCTCAAAATTCGACGTGGGCAGCATCGAATTCAACTATGAGCGCTTTTCGTTTGAACGCTCCATCCAAGACATTTACAGCGCAATGCTGCTGGAAGCGCAAAAGCATGGACATGAATTCACGGTCGATGTCCCCGCGCCTCTGCCAGACATTGTGGGTGACCGCTCCCGTCTTGAGCAGGTGCTCATCAATATGGTCACAAACGCCGTCAAGTATACGCCGGACGGCGGTAAAATTGAACTCACCGTGTCGTCAGACGGCAAAACCGTCAGTGCGTCGGTGCGCGACAACGGCATCGGCATCCCGGAGGAGGACGTCGATAAGGTCTTTGAACGCTTCTACCGCGTCGAGAAAGCGCGCAGCCGCGAGTCCGGCGGCACCGGGCTGGGTCTTTCGATTGCAAAGGAAATCGTCACACGGCACGACGGCACGCTCACGCTCCAAAGCGAAAAGGGCAAGGGCACTGTCATCACGATGACGATTCCCGTGGAGGGACCGGCCCATGGATAAGGCAAAACGCATCGACCGACTGAAAAACATCGTGATTGCGCTGCTTCTGGTTCCGGCACTTTATCTTCTTTATCGCGCGGTGTTCTATGAAAAAAGCTTTTCGGCGGATACTCCCTTCGGCGCTTCGGACACCGCACAGGCGCAGACAGATCCCGCCGGCGCGGCGGTGCTCTCTGAAAAGCCCGCCTACCTTCTCGTGACCGGCATGGATCTCACGCACACCGCCGCAAAATACGACGACGATGCGCGCGAAAGGCTCCTGTCGCAGTTTTCAGCCCCCCTCGGAGAGGCACTCGGCTCCGCAGGCGATCCAAAGCGGGTTGACATTGCGCAGTGGCAGGCCGCTTTGCGTGGCCGCGGCGTTTTTTACGACTATCTTTGGCCGCACCCTCTATCCGTCGCGGCCTCCTCGCTCGGCACAACGGCAAACGGCGCGGCGGCAAATGCCTCGGCACGGCGGCTTTTGCTCTCGGTGGAGGAAGGCGGCGTCCGTCTCTACTACGTGAGCACCGACAATACCATCTGGTGCTGCACAACCGCGCTAAGCGCAGCCTCTCTTTTAGCGAAGCTCACGGACTACCACAGCGGCGAGGCAAAGTTCGCCTTTGAGCAGGACAGCGAATACAAATCGCTCGACCCCTATTTCATCTTCTCCGGCGAGGATGCGAAGCTCGACGCGCTTATCGCCTCCACCCCCCTGCCGGACAGCGCAAAGCTCTTTCCCGTTTTTGGTATGAATAGCCGCGCTTCCTCAGGCAATATCGAAAAGGGCGGCTCCATCGTTTACGTCGAGGGAAGCAAGATTCTCCGTATCGACACAACCGGCGGCGTTCTTTTCAGCGTCACAGGCNNCAGGCAAAAAAGGCGTCCCAATTGGCGCCGGCAAGGAGCTTACGCAGGAACAAATCGTCGCCGCCTGCGCCGCAATCGCAGAGAAGGTGGTCGGCTGCAATGCCGGCGTCGCGCAGCTCGTTCTGATGGGCTGTGAAACCGACGAGGATGCGCACAGCGTAAACATCGAATTCGGTTACGCTGTCGGCGGCATTCCTGTAACGGCGTCAAGCGGCGCGCCCGCGGCGACCTTCAAGGTCAGCGGCAGCACCATCACACGTGCGGAATTCAACTTCCGAAAATACGTCTATGCTGGTGAAACGCTCACGGCGCTGCCAGAAACGCAGGCTGCGGCCATCGCACTCTCCAGCGGCGGCGAACCCGTTCTCACCTACGACGACCGGAGCGACGGCGTAGCCGCCTCGTGGATCGTTAAATAAAGGAGCGTCAACTTGGACAATGCAAAGGTTAAAAACTACATCATCCTCGTTCTCGCGCTCGTAAACATCTTTCTGCTGGCAATCGTTTTAACAAATGCGCGCCAGGCCCGAAAAGCCGCCTCCGACCGGAAGCAGGCCCTTGAAGCGGTCCTGTCCGATAACGGCATCAAGCTCTCGGAGGAGGCAGACCTTTCCGACGCGGTTCTGCCCACGCTCACGTTAAAGCGCGATACAGAGAAGGAAAAGGAGCTGGTGACCTCCCTTCTGGGCGAGTGCGCGTTCTCCGACCTCGGCGGCAACGTCTACTCCTACAAGGGCAAAGACGGGGGCGAAGCCAAATTTCGCGGCACAGGCGAATTCGACATTCTTCTGCCTTCCGGCGACGTCAAGCGCGGCGACGACCCAGCAGAAACGGCAAAGCGCGTTTTAAAAAAGCTCGGCCTCAAATGCAGCGGCGAGACCCCGGAGCTTGACGGCGGGATCGGAGACACGACCGTCGTTCTGACCTGCGCGTGGGATGGCACAAGCGTTTACAACGCACGCGTGACCTTCTACTTCACGGCGACCTCACTGAACCGCATTTCCGGCACGCGCCCTTTTGACAAGCAGACCGCCGCGGCCGCGCCGAGCAACTGCCCGGATGGGATCACGGTCCTCATGAATTTTCTTCAGTCTGTCCGCAGCACGGGCGACGTCTGTTCGGAAATCCGCGGGCTTGACATGGGCTATTTTGTTAGCTCCGCTGTTTCAGGCGACTGCACACTCCACCCCGTCTGGTGCATCCGTACCGACTCGCGCGCCTATTATATTGACGCGGGAACCGGCAAATCGCTGGCTTTTGAAGCCTCCGCTTGACGGCGCAACGAATTATTGTTGAAATATTGTAACCATCGTGTTATAATTTAGTAACCAATGCCTTTCGGTACGAACAGCAGCTTAAAAAAAGCCTCTTATGGACTTTTTTTGAAACGATTTTTTTCTTTTTATCCCGCACGGTTTCGGCCGGTTTCTCCGGCTATTTTTCCGCGTTCGGGTCATCCTAATAGCGCTACTTATGCGGCTTTCGTGAAAGTCCTTTTCGCACGGTCGCTTTCGATATTTCTTCAGTTTTGGGAAGGTGTTCTTTTGGACAAATATGTCATACACGGCGGTAATCCTCTCCACGGAGAGGTCGAAATAAGCGGCGCAAAAAACGCGGCCGTTGCAATCATCCCTGCGGCCCTCATGGTGGAGGGCGTCTGCCGGATCGAAAATATCCCGCAGATCAGCGACACGGATATGCTCCTCACAATTCTCAGCGAAATGGGCGCGAAGGTACGCTCCATCAATCAGTCCACAGTTGAGATTGACTGCTCAAGCGTCCGAAGAGACGGTGCGCCCTATGAGCTTATGCGCAAAATCCGCGCGTCTTACTACCTCATCGGCGCAATGCTGGGCCGCTTCGGCTCGGCAAAAACGACGATGCCCGGCGGCTGCAACTTCGGCGTACGCCCCATCGACCAGCATATCAAGGGCATGACGGCGCTTGGCGCGCAGGTCGCCGTGAAGGGCGGCTTTGTCTATGCCGAGGTGCCGGAGGGCCATCTCACCGGCGCAAAAATCTATCTCGACAAGGTCTCCGTCGGCGCGACCATGAACATCATGATCGCCGCTGCTCGCGCGCAGGGCAAAACGGTCATTGAAAACGCCGCCCGCGAGCCGCATATTGTGGATCTCGCAAACTTTTTGAACTCCATGGGTGCGGATGTCCGCGGCGCGGGCACCGATACTATTAAAATATACGGCGTTGAAACGCTCCACGGCGGTTCCTACTCCATCATCCCCGACCAGATCGAAGCAGGCATCTATATGGCCGCCTGCGCCGCCGCCGGGGGGGAAGTGACCGTCCGAAACGTCATCCCCAAGCACCTCGACTGTATCTCCGCAAAGCTGCGCGAGATGGGCGTCGAGGTCGAGGACGGCGAGGATTCCGTCACGGTCCGCCGCACAGGGGCACTCCAGCGCACAAACGTCAATACGCAGCCCTATCCCGGCTTTCCAACCGATATGCAGCCGCAAATCAGCACCGTCTTGTGCCTCGCAGTGGGCACAAGCGTCGTGACCGAGGGCGTTTGGGACAACCGCTACAAATATATGTCCGAGCTCAAAAAAATGGGCGCGGAGGTGCAGGTAGACGGCAAGACCGCCGTTATTGAAGGCGTTTCATTCTTAACCGGCGCCGTCGTCGCGGCGTGCGACCTGCGCGCGGGCGCGGCGGTCGTCATCGCGGGTTTGGCTGCACGCGGGGAAACGACCGTTGAGGATGTTGTTTTCATCGAGCGCCATTATCAGGACCTTGTCGGAAAGCTCCGCAGTCTCGGCGCCGACATCGCCTGCGTCACGGAACCGGACGAATTTTCCGCCGCCATCGTCTGACATTACTTTAATATATACAGTAAGGAACAAAACCATGCAGGTCTACACCCTTGCAAGCGGCTCTTCCGGCAACTGCACCCTTGTAAAAACCGAAAGTGCCGCCGTCCTGATCGACGCAGGAATCTCCACAAAGCGTATTGTAACGGCGCTCGCGTCTCTCGGTCTTGCACCGGAGCAGCTTTCTGGTATTTTCATCACACACGAACATTCGGACCATATCGGCGGTCTCAACACGTTTATAAAGCACTACGACGTGCCGATCTTTGCCCCCCGCACAGTGGCCAATCATCTCTCGTGGTCCATTGCGGGGGTCGAAGATTTTTTGACCATTCTCGTCCCCGGCGAGGAATTTGCGCTCGCGGATTTCGGCATTCTGCCGTTCCATACACCGCACGACACGCCGGAGAGCGTCGGCTACCGCGTTTCAGACGGAAGTTCTTCCTTTGGTCTGTGCACGGACCTTGGCCATGTGACGGACGAGGTGCTCAACGCCATGAAGGGCGTTGACGCCGCGGTTATTGAGTCGAACCACGACATCGACATGCTCCGATCTGGTCCCTACCCCGCCAACCTCAAACGCCGCATTTTGTCTGACAGCGGCCACCTTTCAAACGAGGCAGCCTCGCAGCTTGCCGTGACGCTTGGGGAAGCGGGCACACGGCAGCTCGTCCTGGGCCACCTGAGCCGCCAGAACAATCTTCCGCCGCTTGCGAAGGACTGCACGGCGCGGGCGCTCTCCGCCGCCGGGGCTCACCTGAACGGCGACGTGTCGCTCTCGGTCGCGCCGGAAAAAGAAATTTTGTACATAAACGTGAAGGCAGGCACACCATGCTGAGCATTTCGATCGTCTGCGTCGGACGGCTGCGTGAAAAACACTATATCGCCGCCTTTTCGGAATATGAAAAGCGATTGAAGCCCTACTGCAAATTTGAGCTTACAGAGCTTTCGGAGGAGCGGCTCCCGCAGAGTCCCTCCCCCGCCGAAATTGCAGCGGCGCTTTCAAAAGAGGCGCGCGAGGTCGAAAAACGCATCCCCGCCGGGGCCTACACGATTGCGATGTGCGTCGAGGGCGGCGAGCTTTCGAGCGACGCGTTTTCCGCGCTGCTTCAAAAATGTGCAAATACAGGAAAATCGCACATCTGCTTTTTGATCGGCTCCTCTTTCGGACTGGACGAGGAGCTGAAAATGCGCTGCGAAACGCGCCTTTCCATGTCAAAAATGACTTTTCCGCACCATTTAGCCCGCGTCATGCTTGCAGAACAAATCTATCGGGGTATAATGATAGCCGAAGGCACAAAGTACCATAAGTAACAATTAGGCAAAGGAGAACGCTATGTGTCTGTTTAGAAAAAAGCCGGACCGCCCGCAAACAGCGACGGAGATGCACCCGGTCTGGAGCCGCAATCTGCCGGGCGAGCTTTTGGAGCTTTGGCCGAAGAGCGCGTCCAGCGAACCCGAGGACCCCGCTTTTCTCCGGCACTGTTCCTGTATCGATATCGCGGACGAGATGCTCATCAACCGGCTTCGGTCCTATGGCATCCCGGCTGTAAAGCAGTATCCGGCAAACGGCGGGCTTGACACCATTTTGTTCGGCATGAGTAACGAGGGGACGGACATCTATGTGCCCGCCTCGATGCTTGAGGACGCAAAAGCGCTTTTAACGGAGGAAGAATCATGACAGATTATATGCAGGAATACCGCCACTGGCTGGACAGCCCCGCACTCACGGAGAGCGAGTGGAAGGAACTGGACAGCATCAAGGACGACGAGGATGAAATCAAAAGCCGCTTTTTTGCCCCGCTGCAATTCGGCACCGCCGGTCTGCGCGGGATCATGGGCGCCGGCCTCAACCGCATGAACATTCACGTCATCATGCACGCGACGCAGGCTTTCGCATCCGTCATCCGCGCGGAGGGAGAATCCGCGATGCAAAAAGGCGTCGTTATCTGCTACGACTGCCGCGAAAACAGCGTAAACTTTGCACATGCCGCTGCCTCCGTCATGGCGGCAAACGGCATCCCAGTCAAAATTTTCGACGCGCTGCGCCCGACGCCGGAGCTTTCCTTCGCCATCCGGCACTATGGAGCCGTCGCCGGTATCAATGTCACGGCAAGCCACAATCCCCGCGAGTACAACGGCTACAAGGTCTACTGGTCGGACGGGGCCCAGCTTCCGCCCGCGCATGCCGCCGCCATCGCCAAAGGCATGGATGAAATCGACATCTTCAACGGTGTTCAAACGGCCAATTTTGAAGAGGCGCAGGCAAACGGCCTGATCACTTTCATCGGCGCAGAAACGGACGAGGCATTTCTTACAAATGTCCTTTCGCAATCCATCGACCGCGAAGCAGTGCCGCGCGTTGCAGACAAATTCAAGGTCGTCTACACGCCGTTCCACGGCGCGGGCTACAAGCTCGTACCCGAGGCGCTACGCCGCACCGGCATGAAGCACATCATCCCGGTGCCAGACCAGATGGTCATAGACGGCTCGTTCCCGACCGTCAAAAGTCCGAACCCGGAGGAGCCGGCGGGCTTCTACCTCGCGGTTGACCTCGCCAAAAAGGAGGACTGCGACCTCATCATTGGCACCGACCCGGATTCCGACCGCATCGGTATCATGGTCAGAAACGATGCGGGAGAATATATCACCGTCTCCGGCAACCAGACCGGCGTTCTGCTTCTGGACTATATGATTAACGCAAAAAAACGCACCGGGACGCTTCCCGAAAACGCTGCCGCTATCAAGACCATCGTCACGACCGAAATGGCACGCACGGTCGCCGAGGAAAACGGCGTTCACATGGACGAGACCTTCACGGGCTTCAAATACATGGCCGAAAAGGTTGCGGAGTACGAAAAAGAGGGCAGCTATCAGTATATCATGGCCTATGAGGAGAGCTACGGCTACATGATGGGCGATTATGTCCGCGATAAGGATGCCGTCACCGCCTCCATGATTACCTGCGAGATGGCCGCATGGTATTACGGGCAGGGCAAAACGCTTCTGCAGGCTCTCGACGCGCTCTATGAAAAGTACGGGTATTACGGCGAAAAGACGCTGAATCTCGTTATGCCCGGCATTGACGGCCTTGCGAAGATGCAGGCTTTAATGACGCGTCTGCGCGAAAC
>DEMY01000093.1:31799-42412 GCA_002359425.1 Clostridiales bacterium UBA2658
GCCGAAAATCAAGATCTATCTTCTCGTCCGCGGCGAAAACCGAGCCGCGTGCGACGCGAAGATTGAAACATTCGCGGCCTTTGCGCAGGGTCTGAAATAAACGCCGATGACGTTCTCCTGCCATGAATGTTCCCGGAATGCGCAAATTTTTACTGGTTATTTTGCACAATATTAACCTGTTTTTGCCATATAAAACTGTAGTTATTAATTAAATGTTAAATAATTATTAAATCGACCGCTAAACACCTTGACATCCCGAACATTCGGTGATAGTATGCATCATGTCGTTGGGATATGTAAATATGTCCAACAACAAAACAATAATTTTGGAGGATAAACCATGAAAAAGACATTTGCTGTTATTCTTGCTTGCATGATGCTCATCTTCGCTTTCGCTGGCTGCGGCAAGAAGGCTGACACTACTGAGACTTCCCCGGCTACCGTTTCTGAAGAAGTTTCCGAAGCTCCTACTTCTAAAACTCCCACTTCCGAGGCTCCTTCTGCTGAAGCTACCACTTCCCCGGCTGCCTAATCGGATCACTACTTAAATAAAAAAACGGATGCAAAAGCATCCGTTTTTTTGCGTCATTATGTGGTTTTCGCGCTGGTGACGGGGCTCGTTTCGGGCGTCACAACCGTTGAAGCGGACGGGCTAACGAGCGCCGACACATCGGGAGACGGGATCGCCGGTGTTTCAGACACAATTGGGACATTCGCGGTCGCAGTAGGAACGGCCGCCTTTTTTCCGCAGCCAGAGAAGACCATGACAGCCACCGCAAACACGGCAGCGGCGCAGTTGAGCTTTTTCATAGCGTATACCTCCAGAATTCTGTGTGTGGCTTTTTCTGCACAGGGCTTAGTATTGCCGAATTATTTTCGGTTTATTACAAAATTGCAACAGAATTTTGACTTCTTTCGGAAAATCGTGTAAACTAAATTCATTCAAATTTTTGGAGGCGGCTATGGAAGAAAAGGAACCGGCCTGCGCATTTACGGGCCACCGCGTCGAAAAGCTTCCCTGGGGCGCAAACGAGAGCGACGTGCGCTGCGCTGCGCTCAAGGAGCAAATTGCGGATGCCGTGGAGGCCGTTTATCGTTCCGGTGTGCGCCACTTTCTCTGCGGCATGGCGACCGGCTGCGATATGTATTTTTGCGAAGCAGTGCTCGCCCTGCGCGCGGAGCATGAGGGCGTAACGCTCGAGGCAGCGATCCCATGGGAGGGACAATCNNACAATCCGAAAGCTGGCCAGAGACGCTCAGAAGGCGCTACGACCGGCTTGTCACGGAATGCGACTACTACACCCTTGTCTGCCATAGCTACACGCCGGACTGTCTCATGCGCCGCAACCGCTACATGGTGGATAACGCCACCGTCCTCATAGCGGCCTACAGCGGCAAGCCCGGCGGCACAATGAATACGCTCCTATATGCCATGCGGCAGGGTCTGGAGATCATCCAGCTCCCGATTCCCACGTAACTCAATTGTAAACTTTTTGTACGATACTTCCTCTGCCGTTGACTTTGCGGACGAAAAATTATAAAATCATACAAAAGGGAATTTCAATCCCGTCTATTATCTGCAAAGAGGTGCTCAATATGCCCATTTTGAACGAATTCACCTTCCCGTCCTGTGATTGCAAGAACACCATTTACGTCCGCGAATGGCTGCCCGACGGCACGCCCATCGGCGTTGTCCAGCTCTGCCACGGCATCGCGGAGCACATAAGCCGATACGACCGTTTTGCGCAGTATCTAGCTGAAAACGGCTTCGTAGTCGCGGGCGAGGATCATCTTGGCCACGGCATGAGCGTTGAAAAGCCAGAGGACCTTGGCTATTTCGGCGAGCACGGCGGCTGGGAGCTTGTCGTCGGCGATATGCGCAAGCTTTTTGAGCGCCTGCGCGAGCAGTATTATTCCCTGCCCATCTTTATCCTTGGTCACTCCATGGGCAGCTTCCTCACGCGTACATATATCATCCGTTATCACGACGGACCGGACGGCGTCATTTTAAGCGGCACAGGTCAGCAGCCGGCGCTTCTCGTAAACAGCGGCCTCACGATGGCAAACGCCATTATCAGCCGCCACGGCGCATCCTACAAGAGCCAAAGGCTCAACGACATCGCCTTCTTCGGCTACAACAATCACTACAAGCCCGCACGCACCGAGTTCGACTGGCTTACAAGAAACGAGGATGTGGTAGACGAATACATTGCCGACCCGCTCTGCGGCTATTGCCCCTCCGCCGGTGTTTTTCGCGACATGCTCACGGGCGTCAAATACATATCCAGCGCGAAGAGCCTTCAGCGCATGAACAAGGATCTCCCCGTCTATTTCATCTCTGGGGACGACGACCCGGTCGGCGAATACGGCAAGGGTGTCCTGCGCGCCTACAACGGCTTTCTCTCCGCCGGACTTACAGATGTAACGCTCAAGCTCTATCACGGCGGTCGCCACGAGATTTTGAGCGAGCTGAACCGCGACGAGGTCTATAACGACGTCCTGATCTGGCTCCAGGCCAAGATCGACGCAAAGGCCGCAGCAAAACAGGAAGCCACCGTTTAAAAAAACATGATATAAAAAATCCGGGACTATTTTGTCCCGGATTTTTTTATATGCGTTTTATTTCATCTGCCGCTTTCGGGCAAGGTTTATCATGCCATCGTCCATCTCATTGAGCCTGCCAAGCATCTTGCCCGCGCCGTAGGCAACACAGGAAACGGGGTCGTCCATGGTACGGACCTTGATGCCGGTTTTGGCATAGATGATTTTGTCAATGCCGGGCACGAGACTGCCGCCGCCGCAGAGGATGATACCGTTTTCGGAAATGTCCGCGACAAGCTCCGGCGGTGTGCGCTCCAAAACGCTTTGCACCGCATCCAGAATTTCCGTCACAGGCTCCAATAGCGCTTCTGCGATCTCGTTCGTATCGACGGTCACGGCACGAGGAAGACCCGTCATGAGGCAGCGGCCCTTGACCTCCTCTGTCTGCGGATCCTGAACGGGGATGGAACTGCCGATGTGCAGCTTTGCCTCCTCCGCCGTGCGTAATCCGACGAGTAGGTTTTGCTTCCGGCGTATGTATTTGACAATCGCCTCGTCAAACGCATTACCGGCGGTTTTGATGGACTCGCTCTCGACAACGCCGTTCAGGGATACGACAGCTACCTCGGTGGTACCGCCGCCGATATCAACGACCATGTTGCCGTCCGGCTTTGAAACGTCCGCCCCGGCGCCGAGCGCAGCGGCCACGGAGCTTTCAATCAGATAGACCTTTCGCGCGCCGGCCTCGATACCCGCATCGATGGTCGCGCGCTCCTCAACCCCGGAGATGCTGCCGGGCACGCAGATGATGATGCGCGGCTTGAACATGCTCGAGGACGTAACGCGCTGGATAAGCTCCTTGAGCATACGGACCGTCATGTCGTAGTCCGAAATGACGCCGTTTAAAATCGGGTAGATGGAAACGACGTTTGCAGGCGTGCGGCCGAGCATTTTTTGCGCGTCCTCGCCGACCTTCAAAAGCTTTCCGTTATGCTTGTCCACCGCCACGACCGTCGGCTCGCGGAGCGTAACACCCTTACCGTTGACATAGACGATGATGCTCGAGGTACCAAGGTCGATCGCGATGTCTCTTTCAAAAAAGGCCATACTTTCACCACAAAGAATTCAAATCAAATTGCCGGGCTCCGACGGAGAAATCATTGACAGCTTTTCCGCCGATTATTCCTTCGTCTGCGCCAAAGTGCAACAGACGACCTCCGAAGCGCCCGAATATCGGAGCGTTTTCGCGCACTCGGAGAGGGTCGCGCCGGTGGTGACAACGTCGTCGATAAGCAGAATCCGCTTTCCGCGAACCAGCTCCTCGTCCACGACGGCATACACGCCGCTAATATTCGCGCGGCGCTTTTCGGGTGAGCCAACGCCGGACTGTGCGGGCACGTCTGTGTGCTTTTTCAGAAGCTCGACCGGCGCGTCGTCCAGCTCCAGGGCCGCCGACATAGCCAGAAGCATCGCCTGATCGTAGCCGCGCTTTTTCAGGCGTTTTTCGGAAAGCGGGACCCATGTGATGAGGTCGTACCGTCCCGCCAGATTTTCCTGAATGCACAGCGCCATGAGCGAACCAAAAAGCGCGGCATAATAGGTGGCGTCGTGGAATTTGAACCGCAGAACGGCGTTGCGCACCCGGCCCTCATAGTAGAGCGGCGAAACACAGCCGGTGAAAAATTCGCCGCTTCGCATACCGCCGTTTCGTGTACGGCTGACCGNNCCGTTTTGAGGACCTTGCCACAGAAAGCGCAACGCGGTGGAAAAAGGAGGTCCAGAAAACCCGAAAAAATGCTCATGGTCGAACCCGTCCTTTCGATGGGGAGCGTTTTATGGCTCCGTCAGTCTTGCCCGAAGGCCGCTGTATCGTCTGGTAATCTTATGGTTTGCGATCATGTTGAAAACCGTTGTGTCGCTGCCGACAACGATGAGAAGCTCCCGCGCGCGGGTCACTGCGGTGTAGAGGACGCTCCGGCTCATGAGCTGGGGCGGGCCGTCGAGTGCCATGAGAACGACGGCGCGGTACTCGCTGCCCTGCGACTTGTGAACCGTCATGGCAAAGGCGTGCTCAAGCTCGGAGAGCATGTCGAAGCCGTAGGCGGCGAGCCTGTCGTCGTAGAGGATGGTCATGAACTCATTTTCCGCGTCGATGGCCGCGATGACGCCAACGTCGCCGTTGTAGACGCCGGTGCCACGCTCTGGTTTTTCACCGAGGGCCACTTTCGGCAGTCCATCCTCATTATAATCCACGCGCTCGGGCTTTGACCATATTATATCATAGTTGTTTCGTATCTGCATCACCCTGTCGCCCTCGCGGAAGGTAATTTCGCCATATTTTTTCTCTTTTTTCCCTGTAGACGGCGGATTTAACGCGCGTTGAAGAACGGCGTTTAAATTTCGCGTGCCCGCTTCACCCCGACGCGTCGGGCTAAGTACCTGAATGTCCATTGTCGCGATGCCCATGTTTTTTGGAAGCCGCTCCGCGCAAAGCTCGCAGACCGTTTCGACGGCGGCGGAAGGAGCCGTGCGCTTTAAAAAGAAAAAGTCACTGTCGCTCGTGTTCGCGCGCAACTCCGGACAATCGCCGCGAATGATCTGGTGGGCGTTTGCAACGATCCGGCTGGCGTTCCCCTGCCGGAAAATTTCCGTGAGCCGCACCGTTTCGACACGGTTGCTGCGGATGACATCCAAAAAAACGTTTCCGGGGCCGACGCTCGGAAGCTGGTCGGCATCTCCAACGAGAACAAGGCGGCAGTCCTCCGGCATTGCCGCGAGCAGCGCCGCCATAAGCGTCACGTCCACCATTGAGCACTCGTCCAAAACGACGGCCTNNGGCCTCGCACTCCAGAGGCGTGTCCTCGTTTCGGCCAAAAACGGCCCCCTCCCCGTCCGTCGGCGGACCGGCCTCTAAAAGACGGTGGACAGTCGAAGCCTCCTGCCCCGTGAGCTCGCTCATGCGTTTGGCGGCGCGGCCGGTCGGGGCCGTGAGCAGGGTTTTGAGCCCCATTTTTTCATATAGAGAGACAATGGCGCGCACGGTCGTCGTCTTGCCGGTGCCGGGTCCGCCCGTCAGGACCATGATCTGCCGCTCGGCGGCGACGCGCAGGGAAAAGCGTTGCAGCTCGGCGTATTTCACGAGCTGCTCGCCCTCGATCTGCGCAATGAGCTTATCGACGTCCTTTTTCGTGCCCGGCTTCGCGTCAGCCATTTTTTTGATGCGCTCGGCAGTGTAGCGCTCCGCCTCATAGAGCAGCGCAAGATAGCAGGCGTCCCGCTCGGCAATGACAGTCCGAACCACGTCGCCGCTGTCGCATAAAACGTCCAGCGCCTCCTCGACGGACTGCCCGTCTACCCCGATAAGCTCACAAGTTGCAGCGACGAGCTTGTCGGCAGGGATGAAGCAGTGCCCGTTTCGCGCGTTATGCCGCAGCTCAAAGATGGCTGCCGCCGCCACGCGCTCCGGGCAGTCCTCTTCAAAGCCCATTTTGAGCGCCAGCTCGTCCGCCTCGGCAAAGCTCGCGCCAACCGCGTCGTCCGTTATAAGATAGGGGTTTTCCTCCATGTACGCCATGGCGTCGCTGCCGTAAGTACGATAGAGCCGGATGGCAACCGCCGGGCGAACGCCATAGTTTGCAAGGAGCTCCATGAGCCGGCGCAGCGCGGCCTGTTTCCGATAGGACTCGGAAATCTCCTGTGCCTTTTTCTTTGTGATGCCGTGCAATTCGGCAAGCTTTTCCGGTTCGTTTTCGATAACCCGTAAGGCGTCCGCCCCGAAGGCTGAGACAATGAGTGTCGCCGTCGCGGGGCCGACGCCTTTGATGGCGCGCGAGGCCAGAAATTCATAAAAAGNNTAAATCTCATTCGCCCCGCTTGGAAGGCGGCGCTCCGCAAGCTCCGCCTTGAACTGTTCGCCGTGCCGGGCATCCGTCACGAAGCGTCCGGTCAGAATAAGCTGCTCGCCGGGACTGGCGCAAGGCAGGCAACCGACAACGGTGACTGTCTCCCCATCCGTCGTTTCAAGCTTCACGACCGTGTATCCGTTTTCCTCGTTTTGAAAAATGAGCGAGCGAATCGTGCCGAAAAGCTGTATTTCGTTAGTTTTTTCCTCCATTATCGTCGCTCCGAATGATCGTATTTTCGATCTCCTCCGGCCGGCAAAGCTTCACCGAAGGATCGTCGCGGGACAAAAGCGCCGCTGCCTTGGCAGCCTCAGCGTCCATGCCTGTATCGACGATGATAAGCTCTGCGTCGAGCCGCCCGTCATTTTTGAGCCAGCGGAGACTTTTGACCTCTTGTTCGAGGCCGCTTGCCGCCTCGTTCGCCGTGATGAGAACCATCACCTTCAAATCCTTTTGCGGCTTCACCGGCTTTAGCAGGAAACCCTTTAAGGACCACAGCAACAGCATGAAGGCCATTGAAAGCCCAAACGCCGCGAGCACCTGTAGTGTCGCCATACCGTTCCCCCCTTTAACCTCATCATACGGGGCGAGGGCGATTTTCGTTCCTCAGTTCCCGGAAAACGCGGTGGTAAACCCAGTGGTGACGCCGAGAACAATAAAGCCTGCGACAATAACGCCAAGAAAAATAGCTGGAAAGGCGTGCTTGAGGCGCAGGTCCATGAGCGCTGCAATGAGCGCGCCTGTCCACGCGCCGGTGCCGGGCAGCGGAATTGCAACCAGAATGGCAAGGCCCAAAAGCTCGTAACTGTGAACCCGTTCCCACTTACTCTGGGCGCGCACTTCGGTTTTTTCGACCCAGTCGGATAGCCTTTTGCTCTTCGTTTTCATCCACTCAAAAATCTTGCGTATGAAAATGATGATAAACGGCACCGGCACCATATTGCCAAGATCGGATATAATCATGGCCTTCCAGGGGGAGAGTCCCATTGAAACGCCAATGGGAATGGAGCCGCGCAGTTCTAAAACCGGAACCATGGAGATGAGAAAGGTCAATAGCTCTCTTCCCAGCTCCGTCTGCTTCAGGGTTTCAAAAAAAGACAAAATAACATCCTCCGTAAGGTAGTTTCAGCGCAGGACCTTCGCAAGGAACTGTCCTGTGTAGCTCTCTGCGCACTTCGCGCAGTCCTCCGGCGTGCCGGTGAAGACAACATTGCCGCCTTCGTCGCCGCCCTCGGGGCCGAGATCGATGAGCCAGTCGGCGGTCTTGATAACATCCAGATTGTGCTCGATGACGACGACCGTGTTGCCCGCCTCGACAAGCCGGCCGAGAACGTCCACAAGCTTGTGTACGTCCGCGATATGCAAGCCCGTCGTAGGCTCGTCCAAAATATAGACGGTCTTGCCGGTGCTGCGCTTGCACAGCTCGGTCGCGAGCTTGATGCGCTGCGCCTCGCCGCCAGAGAGCGTCGTCGAAGACTGACCGAGCTTCACATAGCCGAGGCCCACCTCGCACAGCGTGCGAAGCTGGTCGCGAATTTTGGGCACATTTTCAAAAAATGTAACCGCCTCTTCGCAGGTCATGTCCAGAACCTCGGAGATATTTTTGCCCTTGTAGCGCACCTCAAGCGTTTCGCGGTTGTAACGGCGGCCCTTGCAGACCTCGCAGGGCACAAAGATGTCCGGCAGAAAGTGCATTTCAATTTTTATGAGCCCGTCGCCCGTACAAGCTTCGCAGCGGCCTCCGCGCACGTTGAAGGAAAAGCGGCCCGGCCCGTAGCCGCGCAGCTTTGCGTCCTGCGTCTGGGCGAAAAGCTCGCGGATGTCGTTGAAAACGCCGGTGTAGGTTGCGGGATTCGAGCGCGGCGTGCGGCCGATTGGACTCTGGTCAATATCAATGATCTTATCCAGATATTTGATGCCGTCGATACCGTCGTGCTTGCCGGGACGGGTCTTCGCGTGATTGAGCTTCGCGGCGAGCGACTTGTAGAGAATTTCGTTAATAAGCGAGGATTTGCCGCTGCCCGAAACACCCGTCACGCAGGTGAAGGTGCCGAGCGGAATGGTCACGTCGATGTTTTTAAGGTTGTTCTCCCGCGCGCCGCGGATGACGAGTTCGTGCCCGTTCCCCTTCCGCCGCTCCTCCGGGATGGGGATCGCCTTTTTCCCGTTCAAATACTGGCCCGTAACAGAGCGCTCGCAGGCGCAGATGTCGTCAATGGAGCCGGCCGCAACGACCTCTCCCCCGTGAATGCCGGCGCCGGGGCCAATGTCAACTAAGTAGTCCGCCGCGCGCATGGTATCCTCGTCATGCTCGACGACGATCAGGGTATTGCCGACATCGCGCAGATCCTTGAGGGTCTTGATGAGCTTTTCGTTGTCCCGCTGATGAAGGCCGATGCTCGGTTCGTCCAGAATGTAAAGAACGCCGGTGAGCGACGACCCGATTTGTGTCGCGAGCCGGATGCGCTGGCTCTCGCCGCCGGAGAGCGTGCCCGCCGAGCGCGAAAGCGTCAGATATTGCAGACCGACGCTCTGCAAAAATTGCAGGCGCTGGCGAATCTCCTTCAAAATGCGGTCCGCAATCATCGCGTCGCGGGACGAAAGCGTCAGGCCGTCGATAAATTTAAGCTCGTCCGTTACGGACATGTCCGTGAAATCGCAAATGCGGATGCCGCCGACGGTCACGGCCAGAACCTCAGGTTTCAAGCGCAGACCGCCGCAGTCCGGGCAGGCGTATTCGCCCATACACTCCATAAGCTCGTTGCGCATGGCGGGGCTTTGCGTTTCGTGGTAGCGGCGCTCGATATTTTTTGCAATGCCCTCAAAGGGTTGGTTGAGCGTTCCCTTGCCCCGCGGCTGATCGTAGTGCAGCGTAAGCTTTTCGCCTTTTGTGCCGTTTAGTATGATGTCGATGATCTCCGGCGGGAGGTCCTTGATTGGTTCCGTAAGCGAAAAATGATACTTTTTTGAGAGGGCTTCAAAGTACATACGGGAAATGCCGTCCGCCCGGATATTGCCCCAGCCGGAGGCGTTGATACCGCCATCCATGATTGAAAGCTCTCTGTTCGGCAAAATGCTCGCCGGGTCAACGCGGAGCTGGATACCAAGCCCGCCGCAAGTCGGGCAGGCGCCGTAGGGATTGTTGAACGAGAACATGCGCGGCGTAAGCTCCTCAATCGAGATGCCGCAGTCCTCACAGGCGTAGTTCTGCGAAAACAGAAGCTCGCGCTCCTCGTCCGGGATATCGGCGATGACGATGCCGCCCGCGAGCGCCGCGGCCGTTTCGACCGAGTCCGTCATGCGCTGCACCCCTTCCGGCTTTACGGCAAGGCGGTCTACAATAATCTCAATATTGTGTTTTTTGTTTTTTTCGAGTCGGATCTCCTCGCTAAGATCATAGAGGCTCCCGTCCACGCGGACGCGGACGTAGCCGCTCTTGCGCGCGTCGTCGAAGATCTTCTGGTACTCCCCTTTTCGTGCGCGCACAACCGGGGCCAGAATTTGAACACGGGTCCCCTCCGGGAGGGCCATGATCTGGTCAATGATTTGATCGATGGTCTGCTGCTTTATTTCCTTGCCGCACTTCGGGCAGTGCGGCACGCCGATACGCGCCCAGAGAAGGCGCAGGTAGTCGTAAATTTCCGTGACTGTGCCTACGGTCGAGCGCGGGTTTTTCGAGGTGGTCTTCTGATCTNNCCTCGATGGAGTCAACGTCCGGCTTTTCCATTTGGCCGAGAAATTGACGTGCATAGGACGAAAGCGACTCTACATAGCGCCGCTGGCCCTCCGCGTAAATCGTGTCGAACGCGAGAGAGGACTTGCCGCTGCCCGAAAGGCCGGTGAAAACGACAAGGCTGTCCCGCGGGACGGTGAGGTCAATGTTTTTAAGATTATTTTCCCGCGCGCCGCGGATAATGAGTTTGCTCTGCATAAAATGATTTCTCCATGCGCGGAGTGCCGCGCGAACGTATGAATTTGAAAGGCCCGTATATCGGAAACGATATTTGAATATTATATCTGAAAAGTATTAATAATTCAAGGTGCAGATGTAAGATGGCGGTCTTTATGCGAATGATTCGGCGCGAAAAGATGGGAAAAATAATTGACAAAGAAAATGAAATGTGGTAGTATGTCAAAGCGGCCGAAACGGAGAGATGTCCGAGTGGTCGA
>DEMY01000093.1:42514-42928 GCA_002359425.1 Clostridiales bacterium UBA2658
CTCCCCTGCTAAGGGAGTAGGGCGTGATGAGCGTCGCGAGAGTTCAAATCTCTCCTTCTCCGCCAAAAAACTTATAAATCCCCGAAACACCTTGTAAACCAAGGGTTCCGGGGATTTATTTTTTAATTTTCAGTTCTGAATATCTGTTATTGTTTTGGTAAAAAAGTTGTTCTATAGCTACTCTATAGTTAACACATTTCTCTTCTTCCGCATGCAGTGTGCGGTTATTTTCCCAAGTGTTCATCAGACTGTTCACTTGGGTATTCACTGAGTGTTCAATTCGATTTAACACTTTTGAACCTTGCATCCGTTGCTCTACTAGTTTTTGGCCTTTGTGTTTTATCCGTCATACACTTCTCTTCTATCGCCGATAATTACACGCCGGGAATACAAATGATCTGGCACTTGACCAAA
>DEMY01000109.1:0-25735 GCA_002359425.1 Clostridiales bacterium UBA2658
TCGAAGCTGACGTCGTCCACGGCGCGAACCGTAAAGTCGTTGTTGATTTTAAAATACTGCTTGAGACCGCTGACCTCGAGCAACGGTGTTTTCTGCTCCGTCATATTACTCGGCCTCCTTTTTCATACGGTCGATGCGCGCTTTAAGCTCCGGCGGCATATCGACCTTCGGAGCGCGTGGGTCCAGAAGCCATGTGGACGCAAAATGTGTGTCGCTGATCTGGAACATCGGCGGCTCGGCGCGCTCGTCGATCTTCAGCGCATAGATGTTGCGGGGCGCAAAAGCGTCGCCGACGATTTTGTTTTTAAGGTTCGGGGGCGAGCCGGGGATAGTGTAAAGGCGGTTGTCCTCGGTGTCGAGATCCGGCATGGCAGACAGCAAGCCCCATGTATAGGGGTGCCGCGGGTCGAAATAGATTTCATCCACCGTCCCTTTTTCAACAATCTTGCCGGCGTACATAACGTTCACATAGTCCGCGACCTTCGCAACGATGCCTAAGTCATGCGTGATGTAAATGACGGAAATGCCGCGCTCCTGCTGAATGCGCTGGATAAGCTCGATGATCTTTGCCTGAATGGTGACGTCCAAAGCCGTTGTAGGCTCGCCGCAAATCAGAAGCTCCGGGTCACAGGCCAGTGCGATGGCAATAACGACGCGTTGCCGCATACCGCCGGAGAGCTGGTGGGGGTATTGCCTCATGCGCTTTTCCGGCTCCGTGAGGCCGACCTCCTCCAAAAGCGCAAGCGCCTTGGCATACGCTTCCGCCTTCGGGGTGCCGTAGTACCAGATCATGCCCTCCATGATCTGCTTTCCGATGGTCATCGTGGGGTCAAGGCTCGTCATCGGGTCCTGAAAAATCATGGCCATGTGCTTGCCGTTCAAGCGACGGCGCATCTCCTGCTTAGAGAGCTTAAGGATATCCACCGTCACAGGCTTTTCGCCGCGATGGTAGGTGAAATTGATGACGCCGCTATTCACAACGGCATTTTTGTCCAGAATGCCCATCGTAGACTTCATCGTAACGGACTTGCCGCTGCCGGATTCGCCGACGATGGCGAGCGTTTCGCCGCGGTAGAGGTCGAGATCGACGCTGCGGATGGCGTTCATAAGGCCGGCGCTCGCGTTGAACGAGACCGAAAGGTCCCGTATTTCCAATACTTTTTCTCTTTCGTTCATACCGTGCCTCACATTTCCTTGAGCTTCGGGTCAAACGCTTCGCGCAGACCGTCGGCGAGCATATTGAAGCACAGCATCAGCGTCGCCAAAACGATGATCGGCGGCAGAATCTGATACGGGTGCGTTGTAAAGCTGTTGAACGCGTCGTTGATGAGGGAGCCTAAAGAGCACATCGGCACCGGAATACCAAGGCCGACAAAGCTCAAAAACGCCTCGGTAAAAATCGCGGTCGGGATGCTGAACATGAGCTGCGTAATGATCTGACCGATGGTGTTCGGCAGAATTTCCTTAAAGATAATGAAAAACGCACTCGCGCCGAGCGTGCGGGAAGCAAGAACAAATTCCTGTTCCTTTAATTTCAAGACCTCGGCACGCGCGATACGCTCCATGCCGATCCATTCCGTTATCATCAGCGCAAAGACAATGGTCCAGAAGCCGCGGGGCATGATGAGCATGAGGAGCGTCACAATGACGAGACGGGGNNGCCGCCGTAGTAGCCGGAGATAAGGCCGTAGCTCATGCCAATAATCATATCGATTATGGCTGCGGCAAGGGCAATGCCGAGGGAAATGCGGGTGCCCTCCCAGACGCGCGTCCAGATGTCGCGGCCGAGCGTGTCGGAGCCAAACCAGTAAGAGACGTTATCAAGCGCACTGTTTTTGTAGCCGTTCACGATTTTGACACCTGTGGTCGTCTTGACGGCCTCGTCGCCGTCGAAAATGCCGAGCTTTTCAAGACCGGGAACGCGCGGGGCAAAGTTTTTCTGCGTAAGCGTTTGCTGCTTATAGGAGTAGTAGGTCATGTTCGGGCCAAAGGCGGCAAGCAGACAGATGACCGCGATCAGGACGAGCGCGACGGCCGCGCCCCTGTTCGCAAAAAAGCGCGCGCGGACCTCCGCCCAAAAGTTTTGCGAGGCGAAGTTTGTATCGATCCGCGTCTGTTCGGCATTTCCGCGAAGCTCGAAATCATCCGGCTGGAAAACGTATTCCTCCTGCGCGGCAGGACCGGCGGCCAGAGCGGGTTTAAGTTTATTCTTTTTCATCAGTTATCCCCCTCCTTTGCCACGCGAATGCGCGGATCAATGACGCCATAGAGAATATCGACGACGAGCATGATGCCGATGTACATGGCGCTGTAGATGAAACTCAGAGCAATGACGACATTGTAGTCGTTCGACTGGATCGCCGTAACCAAAAGGCTGCCGACGCCGGGGATCGAGAAGATTTTCTCGACAACAAGGGAGCCGGTCATAAGGTCAACGATGAGCGGCGCCAAAACCGTTACAATCGGAATAAGCGAGTTTCTGAGTGCATGGCGAAAAATGAGCGGTCCGCCGTAGATGCCCTTGGACTCCGCTAAAAGCATATAGTCGCTGCCCAGGACCTCCAACATTTCCGTCCGCGTAAAGCGCGCAATGGAGGCGAGCGTAAAAAGGCTCAGCGCGATACTCGGCAAAATGCTGCTCGCAAACGCCTGCTTGCTTGAATAGAGCATCGGCAGCCAGCTGAGACGGAAACCGAAGGTATAGCTCAGGCCCAGCGCAAAAACATAGCTCGGAACCGAAACACCAAGAACCGAAATAAAGGTGCAAAGCGTGTCCCATCCGGTATTGTGCTTGAGCGCTGCGGCGACGCCCAGAAGCAGGCCCACGAGCGCGCCGAGTGTGACGGCCATGCCGCCAATGCCGATGCTGATTGGCAGACGCTTTTCAATAAGCTGGCTGATCGGCGTGTTTTTGCTGATGTTGTAGCTCACGCCAAAGTCGCCCTGGAACATGTTGACGACATATCTTCCGAACTGGACAATGAGCGGCTGGTCGAGTCCATATTGCGTGTTGAGCGCAGTGTGCTGCTCCGGCGTGAGCTTTTCGTCGTTGAAAGGCGAGCCGGGCATGAGCTGTAGCAGAATGAACAGCACGAGCGTGATGACAAGAAGCGTGAACACAGATATGAGCACACGTTTCAGTACATATTTACCCACTTAAAATCTTCTCCCATCATTTTTTGCGGAAATTCGTGGACTTTTCTAGTATAACCCACGCATATCTGTCCGCCTGTGGGCGGGCAGGTATGCGCAGGCTATCCAATCTCAGGAAGGCCGCGCGGAACCTTGACGGAGTCAAAGCTGCCGCGCGGCGAATGATAAATGCTATGAGCTAAACTCAGCTCTTTGTGGCGCTCTTGTAAACGCGGTTGAGCGCGCACGGGTGGAATTCAATGCCTTTAACGCCAGACTTAATCATGTTCGCGTCGGCCTTGGTGTAGACCGGAGCAATAACGGCCTGATCCATGATATTCTTTTCAGCATCGCCCATGGCCTTCGCTCGGCCTTCAGCATCGGTGACATACTTGCCGGTGGTGCAGTCGGCGATAAGGGCATCATAGTTCTTGTCGCTCCAGAGACCATAGTTATTGTCGTTGTCCGTTACCCACATGCCAAGATAGGTCATGGGGTCAGCGTAATCCGGTCCCCAGCGGGTCAGGCAGACCTGATACTTGCCGTTCTGGATATCTTCAACGCGCTGTTTCTTAGGCTCGACTTTGAGATTGAGGGTGACACCCGGGAGATTCTTTTCGATCTGCTCTTTTAGAACAGCCGCGACATTCTGGGTCTCGGTCTGGTCTTCAACAAGAAGCTCAAAGGAGAATTTGTTGGTGCCAAGCTCCTGACAGGCTTTGTCATAGAAAGTCTTGGCCTTGGAAGCGTCGTCCGAGCAGACATCGGAGAACTTCTTCTGATCGGCGGAGAAGTCCTTGCCGTCCGGACCGGCTGCAAACTGCGGCGGAACCGCAGTGTAGGTGGCGACGGAGCCGTCCTTCACGACGTCTGTGACGATCGACTCGCGGTCAATGGCATTCGTGATGGCAAGTCGCATGTTCGCATTATTCAGAGCGGCAACGTCATGGCCGTTCATCGTGATGTACCAGAGGTAGCCCGCGCCGACGACTTTCAGTTCTTTGTCGTCCTTGACCTGATCGACCTGATCGCCGGAGAGCTTGACAAGGTTNNCAAGATCGCCGTTCTGATAGCTCATGAGGGCCTGTTGCGGGTCCTTAATGACCTGATAGTTGAGACCGTCGAGAGACACCTTGTCGGCATTGTAGTAATCAGGGTTCTTCTTCAGGGAGAAGTTGGAGGAAGCAGGCTCATAGCTGTTGAGAATGAAGGCGCCGTTTGAAAGCACCGTGGCGGGACTCGTGCCGAAGGTACCGGCGGCAAGACCGCTGTAGAACTTGCGATTCACGGGGTAGTAGGTCGGAAAGTAAAGCAGGCTGTCAAAATAGGAGACCGGAACCTTCAATTCGACTTTGAGGGTCTTTTCGTCAACCGCAGTGACGCCAAGGTCGGTGACGGGCTTTTCGCCCTTGATGATCTCAGCGGCATTCTTGATCTGGCCAATGTCGCTCATCATGTAGGAATACTCAGAGGCGGTCTGCGGATCAACCGCGCGCTGCCAGCCGAAAACAAAGTCGTCCGCCGTTACGGGATCACCATTGGACCACTTCGCATCGTCGCGAATTTTGAAGGTGTAGGTGAGACCGTCGCTGCTCACCTGCTCGTTGGCGCAGAGCGCGTCCACGGCCTTGCCGCTTTCGTCCATCTGCTTGAGGCCATCCGTGTAGTCGGCGATGACTTCAAAGGAGGTGCCGTCGGTGGCGACCTGTGGATCGAGGCTGGCGACCTCCACTTCGACCATGACGTTCAGCGTTCCGCCTTGGGCGGCCGCCGTATCACCCGAAGCTACGGGTGAGCTTGAATCTGTCTTNNGCCGCAGGCAACAAGACTCAGCGACATCGCTGCGGCCAGCAACATGACACCGATTCGCTTTGCTAATTTCATTCTTTCTCCTTTCCCTTGGGCAATACCGCATATATTGTGGTATTCATGCCCGTTTATGCATTTTTTAAATTAGCTTCATTCATTTGCTCTGCCAATTTGGTTTAGCATAACACTAACTCACTGACAAGTCAATTTCCCAAAGAACTTTTTCTGAACAAATTGTTAACTCGTCGCTGTTTTAGCACGATAATTGCGCAAAATGACGAAAGCTCTCGTTATTTGGATGGAAAAAGTATAGTGTTGCTGTTATATACAGAGACATCATCCATGTTTTTTGTTTTTCCTTTTCCGCGCCATCTTTTATTATCATATATTGTATATTGGTGCAAAACGGTTGACGCGCGGTCAACAAGTGTGATATTTTGTTGTATAAACGAATCGCCGCCGCTTTGCCGCGGCGAAAAACAATTACGTGAAGGAGGGTCCTTATGAAACAGCACGCAAAAGACGCCATCATTCTCTCTTTCAAGGACCTGCTCTTAAAGCAGTCCATCGATAAGATCACAGTCAAGGACATCTGTGCAAATTGCGGCGTTAACCGACAGACCTTTTACTACTATTTTACGGATATCATGGACATCTTTAAATATGTCATCTTCAAGGAACTGACGGCCGACATCGCCCAGAACCGCACAATGGACACTTGGAAAGGCGGCTTTCTTGCAACGCTCAACTATCTGCGGGCAAACGCCAAGCTCGTCCTGCACGTCTACAATTCCAACTACTGGCAGGAAGCCTATGTCTTTTTCTGCTCGTTTTCCAATAAAATGCTTGGAGACGTTGTCGAGGAGTGCATAGAGCGTAGCGGCGAAGGGCTTTCGGACAAGAACCGCGATTTCATCATCAACTTCTATCGTAACGTTTTTGACGGCCTCATGATCGATTGGTTCAACGACGGCATGGAGGAAGACCCTGAAGTTCTGCTTGAGAAGCTGCTTTTGATGATCTCCGGCAGTATCCCCCGCTCTATTGCCGCATTTCAGGAGTATGAGTCCAAAGAGCACGAGTAGTAAACAATTTCGACTTTTTGTCCCAATGCACGTCATTTTGTGACAAATGTCTGTTGATATTTATTTAACAGTATGTTAAACTTTCTCCGTTCTAATTTGCATGGCATAAGCCATCAATTATTTTGAGAGGGGAAAAGAGAAATATGTTCATCTTCGCAAATGACTTTGGGGGTTCCTTCATAACCTCCCTGCTGTCTTGGCTTCTGGTCTTCGCGGCTTTGTTCGGTCTCAACGAAGTTACCCGCAGATCCAAGTGGACCGGCTTCGCGGCGTTCGTCGTGCTGCCCATCGTCCTGACAATCCTGTGGTTCACAAGCTTGAAGGAAACCACCTACCTTGACTGGTTCCATCTCGCAAAGGTCTACTCCTCCACGGCCGGTTGCATCGGCTTTTGGTGCATTCGCTTTGTCCACGGAACGGACAAAAACGGCAAGGAGTGGAAACTCAGCGAAAAGAAATGGGCGCTTTGCTTCCCGCCGCTCATTCTCGCCATCAATATCGTCGAAGCCTGCCTCCGCGACTTTGAGGTCGGCGCGACCTATCAGTCCGTCGTCACCGCCGCGAGCGCATTCAAAGACGGCGCTTACAGCTTCAACCTCATTGGCGGCCCGTGGAACTACATGAACGGCATCGCTGGTATCCTCAACATTCTCACCATCACCGGCTGGCTCGGCATCTGCATCCGCAAGGAAACTGCAAAGGATAAGAGCCACGATATGCTCTGGCCCGACATGGTCTGGTTCTGGATCGTTGCATACGATGTGTGGAACTTTGCTTATACATACAACTGCCTGCCCAGCCATGCATGGTACTGCGGTATTGCGCTTCTGCTTGCCCCGACCCTCTGCGCATTCACCGTCGGCAAAGGCGCATGGCTCCAGCACCGCGCACAGACGCTCGCTCTCTGGTGCATGTTCGCGCAGACCTTCCCGACCTTCCAGGACGCCAGCAAGTTCCGTGTTGACTCCACCTATAACCCCACGATCTATACCGTCGTTTCGGCTCTGGCTCTCGCCATCAACCTCGCTGTTTTCGTTTACATGATTACCAAGGTTGTGAAGAAAAAGCAGAACCCCTACGGCCCCGAGCTTTATACCGACATTCCCGCTTACAAGGAAGTCAAAGAGCTGGCTGAATAAATCGTCATCACAAAAAGGACGCATCGCAAGGTGCGTCCTTTTTTATCCAACGCAGCGGGGGGGCCCCTCGCGGCCCCCCCCGGTTTTTTTTTTTTTTTCCTCCNNTTGCGCGCCCGCTGCGTTTCTCGTCTTTCGTCCAATACGGGAGCTTCCGAAGACGTCCTCCTACAGACGCGTTTTTCTGCTACAACTGTAGAGGCTGGCGTCCTCAACAGCCCGCACCGCTCTTTGCGCCGGGCGGGGACATCCCTATGCGCCCGCCAACAGAAGACACAAAATCCATTCATATTTTCGTAACAAACCACAAAATATGAAAAACAGCTTGCTTTTTGACGCGGTTTGCGCTAATATACCAACAGTTCCTTTCAAATCGGTACTGTGATGCCGGCAAGGGTACATAATTTGTCGTATCGGGCGCTTTGCGTCTGCCTTGTCTGCATGGACAAGGTTTTTTTTTGCCCGGAGGTGAGAAATCCTATGAAACTGAAAGCTCAAATCCTGTCGGAAGCGGACGTCCAGCGCGCTTTGGTCCGCATTTCGCACGAGATTATTGAAAAGAATCACGGGGCCGATGACCTGTGTCTCATCGGCATTAAAAGACGGGGTGTTCCGCTCGCGCAGCGGATTGCCTCCAATATCTGTTCGTTCACCGAAAACACTATAGACGTCGGCAAACTGGACATCACGCTCTATCGCGACGACCTCACGCCCGTTTCCCGGGACCCGGTCATNNCCGCCCCGGCGCCCCCCCCCCCCCCCGTTTCCCCCCCGCCCGGTCATCAGCGAGACGGACGTGCCGTTTTCCATTGAGGGAAAAACGGTGGTTCTGGTGGACGACGTCATTTTTACGGGCCGCACCGCCCGCGCAGCTCTGGACGCCGTCATGTCGCTTGGCCGCCCCGCCCGCGTCCAGCTCGCCGTCTTGGTGGACCGGGGACACACGGAGCTTCCCATCCGTGCGAACTTTGTCGGCAAAAATGTACCCACCTCCCACGCCGAGGTCATTGAGGTCCGCCTCCCGGAATACGAAGGCGAGACCGGCGTTTTTCTCATGGACGCGGAACAGTAAAAAAGGCAGTTCAAAAAATATATACAGAGGAGAAAACACATGAAAGATCAAGCACAGGTCATCGGGTATCTGCCCGATGAAAAGCCTGCGGCGGGGAAACTCTTCCTTTACGCTCTGCAGCAGGTCATCGTCATGTTCCCTGCGACTATCGCGGTCGCGCTCATCACCGGGTTTCAGGTTTCCACTACCATCTTCGCCAGCGGCCTGTCAACCCTCTGCTTCATTCTGATCTCCGGCAAGAAGATTCCGCTGTACTACGGCTCCTCCTTCGCCTACCTCACGGCCATCTCCAGCATGGTCGCCTCGCAGGGCACCGCCGACCAGATCGCGCAGTGGCAGGCGACCGGCATTCTGCCGACCGTCCTCATCCAGTACGCGCAGTTCGGCATCATCCTATCTGGTCTCGTCTCCGTCGCGGCGGGCTTTCTTGTACGCTACAGCGGCAAGTCGGCGGTTGAAAAGGTCCTCCCCCCGACGATCACCGGCTCCATTGCCATGATCATCGGTCTCACCCTTGCAGGCAACGCGCTGTCCGACGCCGCGCCCAAAGCGGCCGATGCCGCGACCGGCGTCTTCACGACGAGCTGGGTCTGGGTCGTTTCGCTCTCCACGCTGTTTGCGACTATACTTTTCTCCCGCTACCTCAAGGGCTTCCTCGGCCAGCTCCCGTTGCTTCTCGGCGCTTTGGTCGGCTGCGTCGTCGCGGCCATCCTCTACGCCGCCGGCGGCTCGGACTACAGCCTTTTCCGCGCCATGCGGCAGGAGGCTCTGGACGCTTCGCTCTGGCGCGCAGGGCCTTTCGCTGTTCCGGCTTTCTCCTTCCCGAAGGCCAACTGGGCAGCCGTCGCCGCGATCATGCCGATTGCCATTGCCACCATCCCAGAGTCCACTGCGCACATCTATCAGCTCGATATCTATGTGAACGATCTTGCCAAGAAAAAGGGCAGTAAAAAGCACTATGACCTCGCCTCCATGCTCGACCGCAACCTCATCGGCGACGGTATCTGCGACATGATCTCCGGCGTTGTTGGCGGACCGGCCGGCACGAACTACGGCGAAAACATCTCCACCATGGCCATTACGAAGGTTTTCTCCATCCCCGTTCTCGTCTGCGCAGCCGTTATCGCAATGGTCATCAGCTTCTTTACCCCGCTCATTCAGGTCATTTACGGCATCCCGCTCGCCGTCATCGGCGGACTCGAGATTTACCTCTTCGGCGCCATCGCCGCACAGGGTATTGCCATTATGATTGACAAAAAGGTCGATATGTTCTCCTCCAAGAACATCGCCGTCATTGCCTCTATCATGATCATCGGCATCGGCGGTCAGTACGCCTTCTCCGGCAATATCCCCTTCTTCGGCCTGCAGGTCCCCTGCATCGCGGGCGCTGCCATCTTCGGCATCGCGCTGAACTTGCTTCTCAGCATCGGCGAGAAAAAGGAAGCCAACGCAGAATAATTTCAAGCTATACAAAAAAGCCGCCGCTCGATTGAGCGGCGGCTTTTTTGTATTGTGCTATTTCGCGAACATCACACGTTCATTATTAAAGACCTTTACAACGCAAAAAACGATAAGCGCGGAATAGACGAGATTCGTCAGGACGCACAGGAGAATGCTCGCCGCATCGTAATGGTACGCGAAGATACTGGTCATGGCCTGCACACTGCTGTAGATCGGAACGCAGTAAAGCGCCTTGTTCACCGTCGCCGCGCCATTGCCGGCCATCGTCGAAAACGCGACAAACATGACGACCACCATGAGTGGCGACACCATTGAGGTCGCCTCTTTTGTCGTCTTTGCAAAGGCGGAAATGATCGAAACAAGCGAGATCATGAGAAGCGCCGTCGTCACGATGACGAGAAGCAGTATCGCATAGTCCGCCGCCGCATAGCCCGTGAAATCGATGCTTTGTCCGCCGCCCATACCCACAAGGTTCGGCAGCGATGCGGACACAGCGAGAAAGGTCAGCGCGCCGCTCATAATAGCGATGACCGAAAAGGCCAGAATTTTTCCGACAACGATCTCATAGCGGTGAATGGGCGTTACCAGAAGCGTAGCCATTGTGCCGCGCTCCTTCTCTCCCGCAATGGAGTCCGGCGCAAAGGACATACAGCCCGTGAAAAGGAAAATGAGCAACAGCATGGGGAGAAGCTGCGAGAAGATCTGTCCCGTGACCTCCTGCTTAGACGAGAGATCGTAGGTAACGTCGCGGTTGACATCGAACTTGTTCGACATGCCGCTTTCATATTTGTCGAGCGCCGCGACAAGCCCCGCATAGAGCGCGCTGCCGGGGGTGGATACCGACTTGTAATACAGCTCGACATTCGGAGCCGCATTGCCGGTAGCGGCGTTANNCAGAGGAGAAGTCTTTCGGGAAGACGAGCAGCACTGCGTCGTCCATTTCCTTGAGCTTTCCCTCAAAAGCCTCGCGCTCCGTGTCCGTTCCGGTCGTGATTTGCGCGTCAAGCGACGTGACCTGCGGCGCAAGCTCCGCCGGCAGGTCGATCACAAAAAGCTGCGCTGGAGCCTTCGGCTTTTGGGACTGTGCGGCAAAGCCGGGTATGATGAACGAATAGGTGATATACAAAAAGAGCGCCGGCAGAATGAGACTCGTAATGAGGCCCTTGTCGTGGAAAAAACGGTAGAACTCCTTGCCGGCAACCGTGCCGATATTGCTCTTTTTCATACCTGCGCCTCCTCTCTTTTGCTATAAAGCGAAAAGAATTTTTCCTCGAGCGTCTGGCCCTGCGTCAGCTCCGCGAGTGTGCCGCAGGCGGTCATCTCGCCGTCCATAATGATGCCGACGCGGTCGCAGAGCTTTTCCGCAAGCTCGAAAATGTGCGTTGAGAGCAAAATTGTTTTGCCTTCCGCTTTGCGGTCGAGCAGAAAATCGGTCACATCCCGCGCAGCGATGATATCAAGCCCGTTCGTCGGTTCGTCGAAGATGATGACGTCCGGATCGTGGACAATGGAAACAACGAGCGAAACCTTCTGCTTCATGCCGCTTGATAGTTCGCCGACTTTGACCTCGGCATATTTATCGATGCCGAATTTTTCAAAGAGCGTCTTTTTCCGCGCGGCGAGCGTCTGCGGCTCAACGCCGTAGAGCTTTCCGAAGTAGTCAAAAAGATAGTTCGGCGTAAAAAATTCCTCTAGCTTCAGCTCGCTCGTGAGAAAGCCGATGCGCCGCCGCACCTCCTCCGAGTCACGCTGCACATCGAAGCCCTCCACCGTTGCGGAACCTCTGTCGGCTTTAATCAGCGTTGAGAGGATGCGCAGAGTCGTCGTTTTACCCGCGCCGTTCGGACCAAGAAGGCCAAAGACCTCGCCCTTGTTCGCCGTGAACGAAAGGCCCTTCAAGGCGACCTTTTCATGCACGCGCGTTTTTTCAAGCTGCTGCTGTTTGCGGGAGAGACGATAGACCTTGCTAAGATTTTGAACAATGATCGTTTCTTCCATGTTTCAAAGCGTCCCGGTCTTTGCGCCGGGACGTCTCCTTTCTTTAGATTATGTAAACCATACATTCTATTATGTCAACTAATCAGCGCAAATACCATCTTGCACACCGCTCCCGCGAAATAACAGAGCATGCCGGGGTTCAGAAAGACGGTGCAAAAGCGGCCCTTTTTCGGAAGCTGCTTTTCCGCCGGAAGGAAGATCGCCTGCTTTCTGCGCGAGAGTAGAAGTACGAGTCCGACGATAAAAAACGAAAACGCGAGCAGCACGTAGATGCCAAGTCCGAGCATCTCCGACAGGTGACCCTCCACATAGCGGAGCACCTGTTCGGGGGCATCGGACGACAGCTTCGCGATCTCCTCCAAATCGACGTTTTTCAGCAGAACCAGCGGCAGAACGCCGCCGAAAAAGTTGACGCCGGCATGCATCCCCATCGTATACCGGACCCGGCCCGTGCGCAGATAGACGTATGCAAAAAGGCACCCGATGCCGAACGCATAGAAAAACTGCGAGAGGTTCCCGTGGGACAAACCGAAAATAAGGCCGGAGACGAGAATAGCCGTCCCCTCTCCGTAGGCGCGGATGCGGTCGCACAGAAGCTTTCGGAACATGAATTCTTCCATGACTGGTGCGAGACATACGACGCACACAAGATTTGCCCAGATGTTTGAACCCTGTAAAAGCTCATAGACCGGGTTTTCATAGATTGCGCCGCGCGCAGAGGCGATGCCGGAATTGACGCCGAGTCCAATGATGTTTCCAATATACATGAGTGGAAAGCACATCAGGAACAGAAGCAAAAAGTGCCCTGCGTCAAGTCTGTGGTCCTCCGGCTTCTCCGCCGGCAGTCTTTTCAGGATGAGCCAGCCCAAAGGCAGTCCGGCAAGGTAGATCGGAATGAACGACAGCGCGTAGACCGCCCAGTCGGCGTTCAACAGCTGAGGTGCATAGAGGCTCGCAAGCTTTGCGAGAAGAATCCACACCCCTATCGCTGTGCCGAAAATAACGAGATAGCTCCAGCCAAGGCGGGAAAAGGTCTGTTTCGCAGTCGGTCCCTGTGGTCCGGGTTCCTCCGGGACCGGGGCGTTTTTAAATTCGTCCAAGGCGCCGCTCCTTTCAGGGAATTTCTTTTATTCGATGACAATGGATCTCGCAGTAAAGATGCGTGAATTTCCGTAGGTCCCGTAAGCAGTAATCTGGGCATTCACGGCGATGCTCGCAAGGTTGCCGGAAGCGCCAGTGCTCGCAATGACGACGGAGCCGACAGAGGTGGTCGAGATGTAAACAAGCTTGTTGTCCGGTGTAAGGATTGTGATCTGCTTTGCAGCGGTATCGAGCATCAAAACGGAGCCGGTAACCTTCGTCGCGGAGCTTGCCGCGCTCAGCTGCCAGACTTCCGTAACGACAGAGCCGAAGACGTTCAGCTTCACCTGATCGCCGACGCGGATGGAGGAAAGGGAAATGGCGGTTGTGCCGCTGTAGGCGCCGGCGTCCTCGTCGAGCGTGTAGGTTGCGGTCGTGCCGCCCGTTGTAACGGTCCATGTGGTTCCGTTCGTCGTCGTCGCGATGGCGGTGAGCTGGCCCGAAACGGTGGACACGCTGCCGGAAACAGTAATGGCGGAAACCTTGGCCCCGTCGGAAGTCACAGTCACCTCATTGCCCTTCGCCAGTCGGTCAACGGAAATGGTCTTGCCGCCGCGCGTAACGGTCGGAAGCGCGGAAAAATCAAAGCTGAAGCTGTAGACCGCATTGCCGTCGTCCCGCATTTTCAACGTGACGGTCGAACCGTAGGTAAGCTCGGTGATGCTGCCACGCACAGCTGCGACCTTTGTAACCGCAGTGATTTCAGTCACAGCGCCGCTCACGCACTTGACCGTCACGAACTGTCCCGCAGCGAGCTTGGCAAGCGTTGAAGAAACGCCGTCGAGCGTAACCGTAACGGCGGTCGCGGTCGGGTAGCTCGTAACCGTTCCCGTCACCGCGTTTTTAAGCGAGACAGCGCCGGCCGCCGCCGAAGCGTAGAGCGTGCCCTGATACCATTTCGTTGTCGAATCGCTTTCGATGGCAAGGGCGTTGACCGTGCCGTCGCGCAGGGAGAGCCTCACATGGCAGCCAATATAGGTGGAAGTGAGGGCCTTGGTCGCGCCGTTTACTGTGACGCTTGCTTTTGCAGAAACAGAATAGCTGCGCGTCAGCCCGTCAAGTCCTGTGACGGAAATGGAACTGTCGCCCACAGCGGTAATGAGGCCCTCTGTTCTGGAAAGGCCGTTATAGGCTTCAATGGTGAGGGTCGGCGTTCCGGCCCTCGTAAGCACGTCGAGCGCGCGGACGACCATCGCCGCGACGACCGCGCGGGTGACGCTCGATTGCGGCGTGACATTTTTCTTCTCGTCGCCTGAGAGGATGCCGAGCTTTGCAAGCTCAGCGACCGAGCCGATGCAGGACGCAGAGACCTTGGACGCGTCTGTAAACGTCAGGTCATTCGCGGTGAGCTTTTCGGCCTGCGCCGTGTAGCGCATCGCACGGATGAGGAAGACCGCGAGGTTTTCCTTTTTGAGCTCGCTTGAGAGGTCCAGCGCTTTAAGCTCATCTTTGGAAATGACGCCCGCCGCGCCGCAGATTTCAAGATTTTCGTAGGCCCACGAATAGCTTGCCGGAACGACGGATTTGATCTCCGCCTCGTAATCCTCCGCAATCATGGCCTTCTGGGCAGCGGACACGGTGTAGAGACGCGAAAGGATAATAAGCGCCTCACAGGCCGAAATGTTCTTGTCCGGGCGCATGGTCCCGTCCGTAAAACCGTTAAGAACGCCCTTGTCCGAAAGGGTCTCCAGATAAGTCTTCGCCCAGTGGTTTGAAATGTCCTTGTAGCTCGCTGCGAAAGCCGGGGCCGAAAGGCTGAAAGCCAGCGCAAAAACCAAGGCAAGAGATAAAATTCGCTTTTTCATGATTTTTCCTCCGTTTATTTAAAGCGCGGTTCTGATCGCCGCCGTATTCCTCATTTGACACATTATATTTGATTTTTAAGGATTCGTAAATAGTTATGTAAATTAAATTTTGTTTTTAGACGTTCCTCGACGGGAAAGGTTCCCATCCAGATACAAGGGAATACAATATCTTGCGTTCGGAAAATTGTGAATAACTATTGACAGAACCATTAAATTATTTATAATATATATGTATTTTTGCGCGCAGCGTGGCAGGAAGGGAGTGACNNGCCGTGGTCGAGGTGCCCAGCCGCACGGAAAAAAGCGAAACAGCCTCCGCGCGAAAAGCACCGCTCAGCCTTCTCATTCAAAACGAGCCAGACTCACAGGACCCGGAGACGACGGGGAGCCGCTGCGCTATCCGTCAGGTCATCCGTTCCAATCATCCGGTGCCGGCGCTTTTGTCCCTCGCGGGCGGGCTGCCGGTCTGCTTGACAGTCTGGAGCCTTGCGCGCATTTCGCTTTTTTCAGGCAGCGACGTCCGGCGCAATTCCGAGCGGATCGCTGAATTTCTCCACGACCTTGCAGCCGCGCTCTCATAAAGTCTATCTTCAAATATATACCCCGCATAAGCGGGAAAAATGGAGGAATACGATTGAAATCGAAGTCAAAAGCAACATTCTGGATCGTGCTTGGCATCACGATCGCACTGCTCTTCCTTGCGCTGTACGGTCTGCATCTCGGTAGTCTGAACATCAAGGGCGCGAATGAGATGCGTTTCGGTATCGACATCCGCGGCGGCGTCACAGCTAGTTACAAGCCAAAGGATATAACCCGCGCCCCCACTTCGGAAGAACTCGAAAAGGCTAAAACGATCATTGAAACCCGCATGGACGCGCAGAACATCTCTGACCGCGAGGTCACAATTGACACAACCCATGGCGCGGTTCTCGTGCGCTTCCCATGGAAGTCCGATGAAAAGGATTTCGACCCGCAAAAAGCGATTACAGAACTTGGCGAAACCGCCCTGCTGACTTTCAAAGACCCGGACGGCAATGTCGTTCTTGAAGGCTCGGACATTAAAAAGTCCTACGCCTCCACTTCCCAGCAGGACGGCAGCTTCGTTGTAAACCTTGAGCTTACAGACAGCGGCGCAAAGAAATTCTCCGACGCCACCGGCCGTCTTATCGCGAAACCAATCTCTATCTACATGGATGAGCAGGAGATTTCCGCTCCGACCGTTAATACCCAAATTACGGACGGCAGCGCCATCATCACCGGCCAGAAGAGCATGAAAGAGGCCAAGGCGATTGCTTCCAAGATCAACGCCGGCTCTCTCCCGTTCGCTATGGTTGCAAGCGACGCAAACATCATCAGCCCGACTCTCGGTCGTGATGCGCTGAACGTCATGGTCAGCGCGGGTATGCTTGCCTTTATCCTCGTGTGCATCTTCATGCTTCTCTACTACCGTCTGCCCGGCGTGGTTGCCTGCGTCGCTCTAACGCTACAGGTTGTCGGCCAGCTTCTCGCACTCTCCATTCCGCAGTTTACGTTGACACTCCCCGGCATCGCAGGCGTCATTCTGTCCATTGGTATGGGCGTTGACGCAAACGTCATCGTGTCTGAACGAATCAAAGAAGAACTCAACGCCGGCAAAACGCTGCGTAGCGCCATCAGCCTTGGCTTTGACCGCGCGTTCTCCTCAGTGTTCGACGGCAACGTTACGGTCATTATCGCCTCCATCGTTCTTCTCTGCCTCGGCTCCGGTTCGCTGATCTCCTTCGACTACACGCTGCTCTGGGGCGTCATCATGAACTTCGTCGCGGGCGTCTCCGCTTCGAGACTGATGATCAGCTCACTGAGCGAGTACTAAGGTCTTCAGAAACCCGCATATGTCGGCGCAAGGAGGATAGAAGCATGAGCAAGAACAACAAGAAAAACGGCAAGGCTCCCATGCCGAAAGCAGCAACTCCCGCAGCACCTGCGACCCCGACCTTCGCCGAGCAGGCCCTGGGCGGTACGGTCAGTACCAGCCACGGCACTGCAAAAGTCATTGACTTTTATAAGCATAGATATATTTATTTTGCAATTTCAATCGCAATTATCGCCGTGGGTATCATTGCCGCCTGCGTAAACGGTATCAAACTGGACATTAACTTCCAAGGCGGTACCATCCTGAAGTACACCTATGAAGGCACGCTCNNAATTTCCGAGACACTTGGGAAAGAAGTAAACTGCCTTGAACAGACAACAGTTGCCAGAGACGAGCAGCTTCTTATCGTAAACGTCGCCGGAAATGAAGCGCTTACTTCCTCGGAGCAGACAAAAGTTACGGACGCACTTGAAAAATCTTTCCCGGACTCCAAGCTTGGTTTGTCCGAATCTCTATCTGTTGAACCATTCACCGGCGCCCGCTTCTTCCGCGAAGGACTGCTGGCAATTGCCATCTCCTTCGGCTTGATTCTTGTTTATGTCGGCATCCGCTTCCGGAAAATCGGTGGATTCTCCGCAGGTACCATGGCAATCATCGCGCTGCTGCACGACGCTTTCGTCGTTGCGGCCACGTTCTTCCTTTTCCAGATTCCGCTGAACGACGAATTCATCGCCGCCGTGCTGACAATCATCGGCTTCTCTATTAACGACACGATCGTTATTTACGACCGTATCCGTGAGAACAAAACCCTCATGGGGCCAAAAGTGCCGACTGAAGTGCTCGTGAACACCAGTATCACGCAATCAATGTCCCGTTCAATCAACACGAACATTGCGGTTTTCATCAGTATCACGATTGTCTTTATCTTTGCGCATATCTACAACATTGAATCCATCAAGGACTTCGCTCTGCCGATGATGTTTGGCACCATCTCCGGTTGCTACTCCACCATTTGCATCGCCGGCCCCCTGTGGACTATGTATAAGAACATTAAGGCAAAGAAAGCGCTCAACGCATAAACACACGCAAGCTAAAAAGCAGAGGCCGGCACGATCTCGTTCGTGCCGGCCTCTATTTTTAACACGGGGTTATTTTTTCTTTTCTTCCGATCCCGGCATCTCAATGCCGGATTCACTTTCGGCAGCATTTCTCACGCGCCGGAGAAGAAGCTCCGGGATAAAGGGCTTCGTCACATAATCGTTCGCGCCCAGCTTTAGAGCATCTATCTGTTCTTCCTTGCGGTTCTCCTCCGAGATGACAACGACGGGGATGTACGCAAGCTCCGCGTCAGCATTCTTTGCCTTTAAAAAGCTCTTGCCATCCATGACCGGCATCACCATATCGAGCAGGATGACTGCAACGTCGTCCTTATTCTCATACAGCAGCGACAGCGCCTTTTTACCGTTTTCCGCTTCCAGAACCGTGTAGTAATCTTCAAAGATATTTTTCAAAATCGTGCGGCTCACGAGAGAATCATCTGCAATCAGAACCTTGCGGCGCGGCTTTTTTGTATTGCTGCGCTTGAAGCTGAGAAGCTCGCTTTCAAGCTTTTTCGACTCCGTAACGTCTGTAAAGGTCGCGAACAGCACATGGCTTCCCGAGATGGGCCTTATATACTGGAAGTTCACATGCACCCAGATGACCGGCCTGTTTTCAGGATACCACTGGTATTCGCACTGCGTCGTAGACTGCTCCTCAACCGCCTTTTCGAGCGCGTCGCGGACCCGGTCCTTTTCCTCGGCAGACATGTGCTTGCCGGGCTTGCCGTTGGCGTTCTCGATCGCAGCCTCAAAGCCAAACAGATCGATAAAGGCTTTGTTAAACCGCAGCGGTGTGCAGACCCCTTCTGCATATTCATAGATGGCAATAGGCTGCATGATGTTTTTAAAGATTTGCTCAGCGTTCGGACTCGCAGACCAGATAGAGTCAAGCTTCGCATTCTTTGGCTCTCTGTGAACGACGCTCCTCTTCCCCTCCGTGCTGGCACGGAGAATTTTTTCGTATTCCTCGCGGGGCATTGGGCGGGCAAAGAGAAAGCCCTGCACGTATTCCGCGCCGATACTTTCCAGAAAGTCGCGCTGCTCGTTCGTCTCCACACCCTCCACGACGACGGGCAAATCAAGCCAGCCAGCCATGCGGACAACGGAGGAGAGAATCCGCTCGCTGCGGCTGTCCCCGTCCCCTGTCGGCAAAAACTTCGTGTCGATCTTTAAAATATCGACGTCAATGTCCTTGAGGGTGTTTAGCGAGGAATAGCCACTTCCGAAATCGTCCATTAGTATGACGAAGCCGCGGGCTTTCAGCTCGCTTACTGTTTTTTTCATCTGGTTCGGGTTGTCCATATAAGCCGACTCAGTAATCTCCAGATTGAAAAGCTGGATCGGAATATCGTATTTTTTCATGAGGCCCGAAAGGATGTCAACCAAATGAGGGTTATACATATTTGCCCGGGAGACATTCACTGAAATCGGCTGCGGCGTAATGCCCTCGTCGATCCAGCAGCGAAGATGCTGGCAAACCTTTTCCCACATATAGTAATCGAGCTTGCCGATAAAACCGTTTTTCTCGAAAACAGGGATGAACTGGCCGGGGTACATGAGACCGTTTTTCGGGTGCTTCCAGCGGACCNNCCCGTAGGGCTGGCCAGTTTTCAGGATATATTTCGGCTGAAAATAGGCGACGAATTCGCTATTGTCAAGCGCGCCCTGCATTTCGTTAATAATCCGCTGCTCCATGAGGTAGCGGTCCGTCATGCTCTGGTCATAATACTCAATATAGTCCATGTACTTGTTCTTGCATTTTTTTGACGCCATGGACGCGCGACCGTAGATCGTTTCGATGGAGAGCGAAATGTCCTTGATAATATAAACGCCAAAGGTCGGTTCGATGTAATAATTATAGTTATATTCGGTTAACTCACGTTTGGCCTCCCGTGCGAGCCATCCGAGGTTAATTTCTCCATTCGGGATACAGAAGCAGAAAACGTCCGACTCAATCTTGCCATAAGTGCACAGGCGAAGGCTTTTTGCACTTTTTACGATGACAGCGGCGACAAACTTGAGGAGGCGGTTCCCCTCCTCCTCGCCGAAAAAGTCGTTTATGAGATGAAAGCGCTCAATATCAAAGCGGACAAAAGCAAACTCTTTTTGTGGATTGTTGTCCAGCATCCGGCGCGTTTCGGCAAAAAACTTTGAGCGATTGTAGAGTCCCGTAAGCGAATCGTGCTCCGCAACATATTCGAGCTTCTCCAGCAAATTGAGCTGACTGCGATTGATAATGCCGCCAATACGGAGTTTTATCGTCGTATCGTTGAAGGGCTTGCGGATAAAATCCCACGCGCCAAGCTCGAAGCAACGCTTTTCGCCATCTTTGTCCTCGTCTGATGAAATGACGAGTACGGGGATGTTTCTGAATCTGGGATCCTTTTGCATAACGCTGAGGAACTCATAGCCGTCCATAACAGGCATCACAAGATCCAACAGAATACAGGAAATCTCGTAACTGCATTTTTTAAGTATCTCAAGTCCGGCTTCGCCGTTTCCAGCCTCCAGTGTCTTATAGGAGTCGGAAAGCAGCTTTGAAAGCAGCGTTCTGTTCAGCAGGTCATCGTCAATGATGAGTATCATGTTTTTTGAAAGCATCCTTCTTCACCTCTGCACAGATGTCACTCAGGAGGGCAAACCAAGAGGTATGCACCACACCGTTTCTTCCGCTTTGCAGCAGCAGGGACGCATTCCCCACTCTCTATCTGTTTTTATCGTCGAAGCGCAGATCGGCGAACCGTCTGCATTACTTCCTACGTGGCTTTAATATACAACGAAACCGACCGGATAGCAATACGGAAAATCCGATATATCCGAAAATACAACTTTTTCTATTCTATTATGCGGGATTCTCTCACTCGTTCAAACTGTCATATATCTTGCGGAGGTTATCCTCCATACGTACGAGATATAACTTACCATCCTCTGCACTTTCAATCGTGTAGATGGTCTCTATCTTTGCGCCGACCTCGTTTGCCAGCGTTTCGGAAACCTCCTTGCTTGCAGCCTGTTCCGCGAAAACGGTTTTCACGTCGTTTTGCCTGCAATAGTCGATCAAACTGGCAAGGCGACTAGCAGTCGGCTCACCGGCTGCAAAAACGTCCTCCACACTCTCCTGCTTGAGCGAAAAATCGCGGCAAAGATAGCCAAAGGCCGCATGTCCGGTTACAAAGCTCTTTTTTTCGCAGGCTGAAAACTTTTCGGCGTATTCTGTATAAAGCGCCTCGAGTTTGGCCGTATAGTCCGCCGCATTGTTTTGATAGTAATCCGCGCTCGCGGGGTCCGCCTTTTCAAAAGCGGCGGCGATGTTCGCGACCTCCGTTTCGGCGCATTTAAGGCTCAGCCACGCGTGTGGGTCATCGCGCCCGAACTCCTTTTCACCCACGACGGGAGGCAGCGAGTCAACGCCGCTTGTTGCGTTCACCGTGATGAGCTTGTCATTTCCGGCGGCCTTGGCGGCATCCTCCGCCCACGGCTCAAGCCCGAAACCATTGTATATAAAAACGTCTGCCGACGACAGGCCGCGGATATCCTGCGGCTTCGGTTCAAAGTCGTGCGGTTCCGAACCGTTCGGGATAATGGTGGTGACTGCCACCTTATCGCCGCCGACCGCACGCGCAAACTCTGCCGGGGCGTTGAAGGTCACGGAGACAAGGAGTTTTCCCGCCGTGTCCGGCGAGGTCGAGACGTTTTCCCCTTTTTCGCACGCCGCAAGCGAAAGAAAAGCGCTCAAGCATAGGAGCAGTGCGGCGATTTTTTTGCAGTGCATAACAGTTCCCTCCGATGTTTTTCATACTATACATGTATAAGCAGTTTATCCGTTTTTTCGCATCCTGTCAAGTAAAGCGTTATTTGCATAAAGTCGTTTCGCCGGTTCCGTCGGATATAAAAAAGAGGAGCCAAAAACAGGCTCCTCTTGCTGAGAAAAACGTGTAAGCAAAATCAAAAACCGTGATACATCATGGCGTCGGCAACCTTGACAAAGCCAGCGACGTTCGCGCCGACGACAATGTCGCCCTCCTTGCCGCAGAGCTTGGAGGCGTCAAAGGCGTTATGGAAGATGCTCTTCATAATGCCCTGGAGCTTTTCATCGACCTCTTCAAAGGTCCACGAAAGACGCATGCTGTTCTGGCACATTTCGAGGCCCGAAGTCGCCACGCCGCCGGCGTTTGCCGCCTTTGCAGGCCCAAAGAGAACGCCCGCATCCAAAAATGCGTTCGTCGCGTCGAGCGTGCAGGGCATATTCGCGCCCTCGGCTACGCACATAACGCCATTCTTGATAAGGGTCTTCGCGGAGTCAAGGTCGATTTCGTTTTGGGTTGCGCACGGCAGGGCAATATCGCAGGGAATGGTCCAGATATCCTTGCAGCCGTCATGGTACTCGGCGCCGGGTACCTTGTCGGCATATTCACTGATGCGGCCGCGGCGGCCGAGCTTGATGTCCTTGACGACGTCGAGCTGGATGCCGTTTTTGTCGTAGATGTAGCCGTTCGAGTCACAGAGGGCGACGACCTTCGCGCCGAGGCTCTGGGCCTTTTCAGTGGCGAAAATGGCGACGTTGCCCGCGCCGGAGATGACGACGGTCTTGCCCGCAAAGCTCTCATTCTTCATGCACTGAAGCATTTCCTGCGCGAAGTAGCAAAGGCCGTAGCCGGTGGCTTCGGTTCTGACGAGACTGCCGCCGTAGGAAAGGCTTTTGCCGGTAAGAACCGGCGCATCAAAGCGGTCCGTAATGCGCTTATATTCGCCGAACATATAGCCGATTTCGCGTGCACCGACGCCGATATCGCCAGCGGGAACGTCCGTAAACTGGCCGATGTGGCGATAAAGCTCCGTCATACNNGGGTCAAAGTCCGCGCCGCCCTTGCCGCCGCCCAGAGGGAGCGTCGTAAGGCTGTTCTTCAAAATCTGCTCAAAGCCGAGGAACTTGACGACGGAGGGACACACCGTCGGATGGAAGCGCAGTCCTCCCTTGTAGGGGCCGATTGCGGAGTTAAACTGGACGCGGTAGCCGCGGTTTATCTGAAGCTTGCCGTTATCGTCGTACCATGGCACACGGAAAGAGATGAAGCGCTCCGGCTCGACAAAGGCTTCAATAACACCGCTCGTCTGGTATTCAGGGTGCAGAGCGACCAGCGGCTCAAGGCTCTGGAGGACTTCATAAACGGCCTGATGAAATTCAGGCTCGCCGGGATTGCGCTTTTTGACGGTTTCAAAAACGCCGTTCAGGTATTCACTAGTAAGCATTTTATTTCTCCTTTTAACAAACTTCATATACAAAGCGCCCGTTTCGTCCAAACGCCCTGCACAGTTTTTAATCTACCACGCAAGAACTATCATAAACTTCCATCCGGGATTTTGCAAGATGCTATGCTCTCAAAATTCATATTCTGAAAGACGCTTGTTTTGAACGAATTGCACAGAAATGCGTTAAAGCAACAAAGAACAGCTGCGGACGCATTCCTTTTTTGCCTGCATCCGGCAGCCGTTCGCTGTCGTTCAATATAAAAATAGGGCAGCCGCGACGGGCTGCCCAATATTCGCCGTATTTACTTTGCCAAAATGTCGTCGTATTCCGGGTGCTTCGGAAACCAGCCAGCGGCATAGGAGCACGTGAGCTTTGCCTTTTTGTCCTTTCGCCGCAGTTCCTGTGCGACAGCCTCCATAAGCTTCCCGGCCACGCCCTGACCGCGCAGAGAGTCGTCCACAAACGTATGCGTAATGCTGACAGTCCCCTCCCCCGCGGCGGGATAAAGAACCTCCGCCAGTGTATGGCCCTGTTCACCCGGCAGCCAGATGCGGCCGGTCTCAACTTGAAATTCCATCGCGCAGCCTCCGCTCATTCGATGTGGATCGCGTCAACTGGACAACCTTCGGCGGCTTCCGCAGCGCAAGCATCGTTCCCGGCAGTAGGCTGGGCAATCACCTTCGCGACGCTGCCGTCCAGATCATAGACCTCCGGGCAGGTGCCGGCGCAGAGTCCGCAGCCGATGCAGGCGCTCTCGTCAATCGATACTTTCATGTCTTGTTCTCCTTTCTCGTTTTCTGAAATTCAGGATAACCGTTTTTTGCGTGTTTTAACATGCGGCATTAATCCTCGTCCCAGAAATGCCTCGCATTTTCATAGAACGCCTCGACCGCCTCATAGAAATTGTTGTTGTGTTTGACATTGCCGCGTTGGCTCGCCGACGCGCCCGTTTCCGGATGGAGAAAAGCCGTTTCAGCCGAGTAGTCACTCCGCCGCTGGCGATAGCCGCCGAACTGGTTCTTAAAGGTTGCGATCTCCTCCGAAAGCTCGCCGGAATAGTCGTCCGGGATGGTCATGAGGCAAATCGTGATCTGATCGAGCGCGACGCCCGCCGTCACCCGGCCGCCGTCGTATACGTTCAGGGCCAGCGCATAGCTCGACAGGACCCGCGCGTTTTTGTAGTCGCCAAGCTCCGTCAGCTTCTCGCGCGCGTCCGCATAGTCCATGCCCTTTTTTAGCTCCGTGATCGCACTTTTATAGACGTTCGCGTGCTTGACATGCGGCACAATATAAAACCCGATAATAAGCGCACCGACAACGCACAGAATGATCAGCACCGGAAGGCGCTTTTTCTTCGAGGGCTCTGCTGCGCTGCTTACCGACATTCCCACCGGCGCCGCCCAGTCCAGGGGCGGTCTCGACGCGGCGGCAGGCCGCTTTGGCGCGGGGGACGACGTACTTGCGGCGGCGGCTTTTTTCCCGGTTTTTTTCTTCTTTTTGTCGCCCGCCTCTTTGGGCGCGGGCTTTTCCTTTTTATCTTTCTGCTTTTTCAAGCGTCTCCCTCACTGTTCTTATAACTCGAAACCAACTACCGAACGACGGCGCAGCCGTCTAAATTGATTATACACTATTTGCCGCGCAAAGCAAGCTTGTGAAGGCCCCGGCGGACATTTTCTGCGCTTCATCTTGCAATCGCCGCGCGCGGGCATTATACTTGGAAAAAATAGCGGAGGAAACAGCAAATGATAAGACTTGCACTGGAAGAGGACCTTCCGGCCATTATGGCAGTCTACCGCACGGCGCGGGCGTTCATGGCAGAAAACGGCAACGCGTCCCAGTGGGGCGACAGCTATCCCGATGAGGAACTGCTGCGGTACGACATTGAGGCAAAACAGCTCTATGTTTTTGATGAGAACGGCACGGTTCACGGCGCTTTCGCCCTCTGCGACGGACCGGAACCAGCCTATGCGGTCATTGAAAGCGGCTCGTGGCGGTCGGACGCGCCCTACGCCGTCATCCACCGTCTCGCGGGAGACGGAACGGTGAAGGGTCTTTTCGCCCGCTGCACCGCTTTCAGCGCAGAGCGCTACCCGCATCTCCGCGCCGACACGCACGAAAATAACCGCGTCATGCAGCACCTTCTGGATAAAAACGGTTTTTCCCGCCGCGGCATCGTTTATGATGTGGAAATCGACGCGACGCGCATCGCGTATGATCGTGTAACGCTGCAGGCATAACGGACACGCACTCTCTCATAGGATACGATACGGAATAATTCCGGGAGGGATCGTATTGAGAGAGAACATCGACGAACGGGCCTGCGAGCTCGCAAGCTACATGATAGAGAACAAAGCCACCGTCCGCGCCGCCGCTCAGCACTTCGGTGTCAGCAAGTCCACAGTCCACAAAGATGTGACGGAACGGCTTTACTATGTCAATAAGCCTCTCTACGACGAGGTCAAAGAGCTTCTGGAATACAATAAGTCCCAGCGCCATATCCGCGGCGGCATCGCCACGAGAAAAAAATACAAGGGTGAATAAAAAGCGGCTCCCGGCAAAAACCGGGGGCCGTTCCTTTGTATCCGGCCGTTCAGCGCAGCGGTTCCGCTTTCTTTTTGTCCAGTGCGTTCAGAGCAAGCTCTCCGGCCAGCTTGAAAAGCGTGTCCGACATCACCTGCTCCACGGCGACGCCGGCCTGTAAGCTCACCTTGCGGTAAAATTCGTAGAGACAATCGTCTATTGTCAGCGTGACATTTTTCATATTCTGCCTCCTCCATACTCAATTCGGACCTGTTTCGGTCCCATTTTACCATTAAAAGCCTCTACAATCAAGAGCAATCGGACCTGTTCAGGTTCTTTTTTGGAGGTAGAGATGAGCGAACAAAAAATCAAGC
>DEMY01000109.1:25770-30794 GCA_002359425.1 Clostridiales bacterium UBA2658
GATGCCCTCGAAACCAGCTACGACGAATTGCTCAAGTGACTTTTATGGCGGGTTAGAGACCGGGCAGACGCTATTGCAGGTTTGCAATCACCCTTGTGATAATATCCGTTCTTGAAAACGGGGTTATCATATAATACCCGTCCACCAGATCGGTCATGCTTCTTGCAATATCGGTCTGGAGAGAGACGGCAAACTCAGTCGCGGCGGCTTTGTCGAGGCCCTCATACTTTTGGACAATGTCGTCGCTCACGCTGACGCCCGCGATCTCGCTGTTCATGTAGCAGGCGTTGCGGTAGCTCACGATGGGCATGACGCCGCCGAGTATTTTGCCTTTCAGCTCCTTTTTCGCGAGCGCCAGATTTTGCAGGGCGCGCTCGGAGTGAACCGGCTGGGTCAGAAATGCATCCACACCATTTTTCTCTTTTTCCTGCGCATGGCGAAGCTGGTGGTCGAAATTCAGCGCGTTTAAATTCAGCGCACCAAAAACGNNGGAACGGCCCGCATGAAAGCTCCGGCGCAAGGTCGCGGATGTAGCTCGCGAGCACAACGGAATTGAAATTAAAAACGCTTTTAATGGTGCCGCGCTCCGCCGTCGGAACCGGGTCGCCGGTGACGACGAGAACATTGTTGACGCCCTCGATGTTGAGGCCCAGCAAAAGGGCCTTGGTGGCGATAATGTTGCGGTCGCGGCAGGTCATGTGCGGGATGGGGTCAATGCCAAGCTCTCGTTTGAGCTTTGACGAAAGCAGACTGCTGTCCGCCCGTGCGCGGGAGATGGGGCAGTCCGCGATGGTGATCGCGTCTGCGCCCGCGTCCTTTAGGGTTCGCGCGCCATCCATGAACTTGCGGATGTCGGCATTGGCGGGCGGGGCAACCTCTACGGCAATAACCTTTTTCCCGGCCGCGAGCTTTTCCCAGAGCCGGTTCGGCGCAAGATCAATTGGCACGGCTTCGGCGTCGGTGGAAACGACGCGGGCGGAGCCGCTTTTTTCGTCCAGAAGCGCACGGACCTTCGCAATGTGCTCCGGCGTTGTGCCGCAGCAACCACCGACCATCGAAACGCCCGGCAACGCCGCGATGTCCGCTAAACCGCGCGCGTAGTAGTCGGCGTTGTTCGCGTAGAAAACGCGGTTGCCGACGAGGGTCGGGTAACCTGCGTTCGGCATGGCGATCAGGGACTTTTTTGCTCCCGCAAGCTGGGCGATCAGCTTTATCATGTGGNNGGCGTCTACGTTCGCGTCGGCCTCCATCTTCTCTTTCAGCCTTCCAAGCGGTACGCCCTCCCGCGTGAATCCATCCGGCGCAACCGCGAAGGAGCAGACGACGAAGGCGTCTGGCTTTCGCTGCTTGATGTGCGCCGCAAGTTCCGAAAGGTGCTCTGTTGACGAAAAAGTCTCAAACAGGAAGTTTTCCGCACCGAGCGCAAGAAAGCGGTCGGCGATAGCGATGTATTCTGCGAGATGGCTCACGTTTTCCTCGTGCGGGATGGGGCCGACGTCCGCAAAGACCGAAACGTCCGGCCCGGCTGCGTCAACCGCAATCTGCCAGCCCTTTTCGATGATCTCCGCGACCGTCTCCGGCGCACATTCAAGGCCAATGGTGTTCGCGCCGAAGGTATTGGTCTTAATCGCCCGCGCCCCGGTGGAAATGTAGGCGCGGTGAACGGAAAACACCCGCTCCGGATACTCCAGATTCGCAAATTCGCAGCATTCGGGTTCAAAGCCGTATTTCTGCGCGTAATAGGTGCCCATGCCGCCATCGAAAAGGACCGGCGGGCCTTGAAGTTTGTCGCGGAAGCTCATCCAAGCACCTCCTTTGCGATATCGGCGGAAGCCTTCGCGTCGCGCGCGTAGTAATCGGCGCCGATTTCCCTGGCGTAGTCTGGCGTGAGCACCGCGCCGCCAATCATGACCTTGCAGGCATGACCACTTTTTCGGAGCAGGGCGACTGTCTCCGCCATAGCGGGCAGCGTCGTCGTCATCAGCGCTGAAAGGCCGATCAGCTTTACGTCCTCGCGCACCGCCGTTTCGACAACCGTTTCCGGCGGTACGTCGCGGCCAAGGTCGATGACCTGGTAGCCGTAGTTGACCAAAATCGTTTTTACGATGTTCTTTCCAATATCGTGGATGTCGCCACGCACAGTGGCTACAATGATCTTGCCCTTTGTGACCCCGCCCGCACCCGTTTTGGCGATATTGACCTTCAAAACCTCGAACGCCTCCTGCGAGGCCTCCGCCGCGCGCAGAAGCTGGGGCAAAAACAGCTCGCCTTTCTCGTATCTCGTGCCCACCGCGTCGAGCGCGGGGATGAGGCAGTCGTTTATGATCTCCAGCTCTGTTTTGGTTTCCATGAGCCGCTTTGTGATCTCGCGGCTCTCTGACTTGAGACCCTTGGCGACGGCCTCGAAAATGTCGTCCGTCTTGCCGGGGGCGGCGGGCGCAGGCGTCGCCGGCGCGTTCGCAAAGCGGTCTACGAAGCCCTGACAGTCCTTGTCAAAGCCTTTCAAGAGCTTGTACGCCGCGACGGTTTCCGTCATGGCAGGAATATTCGGATTTATGATGGCGAGGTCAAGCCCCTCCTCAAGCGCGAGAGACAGGAATGTGCGGTTCACAAGCTCACGGTTTGGAAGGCCAAACGAGATATTTGAAACGCCAAGCACGGTTTTTGCACCGAGCTGTTCCTTGACGGTACGCACTGCCGCAAGCGTTTCCTGCGCCGCGTCCTGCGCCGCTGAAACCGTCNNAATCGATAAAAACGTCACGCTTTGTGATGCCGTATTGCGCGCAGGCATCAAGAATGTGCCCGGCAATGCGGACGCGGCCTTCCGCCGTTTCCGGGATGCCAGCCTCGTCGAGCGCAAGACCAACGACGCATGCACCGTATTTTGCAACGAGCGGCAGGACCTTTTCGATGCGGGCTTTTTCGCCGCTGACGGAGTTCACAATTGCCCGGCCGCAGAATGCGCGAAGCCCTGCCTCCAGCGCCTCCGGGCTGTTTGAGTCGATTTGGAGCGGCAGCTCGGTCGCGGCCGCAAGTCCTTCTACACACTCGCGCATGAGCGCCCTTTCGTCAAGGCCGGGTACGCCGACGTTCACGTCCAAAATGTCCGCTCCCGCGTCCGCCTGCTGGACGCCCTGCGCGAGCACATAGTCAAGATCGTGCTCGCGAAGCGCCTGCTGAAAGCGCTTTTTTCCGGTCGGGTTCACGCGCTCGCCCACGATGCGCGGCTCCGTGACCGTCACCAACCGAGTCGCACTGCAAACGTAAGTATCCTTGGAAACTTCCCGTTTGGCGCACTTTTTTCCAGCCATCGTCTCCGCAAGCGCCTTGATATAATCAGGGTCGGTGCCGCAGCACCCGCCGACGTATTTGACGCCGAGCACTGCGCATTCCGCCATTTCCTCCGCGAACTGCGTCGCAGAGATATTATAGTGCCCGTCCCGCGCGTCAGGCAGCCCGGCGTTGGCCTTGACGATGAGCGGCAGCTTCGTCACTGCGCCGATGCACCGGATGACCGGCATGAGCTGCGCGGGGCCGAGCGAGCAGTTGACGCCTATGGCGTCAACGCCAAGACCGGATATTGTGACGGCAAAGCACTCCGCAAGACAGCCCGTAAACGTGCGGCAGTTTTCCTCAAAGGACATGGTCGCGAAAACGGGCAGCTTTGTGTTTTCCTTTGCCGCCAAAACGCCCGCACGAAGCTCCTGCAAATCCGTAAACGTCTCAAACGCAATGAGATCGGCGCCCGCCTTTTCGCCCGCTGTCACGACCTCGCGGAAGATGTCGTAGGCTTCTTCAAAGCTGAGCGTTCCCGATGGGGCAAGAAGCTCGCCGATGGGGCCGGCGTCGAGCGCGACAAGCGCCTTTCCGTCCGCCGCCTGTTTTGCGGCAGAGACGGCGGCGAAAACAATCTCATCGACCGTGTACCCGCTGCCCGCGAGCTTTTTGCGGTTGGCCCCGAAGGTGTTTGCATAGCAGATACGGCTGCCGGACGCCAGNNACAGCACATCTCGATGCGCGAGCATCCAGATCTCCGGCTGCACACCGACGGGTAAACCCGCTTTTTGCAGCATCGTTCCCATCGCGCCATCCAAAAGGACGAACTCGCCGTTTGTGATTTTATCAAAGAATGTGTCCATAGCAGGTTACTCCGTTCTCCCGGAATTTGCAGGTTTTATAGGCGGCGCAGGCTTCGCACCCGGACTCGCGGCTCTTTTGCGGTCTTGCCGAAATGCCGATGAGGGCCGTCACGCTCTTGCGCGGCAGCAGAAGGCCACTTTCCGTCACCGTGACGCCGATCTTCCTCGCTGTGTCGAGGTCCGCACAGAACGCCTTTTGAATGGCGAGCGGCAGGTCTTCGTAGCCGGGGGAAAAGCGGTCCGTGAGGAAAAGCCCTTTTTCCATGCATTCGGCCCGCAAGTCCGCTTCGATATTGTCGCAGAGACTTTCGACCGCGCTGCTCGCACAGGCGTCCAGCGTTGCGGCAAAGGCCATGTCGCGCAGCTCCCACCGGCGAACAAGCGCGTCAACGCCCGAGCCGAGCGTTGCGCAAAAGATACAGCAGACATCGCAGTCCCGCAAGAGCGCCGCAGCAGCGCGGCCCGTGAGTGGAAAGCTTGTCCCGGAGAGAACGGGCGGCTCGCCGTGCGTCACGTCGCAGCGCTTTTGTATGACGCGCGGTTTCGCACATTCCAAAACGAGCGTCGAGGCACGGTCAAGCTCCCGCCTCGCCGTCTCGTCCGGCTCGCCCCGGCAGCCGAGATAGCGGTATGCCTCTATAGGATCAACTTTTAAACGCTGCACAGTGTGAGCCTCCTTTTGTGAAAACGTTTTTCCTAGTAAAATAGTATATCGCACTTTATCGCGCTTGTGAAGAAAAGAATGCGGCCAATCGCCGATTTGTGGCAATCGGCGCGTTTTGATTGACAAGACGGGCCGAAGGTTGTAAAATCTAACGGCGAGTGGGCCGAACGGCCGCGGGCACAAGGCGAAAGCCTGTGCGTGAGGAAAGTCCGGGCTCCATA
>DEMY01000009.1 GCA_002359425.1 Clostridiales bacterium UBA2658
CAAATGCAACTGGGGCATCGCAACGCAGCGTCCCGATCTTGTCAAGCGCCTGAACCCGGACGGCGCCGCGCCGAAGCTCGTGAACCTTCTGACCGCATGGAATCATGAGATCGAGGAGCTGATGGGCGGTATGGGCATTAACTCCATTGAAGCGCTCAAGGGAAATCGGCTCATGCTTCGGGGCGTTGGCCTGACCGAAAAGGAACTGTCCATTCTGGGCATCGCGCACGCGGGGGAGTGAGAAGATGAAAAGAGTCTATGTAAATGAGGAATGGTGCCTTGGCTGCCACCTCTGCGAATACAACTGCGCGTTTGCCAATTCCGGCAAGCACGACATGGCGGCGGCCCTGCGGAACATCAAAATCAGACCGAACATCCGCGTGGAGTCCGCCGGGGACGTGAACTTCGCCGTATCCTGCCGTCACTGTGAGGAGCCGTACTGCGTCAAAAACTGCATCAGCGGCGCAGTAACAATAGAGGACGGTCTCATCACCATCAACGAGGAAAAATGCGTCGGGTGCTTTACCTGTGTGCTGTCCTGTCCCTACGGCTGCATTACGCCAACTGCGGACGGGGTCATGCAAAAGTGCGAGCTGTGCGCCCAAAACGGCGGAACGCCGCGCTGCGTTATGGGCTGCCCGAACAATGCCATCGTTTTTGAGGAGAGGTGAACGGAAATGAAATACGTCATCATCGGCAACAGCACCGCCGCCGTCGGAGCCGTCGAGGGCATCCGCGCGGTCGACGAAAAGGGCAAAATTACGGTGGTTTCAAATGAAACGCACCACGTCTATTCCCGCCCGCTCATCTCCTATCTGTTGCAGGGTAAAACGGACGAACAGCGCATGATNNATACCGGCCCGACGACTTTTATGAGAAAAACGGCGTGACGACCATGCTGGGTCGCACGGCGGAAAAGCTCGACCCCGCGAAAAAGACCGTTACGCTCGACGGGGGAGAGATGCTCAAGTACGACCGGCTTTTGGTCGCCACCGGCTCGTCCCCGTTCGTGCCCCCAATGGCGGGGCTGGAAACAGTGGAAAAACGCTTTTCGTTCCTGTCGCTCGACGACGCGAAGGCGCTGGACGCGGCGCTGTTCCCGAAGGCGCGGGTGCTCATCGTTGGCGCGGGCCTGATCGGCTTGAAGTGCGCCGAGGGCATTGCCGCGAAGGTGGGGAGCCTTACAGTCATCGACCTCGCGCCGCGCATCCTTTCGTCTGTTTTGGACGACGAGGGAGCCGCTGTTGTGCAAAAGCACCTGGAGAAAAACGGCGTAAGCTTCCGGCTCGGCGTTTCTGCGAAGGTATTCAAGGGCAATTCCGTCGAGCTGACGAGCGGGGAGAAGCTCGGATTTGACATCCTCGTCACCGCTGTCGGTGTGCGCCCGAACGTCTCGCTTGTCGCGGATGCGGGCGGAGCCGTTGAAAAGGGGCTTGTTGTCGACGGGGAGATGAAAACCACCGTCTCAAACGTCTGGGCGGCGGGTGACTGCGTGACGAGCTTTGACATTTCGCTCGGCGCGCGCCGGGTGCTCGCCATTTTGCCGAACGCCTACAACGGCGGGCACATCGCGGGCGTCTCCATGGCAGGCGGCGCGCCCCCGGAACCGCACTTTTTCCCGATGAATGCCATCGGCTTTTTCGGATTGCACATCCTCACAGCGGGCGTTTACGAGGGCGAGGTCTACGGGTCCCATAAAAGCGGCAGCTACAAAAAGCTCTTTTATGGCGGCACGCTCCGCGGCTTCATTCTCATTGGCGACGTTGCGCGCGCGGGCATCTATACCTCGCTCCTCCGCGAGCAGACGCCGCTTTCCGACCTTGATTTCGAGAGCGTCTGCAAGGAGCCGAGCCTGATTGCGTTTTCAAGACGGTACCGCGATGAAAAGCTTGCCGGAATGCGCGAGCCTGCGGGGCCGGTCCTATGCGATGAAATTTGACGACCGGACAAGGAGGAATCTGTCATGAATATTGATTGTTCGGGGAAAAGATATGATATACTGAACAAAGAAATCTTTGCGGCATCCGGCGACGTGACGCTGGAGCACTGCATTGGGCAGCGCTTTATCGGCGCGGGCGCAGAGGGACGCACGATTACCATAAACGGCATTCCCGGAAACGCGCTGGGAGCCTACCTCAACGGCGCGGACATCATCGTAAACGGCAACGCGCAGGACGCGACCGGGGACACGATGAACTCCGGCAGCATCATCATCCACGGCCGCTGCGGGGACGCCGCGGGCTACGCAATGCGCGGCGGTAAAATATTGATTGAGGGCGACGTCGGCTACCGCGCCGGCATCCATATGAAAGCCTACAACGAAAAGTACCCTGTGCTCGTCTTCGGCGGCAGAAGCGGAAGCTTTTTGGGCGAATACCAGGCGGGCGGACTCATTATCGCGCTCGGCCTTCACTGCCGGGATGAAGAAATCTTAGGTAATTTCTGCGCCACCGGGATGCACGGCGGAAAAATCATGGTCCGCGCCGACAGACTTTGCACAAAGNNAAGCAGATTGAAAGCGGCCGGTCGACCGACGAGGACATGGCCCTTGCCGCGCCCTACATTAAAGAATACTGCGAACGCTTCGGGGTCCCGGAGGAAAAGGTCTATGATAAGGGCTTTTTCACCTTGACGCCGAACAGCTCTAATCCTTACAAGCAGCTCTACATTCAAAACTGAACGGGGGAAACGCCATGCTGTATACAGCGGAAGAAGTGCTCGATTTTTTGGAGGAGGAGGACGTAAAGTTCGTACGCCTCGCTTTCTGCGATGTTTTCGGCGCCCAAAAAAACATCTCCGTGCCGCCCGCTGAGCTCAAGGCGGCTTTTGCGTCGGGCGTGTCGTTTGACGCTTCGGCGGTGCCGGGCTTTGCGGATCTCAGCAAGTCGGACCTGTTTCTGTTCCCGGACCCGGCGACGCTTGTCAGCTTCCCGTGGCGGCCCTCCAACGGGCGCGTCGTGCGCATGTTCTGCGACATCCGCAGCCCGGACGGAACGCCCTTTGCGCTCGACACGCGGCAGATATTGAAATCCGCCGTTGCGGACGCAAAAAAGCAGGGACTTCACTGCGGCGTGGGCTCTGAGTATGAGTTCTACCTTTTCAAAACGGACGAGAAGGGGGCTGCGACCGGCGTTCCGATGGACACAGCGGGCTACATGGACATGGCCCCGGAGGACGCGGGCGAAAACGTGCGGCGCGACATCTGCCTGACCCTCGAGGAGATGGGCATCGCGACTGAGGCGAGCCACCACGAGGAGGGGCCCGGGCAAAACGAGATCGACTTCCGCTACGCCGACCCGCTCATTGCCGCCGACAACGCCGTCACGTTCATAAACGTCGTCAAGACTGCCGCCGCACGAAACGGGCTCTGGGCAAGCTTTGACCCGAAGCCGATCAAAAACGCGCCCGGCAGCGGCATGCACATCAACGTTTCGCCGGAGATGGATGCGGGGGACTGCTTCGAGTCCTTTAAGGCGGGCCTCATGGCGCACGTTCTGGAAATGAGCCTGTTTTTGAACCCGACTGCGCAGTCCTACGAGCGTCTCGGCGCCAGCAAGGCCCCGCTCTATGTGAGCTGGTCGCCCGAGAACCGCTCCCAGCTCATCCGCATCCCGGCGGCAACCGAGGTGCGCAAACGCCGCATTGAGCTGCGTTCCCCGGACGCGAACGCGAACCCCTACCTTGCCTATGCGCTGCTGCTGTGGGCGGGTCTCGACGGCGTCACACAGAAAATGTCTCCGCCGGAGAGCAGGAATTTTAACCTCTACACCGCCACAGAAAAACAGCTCGCGGGCCTGAAAAAGCTTCCGTCCTCGCTGCCGGAGGCGGCATTGCTCGCGGAAAACAGCGCTTTCATCCGCGCCCATCTGCCCGAAACGCTTGTTGAGAAATACGCGAAGCGGGAAAAATAAACCCAGTCTCTGAAGTGGAGAATCTATCCAAAAAGGAAGTGATGCGGTCATGCCCAGCGCTAGAAACCAGTGCAGTGTGCTGGTTGTTTCGTCCTCAGACCGGATCACGGCGCTTTTTGGGGAACTGCTGCCGAAGGGGGAGTTTTCGCGTTTTGTTACTGTTTCAAGCTGTGGAGAGGCAAAACGCACGATATTAAACGACGATTTTGACATCGTGGTTGTGAATGCGCCGCTGCCGGACGAGTTCGGAACGGACTTTGCGACGGACCTTGTCGCCGGGAGCTCGGCCGCTGTGCTGCTAATCGTTCCGGGNNAGGAGATATCGGGCCGCGCGGAGAGCTTCGGCGTTATGACAGTTTCCAAACCTCTGAACAAATCTACTCTTTACACGGCAATGAAATTGGTGTATGCTACTGCTGTGAGACTGCGGATAATGGATCGAAAAACCAAAAGTCTCGCTGCCAAAATGGGCGAAATGCGCATTGTGAACCGCGCAAAATGGGCGCTCATTGAGTCCCTTGGCATGACCGAGGAGCAGGCGCACCACTACATTGAAAAACAGGCGATGGACCAACGCCTTCCCAAAGGCGATGTCGCCGTTTCTATTTTAAATACTTATGGAAAATAAAGAGAGCGGGTGTCTGCAAAAGGAGACCCGCTTTCAGATTGGCAGAGGAGAGAAACAGCAATGAGCAAGTATATTTTCGTCACGGGCGGCGTCGTTTCGGGTCTTGGCAAGGGCATCACGGCGGCTTCGCTCGGAAGACTTCTGAAAGCGCGCGGACTCAAGGTCGCGGCCCAGAAGCTTGACCCGTATATCAACGTCGATCCCGGCACTATGAGTCCCTACCAGCACGGCGAGGTATATGTAACGGAGGACGGCGCGGAGACCGATCTTGACCTCGGTCACTACGAGCGCTTCATTGACGAAAATCTTACCAAATTCTCAAACCTCACGACCGGCAAGGTCTACTGGAACGTACTCAACAAAGAACGCCGCGGCGAATACCTCGGCGAAACCGTGCAGGTGATCCCGCACATCACGAACGAAATCAAGGAGTTCATTTACAACTGCGGCAAAAAGACAAACGCGGACGTCGTCATTACCGAGATCGGCGGCACGACCGGCGACATTGAGTCCCAGCCGTTTCTGGAGGCCATCCGCCAGATCGCCATCGAGGTTGGCCGCGAAAACGCCCTTTTCATCCACGTCACGCTGGTTCCCTTTCTGCGCGGCTCGGACGAGCACAAGTCCAAGCCGACCCAGCACTCTGTCAAGGAGCTGCAGGGCATGGGCATCACGCCGAATATCATCGTTCTACGCTGCGACCAGCCGCTGGAGGAGGACATCTTCCGTAAAATCTCTCTCTTCTGCAACGTAAAGCCTGACTGTGTCATTGAAAACATGACGCTGCCGAATCTTTACGAAGCCCCGCTCATGCTCGAACGCAACGGCCTTTCGGATGTTGTCTGCCGCGAGCTGAATCTCCACACCGACCCGCCCGACATGAAAGAGTGGCGCGAAATGGTTGACCGCATCAAAAACCGCTCGAAGGAGACGACTGTCGCCATCGTCGGCAAATATGTCCGCCTGCACGACGCCTATCTCTCCGTTGTCGAAGCGCTGCACCACGCCGGGTTTGAGCTGCAGGCCCGCGTCAACATCAAGTGGGTTGACAGCGAAACGGTCACGGACGAGAACGCGGCCACCGTTTTCGCGGGCGTGAGGGGCATCGTCGTGCCCGGCGGCTTCGGCTCGCGCGGCATCGAAGGCAAGATTGCCGCCTGCCGCTACGCGAGAGAAAATAATGTGCCGTACCTCGGACTGTGCCTCGGTATGCAGATTGCCGTCATCGAATTTGCGCGGGACGTCTGCGGCCTGACGGACGCACATTCCGGCGAATTTGACAGCAACACACCGCATAAGGTCATCGACTTCATGCCAGACCAGAGCGAGGACATCGACAAGGGCGGCACCATGCGTCTCGGCGCGTACCCCTGTAAAATTGTGCCGGGCACAATGCTCAGCCGCTGCTACAATACCGACCTTATTTCCGAACGCCACCGCCACCGCTACGAGTTCAACAATGACTACCGCGAGATGATGCGGGAAAAGGGACTCGTCATCGGCGGCACCTCGCCGGACGAGCGTATTGTCGAAACCGTCGAAATTCCCGGAAACGACTTTTTTGTCGGGGTCCAATACCATCCCGAATTTAAGAGCCGCCCGAACCGCGCGCATCCGTTGTTTTTGGGTTTCGTGAAAGCCGCGCTCGGAGAATGAAACCTTCAGCCGAAGGGACGATTTTCGCCCTTCGGCTTTTGAGAGCTTCAATTTGTTCGCAAATTCCGCATATTCGGCGCTTTTTTGCCCTCAAAAGGGCAGGGTAGAGCGGTTTTGGATATACTGTCTGTGTCCGGCAGACAAAAGACCGCAAAGTTTGGTTGCCACAATGTGAAATTTGCTGTATCTATTCTGTGAAATATATGTTATTTTAAGTTCCGGCGATTACATTATGATAAAGTAAGTCCCTTGGGGGACAACAGGGGTGTGACTGAACTTGAGTTTTAGCTGGTTTCTTCAGCAGATCGGTGGTAACCCCACGCTGCTGATTACCATAATCCTGACGCTCGGCGTCATTTTTGTCAACGGCTGGACAGACGCGCCGAATGCCATTGCGACCTGCGTTGCGACCCGCGCGATGAAGGCGCAGCCGGCGGTTTTGATGGCGGCGGTTTTTAATTTCTTCGGCACTTTCGTCATGACGATGATTAATGCGACCGTTGCAATGACCATCAAAAACATGGTTGACTTCAGCGGCAACACGCATGCGGCGACGCTTGCTTTGTGCGCGGCTCTTTTCGCCATCATCCTGTGGGCGGTCGTGGCGTGGTGGTTCGGTATCCCAACGAGCGAGAGCCACGCGCTCATTGCCGGCCTTTCGGGTGCGGCCATCGCTTTGCAGGGCAGCTTTTCGGGCATTAACTGGAACGAGTGGGTCAAGGTCATATACGGTCTCGTCCTCTCCACGTTCCTCGGTTTCGGCTCGGGCTATGGCGCGGCAAAGCTCGTGGCGTTCATCTGCCACGATATCGACCGGCGCAAAACGACCGGCTTTTTCCGCGGCGCGCAGATTGCCGCCGCCGGTGCAACGGCCTTCATGCACGGCGCGCAGGACGGCCAGAAATTCATGGGCGTTCTCATTTTAGGCGTCTTTCTCGCAAACGGCAGCGAGACGACGGGCGACGTTTCCATTCCGATCTGGATGATGCTCATGTGCTCGCTTGTCATGGCGGTCGGCACCTCCATCGGCGGGTATAAGATCATCAAGGCCGTGGGCATGGACATGGTAAAGCTCGATGGCTATCAGGGCTTTTCGGCGGACCTTGCCGCATCCTTCTGCCTGCTTTTGTCATCGCTTTTCGGCTTGCCCGTTTCAACGACGCACACGAAGACCACCGCCATCATGGGCGTCGGAGCGACAAAGCGTCTCTCCGCCGTCAACTTTGCGGTCGTGAAGGACATGGTACTCACATGGGTACTCACCTTCCCCGGCTGCGGCCTTATAGGGTATCTCATGGTGAAGCTTTTCTCCGCCGTGCTGTAATACGGTTCCATACTATTATATTGATTATAAATTACATGATTTGATTAGAAGGGATTGAGCGCCATGGCAAAAAAATCGGACAGGTTCTATTTTGACAACTTTATTGAAAGCGCCGTCATCTCCTGCGAAGCGGCCAATATGCTCAAGGATGTGCTGGAAAATTTCAGCGTTGACACGCTTCCGGAAAAGCGCGAAGCGCTGCACGACATCGAACACCGGGGCGACGACAAGCGCCACGAATTGACGAACGCGCTCGTTTCCGCCTTCATTACCCCCATTGAGCGAAACGACATCCTTGACCTCAGCCAGAACATTGACGACGTTACGGATGCCATCGAAGACATCCTCATTCGTATCTATATCAGCAACGTTCAGACGATCCGGCCCGATTCCATCGAGTTTGCGGGCGTCGTCATTCAGTGCTGCGCAGCCATGCAGAAGCTTTTGGAGGAATTTCCGAACTTTAAAAAATCTAGAACCCTTGAAAGCCTCATCGTTGAGATCAACCGTCTTGAGGAGCTTGGCGACGACCTCTATGTCCGCTGTATGCGCAATCTGCACACGACGGACACGGACCCGCTGGATGTCATTGCGTGGCGCGAAATTTACGATTTCTTTGAAAAGTGCTGCGATACCTGCGAGAACGTCGCGGACATCGTCGAGAGCATTACAATCGGCAACCGTTAATTTATATAAGGAGAAACAAATGAGCAACATATGGCATGACATTAACCCCGAGCGCATCAAACCCGAGGATTTTATTGCTGTGGTCGAGATCGAAAAGGGAAGTAAGAAGAAGTACGAGCTAGACAAGGAAACGGGCCTTCTCATCATGGACCGCATCCTCTACACCTCCACGCACTATCCTGCGAACTACGGCTTCATTCCCCGCACCTATGCAGACGACGGCGACCCGCTGGACGTTCTCGTCCTTGCGAGCGAGCCGATCGACCCGCTGGTGACCGTTCGCTGCTACCCCATCGGTGTTATCACGATGATTGACGGCGGCAAGAACGACGAAAAGATCATTGCCATCCCGTTTGCTGACCCGACCTACAACTCCTATCGCGACGTGGATGCCCTGCCAAAGCACATCTTTGACGAAATAGAGCACTTCTTCTCCGTCTACAAAACGCTTGAGGGCAAAAAGACCGCCGTGGAAGAGGTCCGTCACCGTGACGAGGCCGTTGCCATTATCAAAACGTGCATCGCAAACTACAGCGAAAAATTCGGAGACAAAGACGAATAAAAAATTTTCGGGACTGTGAAAAACAGTCCCGTTTTTATATCATGCGGTCGAGAACGGTTCCCAGAGTGGCGACGTCGCTGCGATGTCCGCTCCTCGGAGACTTGGCTTTGCCGCTCCGGCGCAGTATATCTGATAGCCGTTGATGGATTTGAAATGCTTGGCATTCTGCAAGTCGTGCATATCTCTCAAGGATATGATGATCCTCAGACTACCTGTTTTCCTGATCCATATGGACGCGGGAGCCTGTCGCGCCTTTTTGGCCCTGGTATTTGCCGTTGTAGGGGTTGAGCGCTGCTTCGTCCATTTCGGCCAGAACGAGCTGACCGACTCTGCGCCCGGCTTTCAGCTCGATCGCACAGCGGTTGGCATTAAACAGCTCAAGCGTAATTTCACCCTGAAAACCGGGGTCTACCCATCCGGCGTTTTGAATGAAAAGACCCATTCTGCCCAGAGAGCTGCGGCCCTCGACAAACGAGGTCAGGTTTTCGGGCAGCGAAATGGTTTCCATTGTCGTTGCAAGGACAAACTGCCCCGGAAGAAGAAGATAGGTGTCCGCCTTGATCGTCTTGTATTTGATTTCGCTGTCGAGTGTGATGATCCCCGCCGGAGAGTCCTCTNNTGAACGCTGGCTGGCTGTATCTGTTCGTGCTCCAAAGGTGAAATGGAGAGCGTACCGTCGGCGCACATTCTTGTGATGGTCTTGTCGGATAAAATCATGGTGTACCTCTTTCAAGAGCAAAATGGTGCAGGTTACTCCACGGATTATACCATAGGGCGTCCATACAAGCCACATTCTTTAATTTTTTTGTTTGGTAGCCACAATCGGCGGCTGTGACAAAGTTTTTGTTGAGAATTTGTGAAAAAGCTTGCAAAACGGAAGCGTAAAACATATAATAACGATGAAATGAATAACGCCTCGGTAGGTGAGGCTACCGCAAGGATACGGATTGCTGCCGCGAAGGGATGGAGACATCGCGAGCCGGTTAACAGGCCATGTCGAACTATAAGGCATGATCTAACGCAATTTCACCGCCTTGCAGAGCTGAAGCTTGAACGGGAGCAGGACACTTTTTCGTCACTGCCGCGTTCGGGCGCGTGCGGGGACGATTTTTCATTATTTTATCATTCAGGAGGTCGCGATTTCATGGACGCGGATCCGGGAAGTAGCCGATTATCATTGCAGATACATACGGAGGTTTTTCCGCCTGAGCTCAGCGTTTGAGTTCAGGCTTGCTATACATGCTTTTCCTCCCTCCGTGTGTATGAAAACGGAGGGATTTTTATGTATTCTGAGACCATTTTCTATCTCAGCCGGGTCGTTGGAAAGAAGGTATACGATCCGAAGGACAGTGTTGTTGGNNAGGTGACGGCGTTTTTACTCCGCAGCGGGCGGCACGAATTTTTGGCGGACGCGAAGAGCTTTCAGGTTGTCGAGGTGAAGGGCCAGTTCATTCTCAAATGCGGCAGCATTACCACCGTCATGGAGCCGGGGGAGGATGCGCTTTTTCTCAAAAAGAATGTACTTGACAAGCAGATTGTCGATATTAACGGCGTTAAAATGGTGCGCGTCAACGACCTGCGGCTCGCGCAGATGAAGACGGGCATTTATGTCGTAGCGGTTGACGTCGGAATCGAGGGGCTTCTGCGCCGCATCGGTATCGCAAAGCCGCTCAAAAAGATGGTGGGGGCCTTTGGCGGAACGCTGCCGAGCAAGCTCATTTTGTGGGATGACGTTGAAACGGTGGACGTTGGCCAATCCGGCATCCGGCTCGCGAAGACCTACGCAAAGCTTGAAACGCTGCACGTGTCGGACCTTGCGGACATTATTGAGGACATGGACGCCAAGATGCAGAAAGAGGTTTTCGCATCTCTGGACGACGAGAAGGCGGCGGATGTTCTCGAGGAACTCGAATCGGATGCGCGGCAAAAGGTCATTGGCAACTTGCCGGTTGACAAGGCAGCGGACCTTCTGGAAAAAATGCCGGCGGACGAGGCGGCGGACATCCTCGAGGATATGCCCGAGGAAAAGGCCGAAAAGCTTCTTTCGGAAATGGAGCGCGAGGCTTCCGACGAGGTCCGAAAGCTTTTGGAATACGAGGACGACGAGGTCGGCGCGCTGATGACGACGGACTTTTTGTCCTATGGCGAGGAGCTTTCCATCGAACAGGTTCTCGCCGATTTGCGGCGCCAGAAACCGGAGGCGAGCGAGATCTATTCGCTCAACGTTGTGGACGAGAGCGAGCATCTCATTGCGTCCGTCTCCCTGCGGGACGTGGTCGTTGCCGAACCGCGCACGAAGCTTGCGGATATCATGGACAGCAAGGTCATCTGTGTTCGTGATACCGACAAGATTGGTTCCATTACGGAGCTGATTGCAAAATACAACCTGCTGGCCGTTCCGGTCGTTGACCGGAACATGCTGCTCGTGGGCATGGTCATCATAGACGACGTTGTCTATACATTATTAAAAACGCGCAAGCACGGTCTGTAAAGGGGGCGGGGAATATGGCAAAGACAAAGAAACGGAGCATCTGGCAGCACCTCGCAATCTTCTTTGCAATCTTTGGCCCCGGCTTCATTACCGGGAGCGTGGACAACGACGTCGGCGGTATTACGACCTATTCCGTCGCGGGCGCGACCTATGGCTACCAGCTTTTGTGGACGCTCATTCCGGCGGCGGTCGTTTTATTCGTCGTGCAGGAGATGAACGCCCGCATGGGCGTTGTGACCGGCAAGGGGCTTGCCGACCTCATCCGCGAAAACGCGGGCGTCAAGACGACGTTTTTCATCTTCATTTTCCTGCTCGGAACAGACATTATGAACACGACGACAGAGTTTGCCGGCGTTGCGGGCAGTATGCAGATATTTGGCGTCTCAAAATATATCTCGGTGCCCGTTGCGGCGCTTCTGGTCTGGCTGCTCATCGTCAAGGGCAGCTATAAGACAGCCGAAAGGGTCTTTATTGTCTTTGGGCTGTGTCTTTTCGTCTACGTCATTTCAGCGATCATGGCAGAGCCGGACTGGGAGGCGGTTGGTCAGGCCATTGCGCACCCAAGCATGAACACAGACAGAGGCAGCGTTTCCATGGTCATCGGCCTTATTGGTACGACCATCGCCCCGTGGATGCAGTTTTACATGCAATTTTCCGTTATCGAAAAGGGCGTGAAGCTCAAGCATTACAAATACACGATTCTGGACGTTTTGACCGGCGTCATTGCGACCATTGTTGTGGCGTTTTTCATCATGCTTGCCTGCGCCTCGACTCTGTATGTGGACGGACAGGGCACCGTCATCAACGACGCGAGCGACGCTGCCCGCGCGCTCGAACTCCTGGCGGGTCCGCTTGCCGCGCAGGTCTTTGGCTTTGGCCTGCTCGTCGCGGCTATTTTCTCGGCGGTCATTTTGCCGGTCGCCACCGCGTTTTATATCTGCGAGGCGTTTGGGTTTGAGGCTGGCATCGACAAAAAGTGGGAGGACGCGCCGCAGTTTTACTGGCTTTATACCATCATTCTCATTCTGAGCGCGGGCATCATCCTGCTGCCAAATGCGCCGCTCATCGGCATTTCGCTCTGGAGCCAGCGCATCAACGGCATTCTGCTCCCGGTCGTCCTCATTTGCATGATGGTCATTATCAACAAAAAAGAGGTTATGGGAAAGCACACGAATACGCTTTTCCAGAACGTCATTGGGTGGGGAACCATCACAGTGCTCATTGTTCTTTCGGGAATGCTCGTTATAGCATCGGCTTAATGAAAGCGTCGGGGGCGAAAGCCCCCGAACTTTTTTGCCGCGAAGCGGGTGGCCTACGGAAACGCAGGCTTTTTGTTTGCGCGGGCAAGAAAAACGTCCCGCGTCCGCAAGGCGCACGGGAAAGAATGCGGGGAAAAGCTGCCGCATAAAGCCCTCCGTTTTGCCGGGCGCGAAACCCAAAGATTTTTGCCTAGAAATATGCAAAATTCTATTGACAAGCGTAGAATTAGATGATATTCTAACGAAGCGCGCATTGGGAAAGTTGCGCCCAGTTGCGTGTTATGCGATGATGCGGGAGATTGCGGCTTGCTGTCGTTCGGCAAGGCCGGTAACTTTCGCGGAGTATGTCCGGAGCCGGACTTTTGTTCCGGCTGTAATCGGGCGGTGTGAACGTTTCTGTTCACGCGTATATCGTCTGAACGGTGAAAAGCCGGATCAAATATCCGGTTTGTTTTTCGGCCAGAGTCTGATACGCACGGCAAAGTGTACAGAAAAACTTCTCACCGAACGCATGCATCCCCGTCAGAGCCAATGCCGTCGGGAAATCAAAACGTTCAGGAGGAAAAAACATGGCAGCTACTACAAACAAAAAAATGATCCGTATCCGTCTCAAAGCCTATGACCATCAGCTCATCGATGTGGCGGCGGAAAAGATCGTTGAGACCGCAAAGCGCACGGACGCCAAGGTCTCCGGCCCCATCCCGCTTCCTACAAAGAAGGAAATCATTACCGTTTTGCGCGCCGTCCGCAAGTACAAGGACAGCCGCGAGCAGTTTGAGCGCCGCACCCACAAGCGCCTCATCGATATTATGAACCCGACCCAGAAAACGGTCGAGGCGCTTATGTCCCTTGAGCTTCCCGCAGGCGTAGAAATTGAGATGAAACTGTAATTTGTCTCCGCTCGTTTTTGCCGTGCCGGCATCCCGGCGGCTCGACGTATCAATTGCGTCTGCGCCTTTTCGATTCAGGTACGACAAAGAAATCCTGCACGGATACCTCAATAATATAGGCGTCCGTAAAGAAATTCGTCTTGCCCATTCGTCCGCGGCTAGTGCGCGGGCGGGGTCAAGTCAGCAGCCTCTGGCGCACTCCCTNNGAGGAGCAGGGATTCACGAGGTCGCGGTTTTTCGCTTTAGCGGAAACGGAGACCAAATGTGTCTTTGCGACGAATGCGAGCTGACCAATAACCTTTAAGGAGGAAATACAATGAAGAAAGCGATCATCGGTAAAAAGGTCGGCATGACGCAGATCTTCGATGAAGCTGGACACGTCGTTCCCGTCACCGTCATCGAGGCGGGACCCTGCGTCGTCGTCCAGAAGAAGACCACGGAAAAGGAAGGCTATAATGCCGTCCAGCTCGGCTTTGAAGATCAGGTCGAGCGCAAGCTTACAAAGCCCGAGAAGGGCCACCTTGAAAAAGCGGGCGTCCCCTTCAAAAAGTATCTCAAGGAGTTCCGCTTTGAGGACTGCGACGCCGTGAACATCGGCGACGTGCTGAAGGCAGATGTCTTCGCCGCCGGCGACAAGGTTGACGTTACGGGTATCAGCAAAGGTAAGGGCTACGCCGGCGTCATCAAGCGTTACGGCGCACAGCGCACCCCCACCAGCCACGGCGGCGGCCCTGTCCACCGTCATGCAGGCTCCATGAACTCCTGCTCCGATCCGTCCCGTATCTACAAGGGCAAGATCGGCGCCGGTCATATGGGCTGCGAGCAGGTTACGGTTGAAAATCTCGACATCGTCAAGGTTGATCCCGAACTCAACATGATCGTTGTTCGCGGCGCAATCCCCGGCCCCAAGGGTGGCGTTGTCTATCTCAAGAACACCGTCAAGAATGCCAAGACCAAGGGTGCTGCCGCTGGAATCAGCGCCAACCCGCAGAAGGCTTCCGC
>DEMY01000029.1:0-359 GCA_002359425.1 Clostridiales bacterium UBA2658
GCGGATAATCTCCATGCGCTCGATGGCGCCGATGTCGTGGTGCATATAGCGGCACCTGACGCCGGCATTGCCGAGGTAGACTGTAAGGTCCTCGGCCATTTTCTTTGTAAGGGTCGTTACCAAAGCGCGTTCGTGCTTTTCGACGCGGGTGTTGATCTCGCTAATCAGGTCATCGATCTGTCCCTCTGTTGGACGTACGACGATCTGCGGATCCAAAAGTCCCGTCGGCCGGATGATCTGCTCGACGATCTGCGCCGAACGCGAGCGTTCAAAGTCGCCGGGCGTTGCGGAAACGTAGACCGCCCGATCCACGCGCTGCTCAAATTCGTCGAATTTGAGGGGCCGGTTGTCGAAGGCGG
>DEMY01000029.1:519-14008 GCA_002359425.1 Clostridiales bacterium UBA2658
TTCAATGCCGGAGCAGTAGCCAAGCTCCTGCATCATCTCAATGTCATAGTTTGTGCGCTGGGAGATGCGCTCGGCCTCTAAGGGCTTTCCGTTGTCGGTGAAGAATTTGACCCGTTGCTCGCATTCCGCGCGTATCTGCTCGATGGCGCGCTCCATCTTATCCTTTGTCGTGACATAATGCGAGGCGGGGTAGATGGCGACGTGGCTGAGCGTTCGCAAAGGCGTGCCGGTGACGATGTTGATGTCCGAAATGCGGTCGATCTCGTCCCCGAAAAANNATGCGCACCGCCGTGTCGTAGGAGTAGGCGGGGAAAATCTCCACCGTGTCGCCGCGAACGCGGAACATGTTTCGCTCGAAGGCAAGATCGTTTCGCTCATAGCGGATGTCGATGAGCTTTCGCAGCAGCTCATCCCGGTCGCGCTTCTGGCCCTGCCGGAGCGAAATGACCATGTTCGCGTAGTCGATCGGGTCGCCGAGGCCGTAGATGCAGGAGACGGACGAAACGACGATAACGTCCTTGCGCTCAAACAAAGCCGAGGTCGCGCTGTGGCGCAGGCGGTCGATCTCGTCGTTTATGGAGCTGTCCTTTTCAATAAAGGTGTCCGTGTGCGGAATATATGCCTCCGGCTGATAGTAGTCGTAGTAGGAAACAAAGTATTCCACCGCGTTGTCCGGGAAAAACTCCTTAAATTCCGCGCAGAGCTGCGCCGCGAGCGTTTTGTTGTGGGACAAAACCAAGGTTGGTTTTTGAATTTTTTCAATAACCTTCGCCATCGTGAAGGTTTTGCCGCTACCGGTGACGCCCAAAAGCGTCTGGTCGGTAAAGCCGAGCTCAAGACCCTTTGCAAGCGCCTCTATAGCCTCCGGCTGATCGCCGGAAGGCTGGTATTCGCTGACTACATGAAAATTGGGCATGGGGCGTTCTCCTTGCGTGGGTGCGCCTTTTTAGGCGCGGTGATCAAGTGTGTGTTACTTTAATAAAGTTTGTGCTGCCGGAAACGCCGATGGGGACGCCGGCGGTTAAAACGACCATGTCGCCCGGGGAGAGCAGGCCGCGTTCGACGACGGCGTGCAGACCGCTGTTAAACAGGTCGTCCAGATTTGTCTCATCCTTCACGACAATGGCTTCCACGCCCCAGGTCATGCGGAGCTGCCGGCAGGTAAGCTCGGAGCTGGTGCAGGCGATGACGCGGCAGGCGGGGCGGAAGGCCGAGACCTGCTGTGCAGTAAAGCCCGAAAGGGTGAATGCCAGAATTGCCTTCGCGCCAAGGTCCATGGCCGAGGTGCAGGCAGCGCGGCACACCGCATGAGTGATGTTCGCGCCGGTGTGGAAGGTCATGTTGCGGAAGTTTGCCGAATAGTCAATGGCCTGCTCGGCACGCGCTGCGATGCGGTACATGGTCTGAACCGCCTGAACGGGGTACTTGCCGGCCGCCGTTTCGCCGGAGAGCATGATCGCGCTCGTTCCGTCGTAGATGGCGTTTGCGATGTCGGTAGCCTCCGCACGGGTCGGGCGCGGGTTTGACATCATCGTTTCAAGCATCTGCGTGGCCGTGATGACGGGTTTGCCGCATTTGGAGACCTTGTGGATGAGTTCCTTTTGAATGACCGGCACGTCCTCGAGCGGAAGCTCCGCGCCGAGATCGCCGCGCGCGACCATAATGCCGTCCGACGCTTCTAAAATCGCGTCGAAATTCTGGACGCCCTGCACACATTCAATCTTTGAGATGATCTTGATCTTCTCGCCGCCGTTCCAGCCGAGGAGCATACGGACCTCCTTGACGTCGTCCGCCGAACGCACGAAAGAAGCGGCGATGAAGTCGTAGCCCTCTTTGGCTGCGAAAATGAGGTCGTCGTAATCCGTTTTGCTGATATAGGGCATGGAGAGCGCGACGCCGGGGATGTTGATGCTCTTCTTTTCGGAGAGCCATGCGTCGTTTTCAACATTACAGACAACGTCCGTGCCGCTGATCTCTTTGACGGTCATGCAGATCTTTCCGTCGTCAATCATGATGCGGTCGCCGAAATGCACGTCCTTCGGAAGGTTCTCATAGGTGATGTGGCAGCGCTCGGCAGTGCCGAGACAGTCGCCCGTTGTGAGCGTGAAGCGCGTTCCGGCCTTGAGATAGACCTTGCCGCCCTCCATCATACCCGTGCGGATTTCCGGGCCTTTTGTGTCCATGAGCGTGGCGACGGGAATGCCCGTTTCCTTACGCATTTTTTTGAGCTTTTCAAGCCGCTCGTGCTGCTCGGCCTGTGTGCCATGGGAGAAATTGAAGCGCGCGATGTCCATGCCGCTTTCAATGAGCTGGCGTAAAACTGCTTCGTCGTCCGTCGCAGGACCCAATGTGCAGATGATTTTTGTCTTTGGCATGCTCAAACCTCCAGTTCTCTATCTGTTCGGGGTTACCCACTTTAAATAATGTGTATTTTATTTATTATAAACCGTTTGCGTTAAAAAAGCCACAATTTTCTATTGTTTGCCCGCGTAGCGCCGCTTCCGTTCAAATAACGGATGACGGCACTTTTCCGCCCGCAGGGTACGGGGCTTTCGTCCCGCCTGCGTCCGGCTGAAAACGCGATTAAAGCAAGCCGCTCTCTGCCATTGATATGTAATCGTTTCCGGCGACAATGATGTGGTCGAGAAGCGTAATGTTCATGGACTCGAGTGCTGATTTAACGCGCTTTGTGGTCATTTCGTCCTCGCGTGAGGGCAGCGCGATTCCGCTTGTGTGGTTGTGGGATAAAATGATGGCAGAGGCGTTTTTGACGAGCGCCAGCTCGGCAATCTTGCGCACGCTCACCTCTGCGGAGTTGACATCCCCTCGAAACAGCGCCTTGCAGCAGATGACGCGCCGCTTCGCGTCCAGACACACGACGTAGACAACCTCGTCGCGCTCGAAAAGATAGCGTGCCGCCAGATAGTCGCCAGCCTTCGTCGTGGAGTCCAAAATCTCGCCGAAGTTGTTTTTGCTCATTTCGTAGCGCCGCGAGACCGCCGGGATGAGCTTTAAAAGGGTCGCTGTGTTTTCGCCGACGCCGGAAACCTTCATAAGCTCCTCTAGCGGCGCTTCAAAAACCGCTTCGAGACTGCCAAAGTAGTCCAAAAGTGCGTGGGCGATCGGGTTCGTGTCCTGCCGGGGGAGCACATAGAAAAGCAGTAACTCGAGGACGTTGTGGTCGTCGAATCCGTCCAGTCCCTGTTCCAGCAGTTTTTTCTTCATCCGTTCCCGGTGCCCGTCGTGAACGCCCATAGCCGCCGCTCCCCTTTCATTCCAATTTGCCCCTTTTGGCGCAATACTGAATTATACCACCCGTTGTGTCGATTTGACAATTGCACAAAGCGACATTTCGTGGTACAATCCAAAAAAGAAGGCTGCGGCAGGCGGCATTTAAGCTTTTTGGTTTATTTGGAGGTTCCTGTGAAAAAACTCTCCCCTTATATAAAAGACTATGTGAAGCGCGCGGACATGCTTCTGCTGGCCCTGTGCATCATCAGCACGGTGTTCGGCATCATCGTCATTTCGAGCGCCACAGCGATGNNCAGTTTCGAGCGCCACAGCGACGCTTAGCGGCGGCTCGACGCGTTACCTGATCGTCCAGACAGCTTCGCTCATTCTGGGTCTCATCCTCTACGCTGTTTTCACGATCGTGGACATCGACGCGCTGGCCGAGCGCTGGCCGGTGCTGGTCGGGTTTGAAGTCCTGCTGATATTGCTTCTTCTTACGCCGCTCGGCTTTGCGGATAATACCGGCAACCGCGCGTGGCTTCGCTTTGGATTTGTTGGCATTCAGCCGGCGGAGGACAATAAGATTTTCTTTATCATCGTTCTTGCCGCTCAAATCAGCTATCTGAAGAACTACAAAAATTTGAACTCGGCTCTTTCAATCTTTCTGCTCATTTTAAACTGCCTTTTCACAATCGGCCTGATTGTTGGCATTTCAAAGGACATGGGCAGCGCGTTGGTGTACCTGTTCATTTTTCTCGTCATGCTGTTCGCCGCAGGCGTTCGCATTTACTGGTTTGTCATCGGTCTTGCCGGTATCGCCGCGGTGACGCCCTTTTTCTGGACGCATGTTTTGAGCCAACACTACCGCGACCGTATCCTTGCGCCCTATGATGGGACGATTGACCAATTGGGGACAGGCATCCGCTGGCAGACGAACCAGAGCAAGATTGCGCTCGCGAGCGGTCAGCTCACCGGCACAGGTCTTTATAACGGCCGCCAGACCCAGTCCGGCGCGCTTCCGGAAAAGCAAACGGACTTCATTTTCTCCGTTATCGGCGAGGAGCTTGGCATGATCGCCTGCGTTGCCGTGATTGTTTTGCTGCTTTTGATTATTATCCGCTGCATCAAGGTTGGCATGCACGCGACAAATACCATGAGTATGCTCGTCTGCTTCGGCGTTGCCGGCTGGATCATTTTCCAGACCTTTGAAAACATCGGTATGTGCATAGGCGTTGCGCCCGTTATTGGCGTCACACTCCCGTTTTTCAGCTACGGCGGTTCGTCCATCGTCGCTCTTTTTGCAGCAATGGGTATGGTTTCCGGCATCAAATACAGGCCAAAGCCGGAACGCTTCCGAAGCTTGGGATAAAATAAAAAGAGGCCGCGCGGCCTCTTTTTTATTTACTTAAAAAGCCAAGCGATCTGACCGTCGGCAAAGGTCATACCGAGCTTTTGCTGAAGGCTGCGCGAGCGCTGATTGTCGGTGAAAAGCTGGCCGTAGGGGATGTGCCCCTTTTGCAGCTCATGGCCGATCATGGTGCACTCAAGGGCGATGCCGAGACCGGCGTGCTGATACTCGCCCAGAATTTGCAAAATGCCCATCGAGCCTTCTGAATGCGTGCCGATAAAACCGACCGGCTCGCTGTCCTTGAAAGCGCCAAACATGCCTGCTTCGATGCGCTCGCGCAAGTAGCTTACCTCATGCTCCTGCTCGTAGTTGTCCGCGACGAACTGCGCGTATTCCGGCGTGAGAAGCTTTATTTCAAAGCCGTCCGGTACCGGAACCTCCGGCGGCGTTTCCGCGAGATACGCGACCTGCCAGCAAATCTCGTTTCCCTCGAGTCCGAACCGGTCCTGCAGGGCGGGCATGAAACGCGGCTGATGCGTTTCAACGAGAAACGGGTTTCTTATAAGCCGGCAGAATTGATCGAAGGTCTCGTCCGACTCCGTTGAGCACATATAGACCTCGCCGGGGCGGTTATAGAGCAAAACGCCATCCTCTCCGGCATAGAGTACGTCCGCAATGCCACGGTCGAGAGACTGGAGCATGTCGATGTGGTGCAGGCGGTTTTTGTTTAAATAATCATACGCTTTTTCGTTCATAGTATGTGATCTCTCCATTTCGATATGTCGAAGCTGATTTTACGCGCATGGCGGGGATTTTGTCAAGATAATAGAAAACGGGACGCGCCGCAGCGCGTCCCGTAGGGCAGGTTCCTGCCTGGGAGCCGCAGAGCTTTGTTTCTGCGTCAACCGCGGCAGTCCTTGGCGGAAGAGTCCTTTTTGCAATTCTGAGATTCAGGCGTTTCGCTTTTCTTTTTGGCCTGTTTGATCTTCGCTTCGGAAGCGGAGATGCCGGGCCGTTTCATGCCGTCTTTAGCCATAATGAATCACCTCGCGCCTATTGTGAGCAGACGGCCGCAAGAATATACGGCCGCAGCATGTTTTTTACCGCCTGTGAAAAACTGTTCCGGCAGGTGTTGACAAACGGCAAAAGCCGTCATAAACTAGATACGGACATTTGAATAGGTCATGTCTCNNTGGATGGAAGAAGATGTGTTTCAATCAGAGCGAAAGCTCTGCGTTTTCAACGCACCCTCGGAGGATAGAAACACCTGAAAGACATCCGCTTTCAGGTGTATCATTTTTTGAGGTGTTTTTTTATGACCAGAGCCAAAAACCGTTCGGGACAGCCCATGTCCCACAAAATCACCGTCGCGGCACTGCTGTCCGCGATCGCGTTCGTGTTGCAATACATCGAGCTTCCGGCGCCGCTGATGCCGCCGTTCATCAAGTTTGACTTTTCCGACCTTCCGGCGCTGCTGGCGGCTTTCGGTCTTGGNNGCAGTCGAGCTTATCAAAAACCTTTTGCATCTGCCGGTGTCGAACTCTATGATGATCGGCGAAATATCGAATTTTATTCTCGGTGCGGCCTTCGTTTTCACTTCCGGTCTTATTTATCAGAGGGATAAGACCCGCAAGGGCGCGATCATTGCGTCCGTTGTGGGCGCGGTTGTCATGGCGGTTGCGAGCCTGCCGGTGAACTACTACATCGTCTATCCGATCTACGAAAAATTCATGTCTCTGGACAAGATCATTGCTGCCTATCAGCTCGTTCTTCCGCGTGTTAAAACGTTGTGGGAATGCCTGCTCATCTTCAATGTGCCGTTCACGCTCGTCAAGGGTCTTTTGGACGTACTCATTACCTTCCTGATCTACAAAAAGCTCTCGCCCATTTTGCATATATAAAAAAGTTCTGCGGCGCTTGCAAACGCCGGCGCAAATCAAATAAAATGCAGTTGCTTTCCATCGGTACGCGCCGAAATAATATGCTTCGCTTTGCCTTGTAAAAAAGCCCGGCGAACTTCTTTGAAAGAATAAAAGCGCGGTCTCCGGACAAAAAGCCGGATACCGCGCTTTCCTGCAATTTTATTCGCCCTTTACAAAGGCCACGAGCGGGTTGGCGGCAGTCATGTCGGTGAAATCGACGGCTTTGCCATAGGTGTCAAGGATGGTGCGCTCGTCATTGGAGAGTTTTTCTGGACGCTTGTGGGAAATCACTTGGCGGAGCATGGCCATCATGGCACTGTGACTGAAACTCAGCTCGTCGTAATCGATGCCGCCGCGGAAGCAGAAAACGCGCGTTTGCTCCGCGATCGGGCTGGGCAATGCCTTTTTGACGGTCTTTTCCATCCGCTCGACGTTTGCGCCGATGGTCGGGTCGGAGAGGCCGGTTGTGTAGACGCAGAGTCTCTTGCCCGCAAGCTCCAGTGCGTGGGACGAGAGAAAATGCAGCCCGTTCACCTTGCCGGCGTAAAGCCCGCCGCCGAAAACGACCGTGTCGTACCGGCTGAAATCAAATTCCTTTATTCTGCGTAGATCATAGAGGTCCGCGCCCAGTGCTTTTGCTATGTAGATGGCATAGCTGCGCGCCGCGCCGTAATTGGATTTGTATACAACGGCAATGTTTTTCAAAATTGAACACCTCGCTGATGAATTATTAAAATGATTGTTCTTTATCGGATTATAACACGCTTTCTTCATTCCAACAATCCCATTTCTGCGCCGAACATTGGAAATTTGGAAACGAGCTGAAAAAAGGCTTGCAAAGCGGCAGTCAATATGGTATTATTGTCTGCGTAGTTATGACGATTCGGGGGATTTCCCTCTTTTATAAACGGAAACGGAAAGGAACTTTTAAATGTACGTTAAATTGGTTCTCACGATCCTTCAGGTTGTCGTTGGCCTTACTCTCAGCGGCATCATCCTCATGCAGTCCGGCAAGCGTTCCGGTCTGTCCGGCGCAATCGCCGGCGGCGCAGACACCTTCATGAGCAAAGCCAAGGCCACAACGCTGGACGGTAAGCTCGCCAAGGCAACAAAATGGTTTGGTCTTGCGTTTGTCATTTTAACACTGGTTCTGGTTATGCTCCAGAAAGCAGGATATTAAAAAACATATTTTTAAAGGTACGCCGAAAGGCGTACCTTTTTTATGCGTTTTTTTACTTTGAAGCCAAAAACGGGCGGCGCTGTGCGACCGCCCGCGTTTCCGATGCGCTTTACCGTTTTTCCATTGGCACATACGCCTGCGGCTCGAAGGCGGCGCGGTAGGCGGGCCGGATGATTTTGTGGCAGCTCATGACCTCCTCAATGCGGTGCGCGCACCAGCCGGAGATGCGGGAGGCGGCGAAAAGGGGGGTATAAAGATCCTCTGGGATGCCGAGCATACTGTAAACAAGACCCGAATACATGTCTACGTTCGCGCAGATCGGCGCCGCCAGATGTTTGCGCTCCATGATGATCGGAATACCGACGCGCTCAATCGTCTCCATAAGCTCGAACTGCTCCGAAAAGCCCTTTGTTTCCGCCATGTCGGACGCAAAGCGTTTGAGGATGACGGCACGCGGATCGGAGAGCGTGTAGACTGCGTGGCCAAGGCCGTAAATTTTCCCGGCTCCGTCGCCTGCCTCGCCGTCCATGACCTTGCTCAGATAGGTGCGAACCTCGTCGTCGTCCTTATAGTCCTTGACATTTTCCGAAATGCTGCGAAACTGCTCCATGACCTTTGCATTCGCGCCGCCGTGCAGCGGACCCTTGAGCGAACTGACCGCGCCGGAAATGGCGCTGTAAGTGTCCGTCCCCGTTGAGGACAGTACGCGGCAGGTAAAAGCGGAGTTATTGCCGCCGCCGTGCTCTGCATGCAGAATGAGCATGAGGTCGAGCAGGTGCGCTTCCTCCGGCGTGTAGCGCTTGTCCTTTCGCACCATGCGCAGGAAGTTTTCCGAAAGAGAAAGCTCTTCCTTAGGAACGTGCAGATACAGCGATTTCCCGTCATAGTGGTGGCGCTTGACCGCGTAGGCATTGGCGATGATGATGGGAAAGCGCCCGATCAGCTCGATGGACTGGCGGACAATATTTTCAATCGAGACGTCGTCCGGGTTGTCGTCGTAGGAATAAAGCGCGAGTACGCTTCGCGCAAGCTTGTTCATGACGTTGCGGGAAGGCGCCTTGAGGATCATGTCCTCTGTGAAGTTCGGGGGCAGCGTGCGCGCCTTTGCAAGAATGGTGTTAAACTGCTCAAACTGCAGCTTATTTGGAAGCTTTCCCATCAAAAGCAGGTAAGAGACCTCCTCGTAGCCGAAGCTTCCGTCGGCCGTGTGCGCGCTTATGATGTCCTCAACGTCGATACCGCGATAGTAAAGCTTGCCCGGAATTGGTACGCGGCCGTTGTCCTGCAAATAATAGCCCTGCACGGAGCCGATGCGCGTGACGCCCGCCATGACGCCGGTGCCGTCCTCGTTTCGCAGCCCGCGCTTGATGGCGTGATGCTGGTATTGCGAGGCGTCTATCGTATATGTGCTCGTAATGTCGCCGCAGAATTCTTTGACGTAGCCCCGCAGGACCTCGCTTGTGATGTCCAAAGAAAGCCCTCCCTGCAAAAACAGTCTCATTTGAGACCAATTATACACAGGACATGGAAACCATGCAAGATTTATTTTCATAATATGCAAAAATGGACGAATAATGGGCCCAAAACAAGCCTGACTTTAGATGCTTTTGCAATTAAATTCATTCTCTCTGCAAACGGCTTGCCAATTTAGCGAATTGCGTTTATACTGTATGCGGAACATCCATAAAACTCAAAACAAGGGTGATTTGATGATAAAACTTACGGAAAACGGCGTGGTCCTCAAAAACGGCGCCCCCGTCCCGGCACAGCCCGGCGACGCAGCCGGTCGGAATAGGACCATTGCCGCAAGGATTTTAAAGGAGCACGACAGCTCGAAGGACGAAAAGGAATGCCGCCTGCGCTTCGACAGCCTCATTTCGCACGACATCACCTATGTTGGCGTCATCCAGACCGCGAAAGCGAGCGGCCTTACGCGTTTCCCGGTGCCGTATGTGCTTACAAACTGCCACAACAGCCTCTGCGCCGTTGGCGGCACCATCAACGAGGACGACCACGTCTTTGGCCTGTCCGCTGCGAAAAAATATGGCGGCGTCTACGTTCCCGCGAACGTTGCCGTCATCCATCAGTATGCGCGCGAAGCCCTTTCCGGCTGCGGGCGTATGGTGCTCGGCTCGGACTCCCATACGCGCTACGGGGCGATGGGCACCATGGGTGTCGGTGAGGGCGGACCCGAGATCGTGAAGCAGCTTTTGGAAAACACTTATGACGTGAAACGCCCGGACGTTGTTCTCGTCTGGCTGACCGGAAAGCCGGGTCACGGCGTCGGCCCGCACGACGTCGCAATCGCGCTGTGCGGCGCTGTCTACGACAAGGGTTTTGTCAAAAACAAGGTGCTCGAATTTGCAGGCCCCGGCGTCGCGTGCCTGCTGATGGACTACCGCATCGGCATCGACGTCATGACGACCGAGACCGCTTGCCTCTCATCTATCTGGAAGACAGATGAGAAGGTCGAAGAATATTTGACGGCGCACGGACGGCCCGAAGCCTATAAGTCCCTTGCGCCCGAAGAAGGCGCGTATTACGACGCGATGGTCGAAATCGACCTCTCAACGGTCGAGCCGATGGCGGCGCTGCCGTTCCATCCGTCCAAGGCGGTCACCATTCGGGAACTCCAGCAAAATGCGGGCGACATTCTGCGCAAGGTCGAGCTTGATGCCGAGAAGTCCCTCTCCGGCGGCGTGAAGCTGCATCTGACGGACAAGCTTGTGAACGGACAGCTTCGCGTCGATCAGGGCGTCATCGCGGGCTGCGCCGGCGGCATGTATGACAACATCGCGGAAGCCGCCGCCATTTTGGAGGGAGCCTCCGTCGGGGACGGGTACTTCTCCCTTTCGGTCTATCCGCCCAGTATCCCGGTAAACCTTGCGCTTATCAAAAACGGCGTGCAGCAGAGCCTGATGGAGAGCGGCGCGTTGTTTAAATCCTGCTTCTGCGGCCCGTGCTTCGGCGCGGGGGACGTGCCGTCCAATAACGCCCTATCCATTCGCCACACCACGCGCAACTTTCCGAACCGCGAGGGCAGCAAGCCGTCCGACGGGCAGATCGCGGGCGTTGTGCTCATGGACGCGCGCTCCATTGCAGCGACCGCGAAAAACAAGGGCGTTCTCACAAGCGCCGCGGATATCGATTATAAGGAGCCGCCCGCGCACGGCTATTCGTTTGACGGCTCTGTCTACGAAAAGCGTGTCTACAACGGCTATGGAAAGCCAGAGCCGGAAACCGAGCTCAAAATGGGCCCGAACATCACCGAATGGCCCAAAATCCCCGCCCTGCCGGAAAACGCGCTTTTGCGTCTCNNCTACCGCTCGAACCCCATGAAGCTCGCGACCTTCGCACTCTCGCGCCGCGACCCCACATACGTCGGTCGGGCGAAAGCCGTTGCCGAACTCGAAGCGGCGAGGGGAGAGGGCAAGCTCCCGGACGAGCTGAAAACCGTCTGCAAGGCGCTCGGTCTTTCGGCGGAGGAGCTTGCAAAGACAGGCGTTTCAAGCGTCCTTTTTGCAAACAAGCCCGGCGATGGATCGGCCCGCGAGCAGGCGGCGTCCTGCCAGCGCGTTTTGGGCGGCGGGGCGAACATCTGCTATGAGTTCGCGACCAAACGCTACCGCTCGAACTGTATCAACTGGGGCATGCTCCCGCTGACCATCGACCGGGACGAAGCGTTCCCCTACGAGCCGGGCGACTGGATCTATGTGCCGGACGTCCGCAAAGCCGTCGAAGCGGGAACGGAGGACATCCCCGCGACCGCCGTCACAAAGCACGGCACGGCGAAGCTCACGCTACACCTCTCCGGCCTGACCCCGGACGAAAAAGACATTATCCTTTGCGGCTGTCTCATGAACTGGTATGCCGCGCGGAAGAAATAAGGAGAACAAAATGTCCAAAATTTCTATGAAGACCCCCATCGTCGAGATGGATGGGGACGAGATGACGCGCATCCTCTGGAAACTTATCAAGGACGAACTGATTTGCCCGTTCGTCGAGCTGAATACCGAATATTACGACCTAGGTCTGCCGCACCGCGACGAGACAGACGATCAGGTTACGATCGACGCGGCGAACGCCATAAAAAAATACCATGTTGGCGTCAAATGCGCCACCATTACGCCGAACGCCCAGCGCGTTGAGGAATACAAGCTCAAGGAGATGTGGAAAAGCCCGAACGGCACGATCCGCGCCATCCTCGACGGCACGGTTTTCCGCGCGCCCATCATGACGGCGAGCATCCAGTCCTATGTGAAGGGCTGGAAAAAGCCCATCACCATTGCCCGCCACGCCTACGGCGATATCTATAAGGCCACCGAATACCGCGTTCCCGGCAAGGGAAAGGCCGAGCTTCTGTTTACCGGCGAAAACGGCGAGAGCTTCCGTCAGACCATCTATGATTTCGAGTGCTCCGGCGTTTTACAGGGGCAGTACAACAAGGACAGCTCCATTGACTCCTTCGCCCACGCCTGCTTCGATTACGCGCTTGACACGAAGCAGGACCTCTGGTTCGCGACCAAGGACACCATTTCAAAGCAGTACGACCAGACCTTCAAGCTCCGCTTTGCGGATATTTTCGAGAAGGAGTACAAAGAAAAGTTCGCCGCCGCTGGTATCGAGTATTTCTACACGCTCATCGACGACGCGGTCGCGCGTGTCATCCGCTCTGAGGGCGGCTTTATCTGGGCCTGCAAAAACTACGACGGCGACGTGATGAGCGACATGGTTTCCACCGCGTTCGGTAGCCTCGCCATGATGACGAGCGTTCTCGTTTCGCCGGACGGCAACTTTGAGTATGAGGCCGCGCACGGCACGATTACGCGCCACTACTATAAATACCTAAAGGGCGAAAAGACCAGCTCCAATCCCATCGCGACGATTTTCGCGTGGACAGGCGCTCTCCGCAAGCGCGGCGAGCTGGACGGCAACGCCGCGCTTTCCACGTTTGCCGACAAGCTCGAAGACGCTTGCATGGAGACCATAGAGTCCGGCACCATGACCGGCGACCTTGCGCTTCTCTGCGAGCGTGGCGATGTCAAAAAGGTCAACAGCACCGATTTCATCGCCGCCATCCGCGCAAACCTTGAAAAGAAGCTCTGAGCAAAAAAAGCGCTTCTCCATTTTTGGAGAAGCGCTTTTTTAGAACCATCGTTTTTTCTTAAAGATCAGTACCCCCGCGATGCAAATGCAGGCGCTTATTATGATAACGGAAGCATAGCCCCACTCCCACTCGTATTCGGGCATCTTGAAATTCATGCCGTACCAGCCGACAATCAGCGTCAGCGGAAGAAAGACCGTCGTAATGACCGTGAATAATTTCATGATCTGGTTTTGTTCGATATCTATCTGTGCCTGATAAGCTTCGCGGACCTGCGTTGTATACTCGCGCAGATGCAGGACAAAATTTAAGAGGTAGTCTGACCGGCGGTCAACGGCGGCAAAGCGCTTTTGCAGCTCCGGCGGCATTGTATTGTTTTCGTTTTCGGCAAGCTCGCTCAGAACAAAAGAGAGCTGCTCGTAATAGCGCTTCATCTTTAACAGCTTGCGCCGCAGTGCAATGATGGACTGCGAGCGGTCGGCATTCATGCGCTTATCCGTGAGGATGCACTCTTCAAGCTCCGTGATGCTGTTTTCGATTTTCTCCAGGTCATAAACGTCGTTTGATGTCAGCGCGCTGAAAAAGGCCAGAAGCTGCGAAAGCGGTGCTGCGGTCTCGTCTACGGCGGTCATGAGGTCGCGGCAGCGTCGGTTATCGCTGAAAAAAACCAGTTCGTCTTTTCCGCACCAAACGCAGACGCGCTC
>DEMY01000029.1:14079-15447 GCA_002359425.1 Clostridiales bacterium UBA2658
CCCACGGAGGGCGAGCGGGAACAAGCGATATCTTTATGCTTCTGGTGCCAGCTCGTAGATCAGCCACACAAAGGTGCCGGTTTGTGAAAGTGTGCGTTTTTGCAGCAGCCAGTAGACGCCGTTCGTGTACAAAAGGTCATAGGCATCGTTCAGCTCTAGGAGCGAGGCGTCGCCTGGCATGGGTTTCAGACAAAGCCCGGCAAAAACAGCGATTTCCACTTCTCTGCCGTAAGCGGCTTCCAGTCCCAGCCGACTGGGATGGTGTTCAAAACGGCTCCCGCCGCAATGCTCCGATTCAAAAGCGTTAAAAAGATAGGTTCCACTTAACCCTCCTCGCGCTCTTCGGCGTATCCATGGGAAGGCCTCCTTAAAAGGTTTAATGCGTTCGGTCTGTTTTGGAGTCTGACGCGTTAAACCTTGCGTGTCAAGAGCGGGCGCTGCAAAAAACCTCCTAATAAACCGGACTGATATACGACATTTCATACAATTTTTAGAATTATCGTACGGCGGGGTAAAAGAACAGTTGCATATATTGAACCTAAATGGTATACTATACAAAGCAAAGAAAGTAAGGCCGCGATTTATGTTGCGCTTTACTCTGATAGACGCTATAATGTGAGTAACAAAGCAGAAAACCAAAAACATAAGCACACAGGAAAGGAAGTATTAAAAATGAAAGAAGAAATCAAGTTCTACATCTGCCAGCACTGCGGTAACATCATTGGCATGATTCACGATTCCGGCGCGCGTGTCGTCTGCTGCGGCGACCCCATGACCCCGCTAGTCCCGAACACCTCGGACGGCGCTCACGAAAAGCACGTCCCCGTTATCACCGTTGACGGCAATAAAGTTCATGTCGAGGTCGGCTCTGTTGCGCATCCGATGGCGGAAGCACACCACATCGCCTGGATCTACATCCAGACCGAGCGGGGCGGCCAGCGCAAGGATCTCATCATCGACGGCGCGCCGTCGGCGGACTTTGCTCTTGCAGACGACGACAAGCTCGTCGCGGTCTATGCCTACTGTAATCTCCACGGCCTTTGGAAGGCTGAGGCATAAGGAGCCCGAATGGCTGAAGTAGAAAAAACGACTTGGCGCTGCAAGCTCTGCGGCTACATTTATAACGAAGCCAAAGGCGATCCCGGCATCGGTATCGCCCCCGGCACCAAGTTTGAGGATCTGCCGGACGATTGGACTTGTCCCGTCTGCGGTGCGGGCAAGGAAGAGTTCAACTAAACCGCAAAAGCAGAAAATCGGAGGTAAATCATGGACCCAAAAGCCCTTTTCAACATTTCTTACGGCCTGTATGTGATTGGCACGAAATTGGACGGAAAAAACGCCGGCTGCGTTGTGGATGCCTTTATCCAG
>DEMY01000029.1:15504-15973 GCA_002359425.1 Clostridiales bacterium UBA2658
AAACGGCGGTCGCCTATTTCCGCTGTAAGGTCACCGATCAGAAGGAACTTGGCACGCACACGGTATTTTATGCCGACGTTGAGGATGCCTGGACCGGCTCCGGCGCCCCGCTCATCTACGGCGAATACCAAAAGAGCATGAAGGCCGCGACCATGGCCGCGTTCCAATCCTATAAGGATACCGGCAAGGCTCCCGCTCCGACCGCTGCTCCCGCCCCCGCTGCCTCCGCCGAGAAGAAGGCGGATGACAGCAAGGGCAAGTGGGTTTGCACCTTCTGCGGCTACGTTTACGACGGTGAGGTCCCGTTCGAGGAGCTGCCCGACGACTGGCTCTGCCCCCTTTGTGGCAAGCCCAAGAGCGCTTTTGTCAAACAATAAAGAATATTGGCTTTTGGAGACTCCTTTTCGGAGTCTCCTTTCTATTACAATAAGATTTGGAACGGAAGCCCGACAGCCCGTCGGGCTTTCTT
>DEMY01000028.1 GCA_002359425.1 Clostridiales bacterium UBA2658
CATGGCCGGTCGTGGTACCGATATCATGCTCGGCGGCAACGCGGAATATCTCGCGAAGCACGACCTCAAAAAGCACGGTCTTTCAGACGAGGTCATTTCCGAAGCCACCGGCTACGCCGAGACCGAGGACGAGATCATCACGGACGCGCGCAAGCTTTTTGCCGAGCGCTTGGAGTCCCACAAAAACGAGATCGCGGACGAGGCCGAAAAGGTTCGCGCCGCAGGCGGTCTTTTCATCATTGGCACGGAGCGTCACGACTCCCGCCGTATCGACAACCAGTTAAGAGGCCGCTCCGGCCGTCAGGGCGACCCCGGCGAAAGCCGCTTTTACCTCGCAATGACGGACGACCTCATGCGTCTGTTCGGCTCCGAGCGCGTCATGAATATGATGGAGTCCATGGGCGTTGACGAGGACACCCCGCTTGATTACAAGGTCCTCTCCACCGCCATCGAGCGCGCGCAGAAGACCGTCGAGTCCCGCAACTTCCAGTCCCGTAAGAGCGTTCTGGAATACGACGACGTTATGAACGTCCAGCGTAACACCATCTACGACCAGCGCCGCAAGGTGCTCGACGGCGAGGACATGAAGCCCTACATTCTCCAGATGGTCGAGCAGTTCGTGCGCGAGAGCATCGCGACCGGCATGGCACATCACGGCTACTTTGAAGACATCGATCAATTCGAGGAGACCATCAAGCCCTTTGAGGGTCTGTTTATCCGCAAGGGCGAGCTTGCGCCCGACCGCAAGGAGCTTGAAAAATACACACTCGCGTCCCTTTCGGATGAAATTTACGAAAAGGCCGAGAAAATCTACGAAGATCGTGAGGCAAGCTTCGGCCTCATGCCGAACGGCATCCCGCTCATGCGTGAGCTTGAGCGCGTCATCATGCTCCGCGTTGTGGACGAATACTGGATGGACAACATCGACGCAATGGACGAGCTGCGCCGCGGCATCGGTCTGCGCGCCTACGCCAACACAAACCCGGTTGATGCTTACAAGACCGAGGGCTACGAAATGTTCGAGGCCATGATCGCGGGCATCCGCACCGAAGTCGTCCGCCGCATTTATACGGTTCAGGTTAAAAAAGAGCAGAACATCCAGCGCGAGGCCGTGAACAAAGGCCCCGTGACNNACGATCCCTGCCCCTGCGGCAAAATGAAGGAAGACGGCAGCCGCAGGCTCAAATACAAGGAATGCTGCGGAAAAAACGAATAAACCCGAAACCGGTGGCCGCCGCGTCTGCGGCGACCCGTAAGTCCATATAAAGGAGCGCATCTTGGAACTGAGCTTTTCAAAACCCTTTTCGGAGCTGCGGGTGGGCGAATTTGTCTACACGACGGCGCCGTCCATCCCGCTGACACACTGCTTCACGACCCGCTTCGGCGGCGTGAGCGAGGGGCCTTTAGAGAGCCTGAACCTCGGCGAAAACCGGGGCGACAAGCCCGAAAATGTGAAGGAGAATTATCGCGTCGTACGCGCTGCGCTCGGCTTTGAAAGCGCGCCGCTGTGCTTTACAAAGCAGGTACACAAAACGGACGTCCGCGTCGTAACGGCGGCGGACGCGCGCGAGCCTTTTGACCCGTTCCCCTATGAAGCGGACGGCATCGTCTCCAGCCAGATCGGCCTTGCGCTTGTGTGCTTCACTGCGGACTGTGTGCCGGTGCTCCTGTGCGACCCGGTCGCGCACGTCGCGGGGGCCATCCACTGCGGTTGGCGTTCGACGGTCGCGGACATTCTGTGCGCTGCCGTTGAAAAAATGGTCTCGCTCGGCGCAACGTCGGAAAACCTCCACGCCGCCATCGGCCCCGGCATTGAAATGTGCTGCTTTGAAACCGGGCCGGAGGTCGCCGAGGGCGTTTCAAAGCTCCTTGGTAGCGACGCGGACGGAACCTATTTCGCCGTTCCCGGAACGGGCAAATTCATGGTAGACCTCAAGGAAACAGACCGCCGGCGGCTCTTGCAGCTCGGCCTTTTGGATGAAAACATCAGTGTCAGCGACGAATGCACCTCCTGCAACAGCGACAAATACTGGTCGCACCGCAAAACGGGCGGCGAGCGTGGCACACAGGCGGCTTTCATCGTCGTCGGCTAAGGCGCGAAAGGAACGCGTATGACGAAAAAATGCAAAAGGACGCCGCTTTTTTTGGCCGCAGCCCTTTTGACGGGGCTTCTCGGCGGCTGTAGTCTGCAAACCGGCATTCCCGGTCAGGCCGGCGTTGCGGCAACGGACGCCGCCTCCGGCGCAGAGGCGAGCTATTACAGCGCCGATAAAATCTTCACACTGAACTACCACTCACAGGAGAGCTTGAACCCCTTCAAAACGACGGACGAGGCGAACGTCCTGATCGGCCAGCTCCTTTATAGCCAGCTATATAACGTTGACGACAGCTTCACGGCGAAACCCCTTTTGGTAAAGTCCGCAAAAACGGACGACGGCATCACATGGACCTTCGACATTGACCCAGACGTGCAGTTCTGGGACGGGACAACGCTTACAGCGAAGGATGCGGCCTATTCGCTTCAGCTTGCCAGAAGTTGTAAGCAGTTTTCAGCGCGTCTCGGCGTCATCTCCAGCGTTTCCGCCTTGGACGAAACGCAGTTTTCCGTGACGCTGAACTACGCCGACCGGTTTCTTCCCGCCCTGCTCGCAATCCCCGTCGTCAAATACGGCAGCGGCAACAACAATGTTCCGACCGGCTGCGGCCCCTATATGCTCGACGAGAGCGGAGACAAGCTCACCGTTTTTTCAGGCTATAAAAACGCCTCGAAGCTCTCGCTCACCACGGTCTATTTAAAAGAATACGGCGACACGGAGTCTATCATCACCGCCTTTGAAAACGCGGAGCTTGACCTTGTCACAAACGACCCCACGAGCGTTTACAGCTACGGCTACCGCTCTGCGAACGACGACCGTTTTTATCCGACGGCAAACCTCAACTACCTCGGCTTCAACTGCCGCTCCGGCGTCTTTTCAAAGCCGGAATGCCGCAAGGCGATGAACTACATCGTTGACCGCGACAAGATCGCGACCGATTTCATGAACGGCGCGGGCACGGCAGCGGTGCTGCCGCTGAACCCGGCGAGCGCCCTCTATGTTGACTCCTACACGACGGCGCTGTCGTATTCCGTCAAAAAGGCGGAGGATGCCTTTGATGCGGCGGAGGTGCAGGACTACGACAACGACGGCGTTCGCGAAATGAAGGTAACGGGCATCCCCGTTAAGGTCAGCATCAATTTCATTGTTTGCATCGACAGCCCCGTAAAGGTGGAAGCCGCGCGCTCCATCGCGGACACGCTCACAAATATGGGCTTTTCCGTGGATCTTCAGACACTCTCGTGGAACGATTACCAAAAGGCACTGAAAAATCGGAATTTTGACATCTACTACGCTGAAACGCGTATGACGCCGGACTTTTCCCTGCGCAGCCTGCTGTTTTTCGGCGGCAGTCTCAACTACGGCGCCGTGAGCGACTCGGAGCTTGAACAGTACGCGCAGGCCTTTCTAGGTGCGGACGACGACACGCGCGCGAGCGCCGCAAGCGCCTTTTTCACCTACTTCACGGACAACGCGCCCATTCTGCCCATCTGCTTCGACCGGCACGAGGCCATCACGCACCGGGGCGTCGTTTCGGGTATGCACCCCTCGGATTATAACATCTTCAACGGCATTGACGACTGGAAGGTCAGCTTTGATTAAAAGGAGGCCCCGGGAATGACGGACAGCGAACTGCTCAACATGGCGATCAAGGCTTCCGAGCGCGCCTACGCGCCCTACTCCTGCTTCAAGGTCGGCGCCGCGCTCGAATGCGAAAGCGGCCGCATCTTCACCGGCTGCAATGTCGAAAACGGCGCGCTGGGGAGCACGATGTGCGCCGAGCGTGTGGCTATCTTCAAGGCCGTCAGCGAGGGGGAAACCAAATTCACCCGCATCGCTATCTACGGCGATGGCAGCGACTACTGCATGCCCTGCGGCGCCTGCCGGCAGGTCATGAGCGAGTTTTCAAAGGACATGGAGGTTTTGAGCGCCAACGGCGCCGGCAGCTACGTGAGCTACCGGCTCGATCAGCTTCTGCCGCACACCTTCAAACTCCGCGACTAAACGCAAAAATCACCGCCGAAAGGAGACGGAACCGCAATTGGAACTTGAACAGATCAGAATTTTCATCTCCGTCGTAGAAAACGCCAGCTTTACCAAAGCCGCCGAGACGCTTTATATCAGCCACTCGACGACGAGCCGCACAGTCGCGGCGCTCGAGGAGTCCCTCGGCGTGCGTCTGCTGACGCGGGACAGCCGCAGCGTCAAAATGAACGAGGCGGGCCGCCTGCTTTACGACGAGGGCCGCAGCCTTCTTGCGCAGGCGGACGCTCTGGTAACCGCCGTTCGCGAGGCGGCGGACGCTGTAAGCGGCAGCCTCACGGTCGCGAGCGTAGACCTGTTTTCGGAGGCGCTTTCCGCGCTCTACAAGGACTATTGCCGCCGTTTCCCGGAGGTCGCTTTCGGCATTTACAACCGGGGCCTGTCGGAAATTTTTGAGCAGGTGGAAAAGCGGAAGGCGGACGTCGGCGTTACCTTCTCCTATGCCCTGCCCGAAAAGACGGACGGCTTCGTTGTCCGTCCGGTCGCGCGCGAGCGCTTTTGCCTCGTCTGCGCGGCGGACGATCTGCTTGCGGCCAAAGGCAGCGTAAAGCCCGGGGAACTGAACGAACGGAGCTATATCAGCGTCGGCGCGCAGCGTAGCGGCTTCACGAGAAAGCTGGAGGACGCGCTTTTGCAGGATCGCCCGCGCAGTACGGTCCTTTCGGTCCCAACGCTCGAGTCCCTGTTTCTCCGCGTCGAGAGCGGCGGCGGCGTTTCACTCGTCCCGCGCCCTATCGCAAGAGCTTTCGGTCAGAGCTGTGCCTGTCTGGATGTGGACGGGCTGGACACCAGCTTCGACATCGTGTTTTTCTGGCGGGAGGATAACGTTGGTCCCGCCCTGAACGGCTTCACCGAAGCGCTCGGCAAAGCGGAAGAGGCGTAAGAAAACGCGCGTTTTTCTTGTAATTTCCGTTTTTCTGTGTTATACTGAGCGCATCTTCCAACAGGAAGGAAGGAGAACAAGTTTATGGGAGCCTCTTATATTTACAGCATCATTGTCAGCATTGTGCAGTCCGTCATGGTCATCGCGTTGCTCGTGGCGCTTTTCCTTCTTGTGTTGCAGCTCATCAAGTATTTCAAGGGCCGCAACCTTGCGCTCGCACGTGAAAACGACCGCGAGGAAAAGTCTCAGCAGCCCGCCGCACCCTCCTCTGTTCCGTCAGATGTGGACAGCGAAGCGGACGAAGCCTCCCGCGAATAATGCAAAACCCGGTGCGTTTCAAAAGAACGCGCCGGATTTTTTATTGACAAATTTGCCGCCTGCGCGTATCCTATCGGAAAACGAAGAGGAGGAACGAAAATGGAACTGCAAAAACCCCGTGCCCTGCGTCCCGGCGACCGGGTCGCCGTCGTGAGTCTCTCGAGTGGTCGCCTCGGGGACGCATGCTGCGCGCACGACATTCCGCTTGGAACAAAGCGCCTGCGCGCTTTCGGACTGGAGCCGGTCTTTATGCCGAACGCGCGCAAGGGCAGCGAGTATCTCGCCGCACACCCCGAGGCGCGGGCGGACGACCTCAAAGCCGCTTTTTTTGACGCTTCAATCTCCGGCATCGTCTGCGCCATCGGTGGGGATGACACCTACCGGCTCGCCCCGTTTCTGATGACCGACGCCGCTTTCTGCAAAAGGGTGCGCGAAACGCCAAAGCTTTTCACCGGCTTTTCAGACACGACGGTGGATCACCTGCTGCTACGCCGTCTCGGGTTGGAGACGTTTTACGGGCCGTGCTTCCTTTGTGACCTTGCAGAGCTAGGGCCGGAGATGCTGCCATATACCAAGGCGGCGTTTGAAAGCTATCTGTGCCCCGGTCGGCCCTCCCCCATCGTTTCCAGTCCGGTCTGGTACGAGGAGCGGCAGGACTTTTCCGAAAACGCTGTCGGCACGCCGCGCATCAGCCACAAGGAGACGCACGGCTTCGAGCTTTTACAGGGCGACGAAAAGCCTTTTTCCGGCGCGCTTCTGGGCGGCTGTCTCGAAAGCTTCTACGACCTTTTGACTGGCATTCGCCACACGGAGGAGGCGGCGGTTTGCACACGTTACGACCTGTTTCCAGATGCGGCGGAGTGGAAGGGCAAAATTCTCTTTGCTGAAACCTGCGAGGAAATGCCTGTGCCGGCGTTGCTTGAAAAGGAGCTTGCCCTTCTGCGAGAGCGCGGCGTTTTTGACGCGGTAAACGGCGTCATCGTCGGAAAGCCGCAAAACGAAGTTTATTACGAGGAATACAAATCCGTCTGGCGCCGCGCGACAGGGAGGCCCGATCTACCGATCCTATACAACGTCAATTTCGGCCATGCCTACCCCCACACGATCCTCGCCTACGGCGCGCGCGTCGAGGCCGACCTGGTAAAAAAGGAAATACGCTATCTTGAGGATATCCTTTTATAAAAAACGGAGCCGGAGCAAAACGCTCCGGGTCTTTTTTTATTTTTTTCGTAGGACAATTTCGATGAAGTTTAAATACTTTCCTGCTCCAGCGGCCATGGACTTCCTGTCGCCTATGGCGTATTCGTTGTCGCAGGCGAGCCAATCGGCCCAGCATTCGTCATTGCTCTCCATTTCGCGCACCGACACGAGCACGGCGTCCCGGCTCTGCCGCAGAATACGTTCCCACCACGCGACATCGTGTATATAGTCGAGCTGCTCGGGCGTCCAAGAGAGCAGCAGTTCCGGCGGCAACGCGTCGTGGCAGTCTTTGTGCATACCGGGGATGGCGATATAGAGCCAGCCGCCGCGCTTCACAAACGGAAGCAAACGCTTGTCGAGCCATTCCGGATCACGGCCAAAAAAGTTGTAAGAATCAACGCTCACGACGCCGTCAAAAAATGCCTCCGCAAAGGGCAGCGCGTTCGCGTCCGCATACAGTGGTACAATCTGCTCGCGTGTGATACCCATGCGCTCAAAAAAGCGCTGATTTTCGGTCGGCTTTATCCAAAGATCAGGCGCGAAGACACGAAAGCCATATTCCTTCGCTAGAAAAACGGACGTGAGTCCCTTTCCGCAGCCGAGATCCATCACAACAGAACTCGCGGGAAGCTTGCATTCACGCAAAAGCTCCTCCTCTAGTTTGATCGGGTTGGGTCCCATAATGAGGTCTTTGACAAGATTTTTATCGTAATGACTTGCTTTTGGATAATTCAATTTTAAACGTCCTTTCCGTTGTTCGGTTCCGGCGGACGCAAAAAGGGACGCTGCGCAAAGCGGCGTCCCGACTTTTTATTGTCAAGATGCGCCCTTTCACCGGTTTTTTGTTTGAAAATCATCGTACAGCAAAGTTAAGCGGTCTCTCCCCCGCTTCTAAAAGCTACTGTATCACAATGGGTTTTCTTACAGAACCGACTCCAAAAAGGCACTTCCTTGTATTGAAATTTCAATCATTTTATCACGACCCGTGCTGTATGTCAAGGCGCACACGCACGGCGCTTTTGCATAGGATGGTCTGCAAGACCATCACAGCGTAAAGGAGATTTTTAAATGGCAGAAAATCAAACCGCCGTTCCTGCGGCGGCGGAGACGTGCGTCCCGCTGGAGACGCCAATAGAAGACGTAAAGCTTGCGCGGGCCTATGTGCCGGTGCAGGTGCGGTGCGAGACCTTCACCCCCGCCGTTTCCCTCACAAAGGGTACGGTATTCCCGCCCCTCTGGAACGACTGCTTTATCCGGACGGGAGGCTTTGTGAATGAATAGAGACGAACTGATGCAGAGAATCATGGAGCTCGATTTTTACATCATCGACCTTCATCTCTATCTGAATACACACCCGGACGACGCGGAAGCGATCAAAATGTACAACGACGCGGTCCTGCAAAACCGCGATCTGCGCGCAGAGTATTCCCAAAAGTTTGGGATGCTTACGTCGAACCTTTGCGTTTCGGCAACGCCGTGGCAGTGGATAGACGGCCCATGGCCGTGGCAGAAGAGCGCAAATTTCGAGCTGAGGGAGGGAACTGCATAATGTGGATGTACGACAAAAAGNNGCCCGATCAAGATCAAAAATAGTAACCCCGCGCTTGCCAAGCTTATTATCACGCAGTACGGAGGACCAAACGGTGAACTCGGCGCGGCGCTTCGCTATTTGAGCCAACGCTTTTCGATGGTAACGCCGCAGGCCAAGGCGACGCTCAACGACATCGGCACCGAAGAGCTGGCTCACCTTGAGATGGTTGGGACCATCGTCCGGCAGCTTATTGAGGGACTTTCGGACAGGGAGATCGAGGAGGGTGGTTTCGCGCCTTACTACGTGGACCACGGACTCGGCATCTATCCGCTGAACGCGAGCGGCGTTCCGTTCTCGGCGGCAACGCTTCAGTCCACCGGCGACCCCGTCACGGACCTCACGGAGAATCTGGCAGCCGAGCAGAAGGCCCGTTCAACCTATGAGTACCTCATCCGCATGAGCGACGACCCGGACGTCATCGGCCCGCTCAAGTTCCTGCGCGAGCGCGAGATCGTCCACTTCCAGCGCTTCGGCGAGGCGCTCGGTATTGTGCAGGACTATCTGGACGAAAAGCGCGTTTTTATCCCGCAGCCATCCTGCGAGGCTTGAGGTAAAAATATGGACGAGGTCAAAAGTGCCCTGCCGGAACCGCCCCGGAGCTTTCGCACGCCGGAAGAGGCAATGAGCGGCAAGGGCGCCGTCCGAAGCGGGCAGGAGAAATACGAACGCTGGCCCTATAGTCTCGAAGACTATCTCAAGAGCTTTGTGGGAATGCCCGTGCGCGTGGGATGTGTGCTTCCGAACGGACGCTACTTTGAAAAAGCCGGCAAGCTTGCCACCGTCGGCACCAATTTCATCGCCCTGCGGTCCACGGGTACCGGAGACCTGATCCTTCTAGATTTGGCGGCCGTCAAGGGTGTGACGGTCAGTGAGACCCCCGGGTCACAATCCTAGTGCCGCGCCGTAGAGCGCAAAAAGGGGCGGGCTGCAAAGCCCCGCCCCTTTTCTAACGCTTTATCCTATTTCATTCCATTTCAGGAAAAGTCCCTCTCCAGCCTTCGACAGGAACACGCCGTAATCTCAGCAGCATATCAGACGCCGAATCGGCAAGATAGGTTCGAGATGCTGCATCGCGGATATTCGCCATATTGCAGACGGTTTCCGCCGCCAAACGGAGCGTCTCGGTCGCTTTCTCGTCGGTGAGCACGGCAAGCTGCGCGCTGAGCACGGTGAGATCGTCGTTCGAGAGCTTGCGCACACGTAGGTCCTTTTTCATCAGCATTGCAAGCCCGACAGCGTTTGCAAGCACTGGCGCCGCCAGATTCGCCGGGGCGTCCCGCCAGAGGGGACTGTCCGCGTCCAGAAGGAGCATAGTGCGTTCTGGGTCGAAGGCCGCAAGCACGGCGTTTTCGGTCAGTACCCGGCGCAGATACTCGTTCATATACTCGACGCCCAAAAGCGTTTCCGGCACCGGACGCAGCAGCGGATAGTCGATGTCGCATGGAAAGACATGCGCAAAAAAACGCGCGTCGTAGCGCTTCCAAAAAAGGCTGAAGCTTTGCAGCGTTTCTTGCAGGCTTCGGCTTTCGAGTTTCGGCGCTGTGAGACACGCGGCGTTCCAAAGCAGCCGCCCCGCTTCGACTTTCTGGTCAATAACGTGCCCGCCCCGCTCGAACAGCGCGTCCAAATCGGTGGTCAGCAGCGTTTTTCGCGGCGCGCCCATAAGGCCCACATCCAGCGTAAAGGTAATCGACGCAAGCAGCTCTCGAACCGTTTCTACGCGCGCGGATGTATCCCCCGCCGCATATAGCGCCGTCCTGTGTGCCAAAAGTGGCAGAAGCTTTTTCTGCAAGGCAAGCTGTTCCTCCGCCGTCCACTCTCCTTCCGGGACAAGCAATTTTTCGTTCTCCATGCTTCGCCTCAAAAAAGCTCGCGCGTCACGGCCGCATTTGTCGGATCGAAATCTTCCCGCGCGCGGCGGCACAGCTCCGGCAACGACGTACCCGAAAGGTAGTCCAGCGAGCCTTGTGCCGGACCGTCGAAAACTCTTTTCATCGTCTCAATAAGCTCGTCATCCGATAGACGGTCGTCGGAGTCGTTTTTAAAATAGTAAAAGTCGTCCTGTAGCTCTGCGAGCGTGTCCGCCCATGCTTCGCGTGTGATAAATGGAGAATCGCAGAAGGTCTCCGCAAGCTTTTTCAAAATGCTCCCACCGAACGCAATACGGCCGGTATCACGCAGAGCGTTTTCGTGCGCCACAGCCAGCGTTTTCACTTCCTGCTCTGTGAGCGTGAGACCGAAACGAGCAGTCAGAGCGTTGCAGCCCTGCAACTCCCGCGCGATCACGTCGCGCGTCGCGGACATCTCCAGAGAAAAATCGTTATCCATTACATCGCCTCCCGTACCCAGTAGGATACCCGCGCGGCGGGCATATTACAAGACTTGAAATTTTCTCGATTTTGTGGTAATATGAGAATGTAAAAAAACGTGGGATCGCCGAAACATATCGTCACGGCGGCTCGCGCTTTTCGTTTTATGGGGAGCGGCAAAAAATGGTCTATTTTTTTCTCGCGATCGCAATCGCGCTCGAGCTGGTTGCAGCGACGCTTTTGAAAGCCTCAGCGGGATTTACAAGGCTCGTGCCATCGATTTTCAGCCTCGTATCCTATCTCTGCAGTGTCATTTTGTTCGCAAAAATACTCGAAAAAATGAACCTCGGCGTCGCCTATGCGACCTGGGCCGGGGTGGGCATCGTCGCGTCCGCGATCATCTCGGCACTCATCTTCAAGCAGGGGCTTACAGTCGCCGGCGTCATCGGTATCATCCTCATCGTTGCGGGCTGCGTCGTTTTGAACCTCTATGGGGCCGCAAGCTGAACAGCAACGCGCATGGACGTGCCGGTCTCATTCATCGAAGAATGTCTATTGGCAGAGAGAAATGACAAACGATATATTGAGATTGGTTTGAAAATCGCATACTATCGAAAGCGCAACGGCATGACGCAAGAGCAGCTTGCAGAAAAAGTAGGAATCAGCCCGGGATATCTTTCACAGGTAGAGACACCGAGCTTTGTGCAGCCAGTCTCGCTAAAAACACTTTTTGCGATTGCGGACAAATTTCATATTCCACCAGCAAAGCTGCTGGATTTTGAACAATAATGGGATGGTTCCTTTTCTGGAACCATCCCATTATTGTTTGGCGTTTGTGTCATTCTGTTTTGCCAGAGCGGCACTTCTCGTTCCTTACGTTGTTTTCCAAGGCCGTTTTTTCCCGAGCCAGCCCTGCGCCTGCCAGTAGGCATAGTCGGGCGGGTTTTTGATGATGGGGATCAGAAAGCGCATGAAGGTGAAGATCGTGCGGGTCTTGAAGCAGGGCGTCACATGACCCTCGCGCCTGCGGATGGCGGCGGCCATGCGGTCTGTATGTTTTTCCGCAGCGGCACGACGCTTTTCGGCGACCTCATCCCAGCTTACGGCCTGTACGGCGAGTCCATATTTATAGACGCGCGCAACGCCCCAGTAGTAGAGGCTATCCGCCATATCCCTATTTGTAGACCGCATACCGCCGCCCGCGGCGGTGGAGATGACGGCGGCCTGTTTTTTGAACATCTTCGGCTCCGGGCGGTGCGGCATCCAACGCCAGCCATAGTGATCCAAAAACGCCTTCATGGGGCCGGTCGCATGAAAAACATAGACAGGCGAGGTGAAAATGAGCACATCCGCGTCGTCCATCGCTGCCGTGATCGGGGAAAGCGCGGCGTAGTGCGGGCAGGCAGTTTCGTCCTTCATAAAGCACTGCGTGCAGCCGAGACAAAAATGCGGCATGTCGCGCGGGAGAAAAAATTCCGTGATGTCCGCGGGCGCCGCCAGCTTTTCCGTAAGCATCCGACCGATGCGGTAAGTGCTTCCCTTGTGGTTCTGTCCGTTTATCATGACGACTTTCATAGGTAAGCCCCCTTCGTTCTTTGAAACGATTTTATCACGCGGTGCGCAAAAAGAGAAGCGCTTGCTTTGCGGCGGCAATTCTCTTTTGCCTTTCAGAACAAAAATATCCATCTCTCTTGTTGAAAATGACAAGGGCCGTGTTATAATACTATCATTATTTTAAAAAGTAAGAGGGCTCCTTGTTATGAGTAACCCCTTCAGCGCTCTCAAACAACCAAATTTTCGCCGTTACTGGCTTGGTATGTGTGTGTCCACCATCGGCACATGGATGCAGAATATCGCTCAGCCGTGGCTTGCCTATAAGCTGACGGACTCGCCTCTGCTCATCTCTCTCGTCAGCGCTCTGCAATACCTGCCGATGCTTTTTTTCGCGCTGTTTGCGGGCGTCTTTGTGGATCGCGTGTCTAAAAAGAAGATTCTGCTTTTTACGCAGTCCGCCTCGCTTGTCATCATGCTGGCGCTGGCATTTCTGGTGAGCACGGGGGCAATCCGCTACTGGCACCTGCTTGTAGCCGCCGCCGCTCTGGGCTGTGTGAACACCTTCGATATGCCCGCGCGGCAGGCGTTTTTGAGCGAATTGGTTGAAAAAAGCGAACTCATGGACGCCGTTGCCCTGAACGCCGCCGCTTTTAACATGGCCCGCACCATCGGCCCTGCCATTGCCGGCATGGTTATGGATATCTGGGGCGTCGCAATGTGCTTCTATGTCAACGCGGTCAGCTTCGCCGCCGTCGTTATCAGCCTGTTTTTCATCCACCCGCACCCGGTGGGGAAGCCCGCCGGAGATACGCCAAGCAGCATGGCCGGCATGCGACGCGAAATTGGCGAAGGTCTGCGCTATATGCGCGAGAAGAAAATCCTCAGTCTCACGCTCATGGGCCTTTTCGTAATTGGCACCTTTGCGCTCAGCTTCGGCGTTCTCGTGCCTGTGTTCTCGAAAACGGTACTCGGACAGGAAGAGACCGGCTATGGCTTTTTGATGTCCTGCATGGGCATCGGTTCCTTCGTCGGCGCAATGCTCGTCGCCATGCAGAGCAAGGCAAAGCCGAAAAAGCTCGTGCTCTACGGCTTTCCCGTATTCTCCGGCCTGTCGCTTTTAGCGATTTCTCTGACAAAGACCTATGCGCTCACCTGTCTCGCCATCGCCTTCGCGGGCTATTTTATCATCCGCTACACGGCAACCGCAAACTCCACTTTGCAGACAAACACCGACCCGGCGCATCTTGGCCGCGTTATGAGCGCCTATACGCTCGTTTTCGCGGGGACAACGCCGGTCGGGAACCTCTACGCCGGCGCGATCTGCCAGCGCTTCGGTGCGGCTACGGCATTTTTCGTCTGCGGCTGTACTATTTTGGCGCTGCTTGTGCCCATCAATCTTTACCGCAGACGCGTCGTAAAAGCGGGACTCATGCACACGGAGGACCCAAACGGCGGCGGGGAAGCGGCGCGCTAATGCGCTGTCCGTAAGAAACGCTGGAGGAAGAAGTTCATGAACCCGAAGAAAAAGGCCATTTTGCAAATGCTTTGCTGCGCCGCGCTGTGGAGCACGGCGGGCATTTTTATAAAACTCGTTGACTGGAGTCCATTTGTCATTGCCGGATGGAGGAGCTTTTTTGCCGGCCTTGTCTGTCTCGCCTATATCCGCAAAGAGAAGCTTCCATTCGTCTGGACCCGGAGAACAATCCTGAGCGGCGTTGCCCTCGCGCTGACATTCTCACTTTTTGTCGCCGCGAACAAACTGACCTCGGCTGCAAATGCCATTGTCCTACAGTTCACGGCCCCGGTCTTTATCGTTATTTTTTCGGTTTTGTTTTTTAAAAAAAGGTTTCGACTGGCGGACATTTTCGCCGTTCTCCTCACCATGGCGGGCATTTCGCTCTTCTTTTTTGACAAGCTCTCCGCCGGTCACCAGCTGGGAAACATCCTCGCCCTCGGCGCGGGCGCATCCTTCGGCTGCTACTATATCAGTCTGGGCGAATCGCCCGAAAACGAGCGCATGAGCTCCATTCTGATTGCAGATGCGCTGACTTTTCTCATTGGCCTGCCGTTTACGGTCATAACGCACCCGGTACTTACGCCTGTTTCCGTTCTGGTTATTTTGCTGCTCGGCATTTTCCAGCTCGGCATCCCCTACGTTTTGCTCGCAAAGGCTGCCGAGCACTGTCCGCCGCTGGCCTGCTGTTTACTCGGCGCTGTGGAGCCGCTTTTAAATCCGCTGTGGGTCCTTTTCCTGACGGGCGAGGTTCCCGGCGTGTGCGCGCTGTGCGGCGGCGCGGCCGTCATCGTCACCATTACGCTCTGGTCCGTCTGGAAATACCGCCACCCGGAGATCGCCCCGGCGGGCGTATAGCCGTCAAAGCTTCCCAGCGGCGCGGGGAAATGCCCGCGCCGTTTTGTCGGCTTCGTCAAAATTGAAAAAGGCGCTTGACAAGTGGAAATCCTCTGTTATAATAAAGCCAAGTTAAATCACTAAAACCTGTGAGGAAGAGAAGTAACCGGCAAAAGCCACTCCACAGAGAGTCCGCGGTGCTGAAAAGCGGACGTTTGGCGGCTCGGCGAATGGACTTCCGAGGGCGGCCTGAAAGGCAAAAGCCGAGTAGGTGCCGACGGGAAATTCCCTCCCGTTATCCATCGGGGACGCGCATGATGGTGCGCGAAGCGAGTGGGCGCGAAAGCGTCAATTTGGGTGGTATCGCAGGAGTTTGCTCTTGTCCCATATGTGGGGCAGGGGCATTTTTTTATACTCTGAAATCGGCTCCCGGCAAGGCCTCCATCACACCCATAAAATAAAATTTTGGAGGAAACCAACATGAAAAAGGCAAAGAAATTTACGGTAGTCGTAATCGCAATGTCTCTGGCGCTCGGGCTTGCCGCCTGCGGCAGCAAAACGGCCGCCTCTCCCTCTGCAAACGCAAGCGCTTCCGGCGGCAAGGTCAAGATCGGCATCTTGCAGTATGCGACCCACGCCAGCCTTGACGACTGCTACACCGGTATTCTTGAGGGCCTCAAGGCTGAAGGCTATGAGGACGGCAAAAACTGCACCATCAACTATGTGAACGGTCAGGGCGAAGCCGAAACGAACAACCTCGCCGCCGCAAACTTCGTGACCGAGGGCGACGACATCATCATCGCCATTGCGACCCCGTCCGCCGCCGCTGCCTATGCCGCCGCAAAGGACAAAAGCATTCCGGTCGTCTTTTCCGCGTGCTCCGACCCAGTAGGCGCGGGCCTTGCCCAGTCACTCGACGCGCCGAACACCGGTGCGACCGGCACCTCGGACAGTCTGGACTTTGACGGGCAGCTCAAAATGATCCGCGCCTTCCTGCCAAACGCCAAGACCATCGGCGTTCTCTACACGACGAGCGAAGCAAACTCCGTCTCCCAGCTCAAAAAGCTCAAGGCGCTTGCCCCGAACTACGGCTTTGAGATCGTTGATGTCGGCGTGACAGATGCTTCCGAAGTTGCGACCGGCGCCGCCGCTCTGGTTGGTAAAAAGGTAGACTGCATCGACAACCTCACGGACAACAACGTCGTCATGAACCTCTCTGTCGTCACGAACGCGACCGACACCGCCGGCATCCCCATCTTCGGCAGCGAGATTGAACAGGTCGCAGAGTACGGGTGCGTGGCTTCCGAAACGCTCGACTATGTCGCCCTTGGCAAGACCACCGGTCAAATGGCCGCGAAGATTTTGAAGGGCGCAGATGTCAAAACAATGCCCATCTCCGTCGTTTCCGACTCAAAGCCCGTCTACTCTCTCACAAATATGAAGAAGTTCAACATCGCTCTCCCGTCCGACTATAGCGCCGCAACGGACGTCGACAGTCAGGGCTGAGGCAGACCCGAACAGCTCAAATAGCAGTCCGCGGAGGCCGGCATGACCGGTCCTCCGCGGCCCTTTCGTCTTCTGAAACTACGATAAAGCAGGTGTATCATCATGTCAACGGCGCTGAGCCTCATTGAAACCGTCTTTCGGGAAGGCTTCATTTATTCGCTCATGGCAATGGGCGTTCTCATCACCTATAAAATTCTCGACTTCCCGGACCTCTCTGTGGACGGAACCTTCCCTCTCGGCGCTTGTGTCACGGCGGCGCTCATCACCGCCGGGGTCAATCCGTGGCTTGCCTGCCTGATTGCGGCGCTCGCGGGCGCGGCGATGGGCAGCATCACCGGGATCCTCCACGTCAAGCTCGGCATCACGGACCTTCTCTCCGGCATTCTGGTCATGACGGCCGCGTGGTCTGTAAACCTCATCATCACGGGCGGCAAGGCGATTTTTCAGTTTTTCAAACTGCCAACCATCTACAATTCCGGACCTGCCGCCGCGCTGCCGGAACCGCTCTACGCGCACCGGCAGATCCTCGTCGCCTTTCTCATTGCCCTTGTCCTGAAGCTTTTGCTGGACGCCTATCTCAACACGAAGTCCGGCCTTCTTCTGCGCGCAGATGGGGACAACAGCTGCTTCGTCACAAGCCTTGCCCATGACCCCGGCAGTGTCAAAATTCTTGGTCTTGCCATTGGCAACGCCTGCACAGCGCTGTCCGGCTCTGTGCTCGCGCAAATTTCCGAAAATGCGGACATCAATGCTGGCAAGGGAATGGTCGTCATGGCGCTATCCTCCGTCATCATTGGCACCGGCGTTTTCCACAGGATCCGCTTTATGAAGGCCACCACCATGGCCATCTGCGGCGCGATTTTGTACAAAGCCTGCCTGCAAATTGCGCTCCAGCTCGGTCTGCCCGCAAGTTACCTGAAGCTTCTCATGGCAATTTTGCTGACGCTCGCCATTGTCTCCCAAAAGATCGGCAAAAAGGGAGGTCTTGAAAATGCCTGAACCGTCTTTCGTCGAACTGCGGCACATCCGTAAGATCTTTAACGAAGGCTCCGTAAACGAGTCCCTGCTTTTTGACGACTTCAATTTTTCCGTCGAGCGCGGGCAGTTTCTGGCCATCGTCGGCTCGAACGGCAGCGGCAAGACGACGCTTTTAAATCTCATCTGCGGCAGTCTCTCCCCCAGCTCCGGCACCATCTCCGTCGCGGGCCGGGACATTACAAAGATGAAGGAGCACAAGCGCGCCGCTTTCATCGGCCGGGTCTTTCAGGACCCAGCCGTCGGGGCCTGCGGGAACCTGACCATTCTGGAGAACATGGCGCTTGCCGACAATAAGGGCCGGTCCTACGGGCTGACGCCGGGCGTCTCCAAAAAGCGCGAGGAATTCTATAAAGACCAGCTCTCGCTTCTACATCTCGGTCTGGAAGACAAGCTCGATATGCCGGTCGGCCTTCTCTCCGGCGGGCAGCGGCAGGNNATCCTCCGAAAACGTCATGGAGCTCACAGAAAAATTCGTCCGCGAGAAAAACCTCACCGCTATCATGGTGACGCACAATCTTCGCTACGCCGTGGCCTATGGCAACCGGCTCGTCATGATGCACAAGGGCAGCGTCGTGAAAGACGTTGTCGGGGCAGAAAAGGAAACCTGCGATGTGGACGATTTGCTGAAAGTATTCAATGAAATTTCCATCGAATGCGGAAACTAACAACTGTAAATATAATTAATAAATTCTGTATCTTTAGTAAATTTACTAAAGATACAGAATTTATTTTTTTATTTAAAATAAGGATTACATGTTGACAAAAGTAATCATATGTAATATAAAGCAGCTGTTGTAATTGTATGTTGATACAGCAACCAATAAACCGCAAAAAAGTTGAATGGGGCTATAGGGATCTTTCACAAGTTAATACAACGGCTTGTCTTTTTGGCACGAAGAGCAATATACGGGCAAGTCACAAATCCTATTTCATAGAGGTNNTCAAGCAGTCGGCGTATGTCCGGACTTATTTTCTCCAGCAGACGGCAGTGCTCGCTTAATGTACGCAAGCAAATTCAAACAGATGTCGCCCAATCCGTATTGATTGCATTTTTCAAAGCGGCTTTTCGCAGCTCTGCAACAATTTAAACGTCGTGCTTCCGGAGGACGCCGAAAGCAGGCAGGCGTACGACGAGCAAAACCTGAAGTACGCCTTTTTGTGCATGACGATTCAGAGCAGCACCTCCTACAGCGAAGATGCTGAACTCAATAACATCGTTCTGGCAATGAGCAATCTGTGTGAAAAAGGCACGCTTTATGGCCGGATATCGCCGCCTTTGGCGGACAAATGCAAGCGGTTGAGCTATGACATTTCAAATCGGGAACTAGCCAAGTCGGTATATGACGAGTTTGTCAAAATCGGACTCTGTAAATAGTGCAAAATGGACAGTGATATCTCCATCGAGCACGGAAACTAAATGCTACAAAGACGGCGAAGTTTTGCACCCTAAGCGGGGTCCAAAATCAGCGGAACGCGCAACAATATAAGGCTGGGGATGGCTCCTTTTAACAGGAGCCATCCCCTATTTTATCATTCGTCGTTTCTATCAGTTTATTTACTCATCTCTGTTTTTTCATTACACATTGTCCAGCAACATTTCCATTAAGGAAGTGACAATCTTTAGCTGCTTTTCGTCGCAACGGCTCAACAGAAAGGCGGCGCGGCGGTACTGATCTGTACCCTCGTTGCGGGGTAAAAAAATATCGTCCAGCGACAGGCGAAGCGCAACAGTAAGTTTATATAAAACCTCAAGCGATGGCTTGCGATGCTCGCTTTCGATGTGCTTCAAATGGGTCGGCGTGATTTCGACCATCTCCGCCAGTTCTTCCTGCGACAAACCGCGCTCAATGCGCGCCGTGCGGATTGCCCCACCCAAGACGCCAGGTCTCAAATCCGGTATCATCCCTATCAGCTCCTTTTTAAGTAGCATAAAGTTACTTTCAGCTCTTGAAAATAAGCTATAAGAGATATAATATGGAGCTATTAGGGAACTATGCGTATGGAGGGCTGAGAATGACACCCGAAAAAAAGACATTATTGCTGTATGCGGGGATGCTCTATGAGCTTGGCATCGAACTTGACAAGGCACGGAACGATCTTGCGCTGCTTGTGGAACAGCGCGTTGGCTACGACACGGTGATGATTTGTCTGGCTTACGAAGATTACCGTCAGATTGCAAGCGAGTTTGCCGCACTGGAAAAACAGTATACTGCGCTGCGGAATGAGCTACGGAAAAAGTAAAAATCAGGCGCACAGCCGTGCGCCTGATTTTTTATCCTTGTTATTGATTAATACGCCACGCCCCAGACGACCATTTTCTTTGCGGGCTTGCCGCAGACGGGGCAAACGTCGCCGATGTGATCCTGCTCAAAGGGAATGCAGCGGCTCGAAACGCCCGCCTTTTCCTTCATCGCAAGCTCGCACGCCAAGAGGCCGCACCACATGGTCTTCACAAAGCCGCCCTTGCCCTCGGCAATGGCCTTGACCTCGTCAACGCTCGTCGCGGTGTGGGTGTTGTCGTCGAGGTTCTTCTTCGCCTTTTCGTACATCCCTTTCTGGACGTCGCCCAAAAGCTGGGGCACACGGGTCTCAAGCTCCTCCAACGGCACGGTGATCTTTTCGCCGTTGTCGCGGCGGACACAGACGCAGTGACCGGCCTCGATATCCTTCGGGCCGATCTCGACACGGAGCGGAACACCCTTCATCTCATATTGCGCGAACTTCCAGCCGGGGCTGTTGTCCGAAAAATCGCCCTTGACGCGCAGGCCGGCAGCCTTGAGTCGCGCGATCAGCTCGTCCGCCTTTTCGACAACGCCGGGCTTGTGGCNNGTCATGATGATTCCGCCGATGATGCGGGTCGAAAGGCCCCACGAGGTCTGGTGCGGGAGCGCGGTCTTGTTTTCCTTGTCCGAGAAGGTGATGCCGAAAGCCCTGGCGAAGCCGTCCCCAAAATAGTGGCTGGGACCGGATTGCAGCGCCTTGCGGTCGTGCATCATGCACTCGATGGTATAGGTTCGCTCGGCGCCGGCAAACTTTTCCTTGTCGGTCTTACAGCCGCGCACAACGGGCATGGCGAGATAGTGCTCGCACAGGTCCGCGTAGGTTTCGAGCTGCTGCTCGGTTTCCTTGATGGCCTCCTCGGCGGTGGCATGGAGTGTGTGGCCCTCCTGCCAGAGAAATTCGCGGCCACGCAGAAACGGGCGGGTGGTCTTTTCCCAGCGCAGGACGCTGCACCACTGGTTATAAAGGCAGGGCAGATCGCGCCACGAATGGACGATATGGCTCCAGTGCTCGCAGAAAAGCGTTTCGGATGTCGGCCGGATGCAGAGCTTCTCAGGCAGCTCCTCGCTGCCGCCAAGCGTTACCCACGCGCACTCCGGCGCGAAGCCCTCGACGTGGTCCTTTTCCTTTTGCAGCAGGCTTTCCGGGATGAGAAGCGGCATGGAGACGTTTTCGTGGCCGGTGGCTTTAAATTTCCCGTCCAGAATCCCCATGATGTTTTCCCAGATCGCGTAGCCGTAGGGACGGAGAATGTAGAGTCCCTTGACGCCGGAGTAGTCAACAAGCTCCGCCTTGGTGCACACGTCGGTGAACCACTGGGCAAAATCGACCTCCATATCGGTGATCTGTTCGACCTTTTTATCAGCAGCCATAGTAAAGTTTCGTTCCTTTCGATCGGCGCTACAGTGTATCTAATAATCGTCTGAATGACCAATGGCGAGAGATCTTTTTGTCTGGCAACCGGTTTTACGCCAGCATCCTGACGGATTCGGGCAAAAACGAAAAGCGCCGGACGGAAATGACCCGCCATTTACATTTTGACAAGGATCCGACACGCCGTATGCCCGGCAAATATTCCGGGCCTTCTGTCGTTATTCATTTGATACGATTTATATATTTTATCTATTCGAGACGGGCTTGTCAAGAACAAACGGTTCCGCGCCGCCGTATGATGGGACGTAATGAAAAATCAATGGGAGGCAAAGCCCGTGAGCGCATTTGCAAAATTTTATTTCCGCCCATCGAAGGGCGAAAAGATACACACGGTGGTCGTGCCGCGCGAAGACGAGAGCTGCGGCATTTTCGGCAGGGTCACGGACGGAGAGGCTCCCGTTTCCGGGGCCTTCGTGCTGCTTTTTGAAACCGAAGGGACGCAGGCCGGGCCGCTCGTTTCCTCCGTCACCACTGACGAGGACGGCTCCTTCGCCTTCGGCCCGCTTGCGGAGAGCAAGCTCTATCTCGTCAAGGTGTATAAGGACGGCGTCAAGCTAAGAGAACTCGAGATCAGCGTTTAAGCGGGGCCTTTCGGCCCCGTTCCTTTTATGATGTGCTGCCAACCAGCGAAAGGCACTTTACAAGCGCGTCCTCGTTTGCCTTGATGGGATAGTCCGGCACGGTGCCGGTCTCCTCGTTGCAGCTCCCGTCGGGGTTCAGGCCGTTTGACGCGCTGAAGCGGATGCAGATGCCGCTGTGCAACAGGCAGAAAACAATTGGATTCTGACCGATGCCGTCTCCGCCCGTTGTCTCTCCCACCAGCGTTGCAAAACCAGTCGCCTTGCAAAACGCGACGAAAGCTTCCGAGGCCGAGTAGTTCTCTTTGTCCACAAGCAACCAAAAGCGGCCCGAATAGAGCGGCTGCGCATTTGATGGGTAAAAAGTCCAGCTGCGATCTATAAAATACCGGGCGTTTTCAATATCATCGGCGCGAAGACCCGGGAGCGTCTTTTTCGGTAGCAACGAGATCGGCGCCACATCTTCTTGGTAACAATTCGTAATGTAGGTTTTGCAAATGTCACCGTTAATCAGCTCATAGTTTTCCATCGTCACAGACTCGCGGAGATTGGGGCAGACGATCGCATTCGACCAATAGCCGTCACTTCCGCCGGGATTTCCACGGATGTCGATAATGCAGTTTTTTATATGTTCCGTTTCAAGTCTTGCAAAGAATTCTGACAGTGCGTTATATTCGTCGTTTTCGAAATCGAAATAAGTATTCATATATCCGATCTTTACATAAGCGGCAGAATCCTCAGGATAATCGCGAAAAGTCAGATTGTCTTCACGATTGCCGTAAACCGCTGGAGAATCTTTCACTCTACTCTGAAAAACACTGTCCCTTATACCGTCATCATAGAACCTTGTAGCGGCGGGCATCGTGAGCTGGCTGTAATTATAAGCTGCCATTAAATTGTCCCACTGTTTTAACGCCGGTTTAGAAACCGAATAGTACAATTTGTAAAGATCATCATTCAATACACTGAGATGCCCCGTTCCCCCAAACGCTGAAATGCAGGGGCCGACAACATAATTATTGAAATCCTGCGGCGTTTTCGCGTAAGGGATATTGTAATAATACCGCCTTTTTTCATTCTCCGCGTTTTTCCCCGTGATTCGCTGGGCAGCGTTCAGCATCGGGTACTCGTTTTCGAGCAGGTCCCAGAGGGATTTGTAGTCCTCTACATATTCCGGGTTCGCCCCGTCGAGCTTTACGCTCCATAGCGGGTCGTCGTTATGCTTCACCTCCGGCATCCGCTCCCCGCAGCCCGCAAGAGGCGAAAAAAGCACTAGCGCCAAAATGAGCGCGAGCGCTTTTTGAAACCGATTTTTTCTTATAGCCGTATCCTCCCCTGCGCGCATATCGCACAAGTATGAGTATACCAGCTTTTCTTTAAATTTCAAGAGTTTACATTGTGGATGCGGCAGTCGCCAGCGCGTTTATGAGCATGTGCAAAAACACCGGCATCCAGATGCAGTTAGTCTTTTCATACAGCCATGCGAGCGCGTAGCCCGCCGGGAGATATTCGAGCATATAAATGAGCGCCATCCAGTCCTGCTGCCCGAGCGCGTATTCCCAGACATGGTAAAACGCGAAAAGGCCCATGGAGAGGACAAACGCGAGCGTCCGGTGCTTCGCACGCAGGGAGCCAAACAGCACGCCGCGAAATAACACTTCCTCCACTAACGGCGCGAGAAAGACCGTAATGCCCAGCATCACCTGCGGATATTGCTTCACGAGCGAGTTGACCGCGTCGTTATTCGGGTTCGACGCCTTGTCGCCCAAAACGAGGAAAATGACCGCTGCCGCGAGGTAGGTCAGGAGCAAACACATGACGTATGCAAGGAAAAAACCCAACGCGTTTTTCGCCCAGTTGTCGCACAAAATGTCGTAGCCCGCGCGCAGATAGCTCCAAAAAGCGATCAGACAGAAAGCAACGCCCGCGCTGTAATAGCCGATAGTCGCATAAAGCTCGTTTCCGCCGTTCGGCGCATATTGCAGGTACATGGCGGCGAAAAGCGGGATGACGAAAACGTGCAAGGGCAGGTAGATGTACCCCGCAATGCGCTGTCCCTTCGTGGTCGTGTCGAGAAAGCCAGTGATCACGATCTTCAAACGTCCACCTTCTTTTTTAACTCGTATAAAAGGTTCATAGCTTCAATTGGCGTCATGGTGTCCAGGCTCGCCTCGCGCAGACGGGTCTTGATTTCATCCGACCCGACGTCCGTGAACGAAAGCTGGCCCTCGCCGTCTGCCTGCTTTTTCGCCGGCGCCGCGACGGGCAGCTTTTCCTCCAATTCCTTTAAACAGACCTTCGCGCGGGAAATGACTGCGTCCGGCACACCCGCGAGCTTTGCAACCTCAATGCCGTAGCTGTCGTCGGCGGCGCCCGGGACGATCTTTCTCAAAAAAATGAGGTCGCCACCGCGCTTTTTCGCTGTGATGCTGTAATTTTTGACGCCAGCAAGCTGACCTTCCAGCTCGGACAACTCGTGGTAGTGTGTTGCGAACATGGTCTTTGCACCAAGTTTTTTGCGGTCGGCGCAGTATTCGAGCACCGCGCGGGCCATGGCCATGCCGTCGTAGGTCGAAGTGCCGCGACCGAAATCGTCGAGAATAATCAGGCTCCGGGATGTCGCAGCCTTCAAAATGTCCGCGACCTCGGTCATTTCGACCATGAAGGTGCTGCGTCCCCCGGCGAGGTCATCGGATGCGCCGATGCGCGTGAAAACGCGGTCCACAACGCCGATAACGGCACTTTTGGCCGGGACAAAGCCACCCATCTGCGCCATGAGGACGATCAAGGCCGTCTGGCGCATATAGGTCGATTTGCCCGCCATATTGGGGCCGGTTATGATGGCGACGCGGTCGTCGGCGGTGTTGAGGAACACGTCGTTCGGGACAAAGAGCGAGTCCGTCTGCGCGACCTCGACAACCGGGTGACGGCCCGCTTTGAGGTCGAGCGCACCCGAAAGGTCGATCTCCGGGGCGCTGTACCCGTTTTTGAGGGCGACCTCTGCGAGCGAGCACACAGCGTCGATCTGGGCCACCGCGTCGGCCAGCGCCTGAATGCGCGTGACCTCGGCGGCAACCCTCCGGCGAATTTCGTCAAAGTATTTGTACTCCAGATCGGCGATGCTGTCGCGCGCCGTAATGAGCGTGTTTTCAAGGTTTTTCAGTTCTTCTGTGTAGAAACGCTCGCTTGTCGAGAGGGTCTGGCGGCGGATGTAGTCCTCCGGCACGTTTTCCGAAAACGCGCGGGGAATGTCTATGTAGTAGCCGAAAACGCGGTTGTAGCCGACCTTTAATTTTTTAACGCCGGTGCGCTCCCGCTCGCGCTGCTCAAGCTCTGCGATCATCTGCGCGCCGTTGTCCCGGACATTCCGAAGCCGGTCAACTTCCTCACAGTAACCCTCGCGCAGAATGCCGCCCTCGCGCACAGAAAACGGCGGCTCGTCGCAGACAGCCCGCGCGATGAGTGCCGGAATTTCGGAGACGGGGTCGGTCGCCGCAAGCTCCTTGAGCATGTGGCTTTTTTTGCCGTCCAGAAGCTTTGAAAGCGCCGGCAGCGCGGCGCAGTAGCGGCCAAGCGCCTGTAGGTCGCGCCCATTCGCCGTCCCGTAGACCGCGCGGCCCACGAGACGCTGGATGTCGCCGACGTCACGCAGCGTTTCGATGATTTCGCCCCGCGCCACATTGTCGTCGTAAAGCTCCCGTACCGCCGACTGGCGGCGGCGGATGGTCGTTGGAGACAGAAGCGGTCGCTCCACCCACGCGCGCAGAAGGCGCCCGCCCATCGGCGTTTTCGTCTTGTCGAGCACCCAGAGAAGACTGCCCTTTTTCTCGCCCGTGCGGAGGTTTTCGGTCAGCTCCAAATTGCGGCGCGTCGTGTAGTCAAGCTCCATATAGCGGCCCGCCGAAAAGACGTCCAGCGTGTTGATATGCGAAATATCAAACTTCTGCGTCTCGATAATGTAGCTCAAAAGCCCGCCGACCGCGCGCACAGCGGCCGGCTCCCCGCCTAAGCCGAGCGTGTCCACGTCCGGGGCGTTAATGTGCTCGCAGGCCATCGCCGCGCCCGCCATGTAGTCAAAGCGGGAGTCTCCGTCCTCAAGCATACACGAAAGCTTTTTCGAGAGAAATTCCAAAAGCGTTTCGTTTTTCAAAGCGCCCGCGCTCAAAACAGCCTCTCTGGGCAGAAAGCGCGAAAGCTCGTTCATAAGGTGCGTCACAGGGTCCTCCGCAAAGGCCGAAACGCAAAATTCGCCGGTGGACACGTCGCAGAAGGACGCCGCTCCGGCGGTCTCGTCGAGGTAGACGGCGCAGACATAGTTCGAGCGGCCCTCTTCGAGCATGGAGCTTTCCGTGACCGTTCCGGGCGTGATGATGCGGATGACGTCGCGGTCAACCAAGCCCTTTGCAAGCGCCGGGTCCTCAAGCTGCTCGCAGATCGCGACCTTGTAGCCCTTTTGAATAAGCCGGGCGATATACGCCTCGCAGGAATGGTACGGGATGCCGCACATCGGCGTGCGCTCCTCGGGATTTTCGACTGTGCGGTCGCGCGTCGTTAAAGCCAGCTCCAGTTCGCGCGAAGCCGTGACCGCATCCTCGTCGAACATCTCGTAAAAGTCGCCGAGCCGGAAGAAGAGAAGGCAGTCCCCGTACTGCGCCTTGATCTGTTTATATTGCTTTTTCATGGGAGTAAGCTCCGCCATGGTTTCTGCCTCCATTTTTTGCGCCCGGCGGGCGCGAAGTGCCGCTCCCGCCGTCAGTTTTCTGTAATCTCTCCGCGCAGCGCCCAAGTGTTGCAGCCCACGATCTTCACGTTCGCAAACGTGCCGATGCGCGTATCGTCCGCCGGGACGCGCACGAGTCTGCCGCCGAGGGTGCGGGACGTTAAAATACCTTCCTCTTTGTCCTTTCCGTCAAACAAAACCCGCTCGGTTTTACCGACGTAGGCGCGATGCTTTTCCTCGGAGATGCGGTTTTGCGTCTCGACGAGGCGGTCAAAACGGTTCTGCTTCTGCTCCCGCGTGAAGGGGTCGGCCATTTCCGCGGCTTTTGTGCCGGGGCGGGGAGAATAGAGAAAGGTGAACATCGCGTCGTAGCGCACATCCTCAACTATTTTGAGCGTCTCGGCAAAGTCCTCGTCCGTCTCGCCCGGAAAGCCGACGATGACGTCCGTTGTGAGCACCACGTCCGGCTCCTTTTCTCGCACACGCGCAATCAAATCGCGGTAGCGCGCGGCGTCGTAGTGGCGGTTCATGGCCTTTAATATGCGGTCGCTGCCGGACTGGAGCGGCAGGTGTAGGTGCTTTTCGCATTTTTCGCAGTCCCGCATCGCGTCGAACAGCTCGTTTGTCGCGTCGCGCGGATGGCTCGTCATAAAGCGGATGACAAAGTCGCCGTCGATGGCGTTTACGTCCCGGATAAGCCGCGCAAAATCGTAGCCGCCGCCGAGGTCCTTGCCGTAGGAATTAACGTTCTGGCCCAAAAGTGTAATATCCTTATAGCCCGCCGCGACAAGCGCCTTTGCCTCGGCCAGAATTTCCTCCGGCCGTCTGGAGCGCTCGCGGTCGCGGGTGTAGGGGACGATGCAGTAGGTGCAAAAATTGTTGCAGCCGTTCATGACTGTGAGCCAGGCTTTGACCTTGTCCGCGCGCAGATGGGGAACGCCCTCGGCCACACAGCCATCCCCGCTGCCGGGTTCAAAAACACGCTTTTTGCGCGAAAGCGCAGTGTGCAAAAGCTCGGGAAAGCGCCATAGCTCGTCCGGCCCGAAAACAAGGCTCACCTGCGGGAAGGAGCGTTTTATTTTCTCGAAGACTTCCGGCTGCTTTGCCATACAGCCGCAAACGGCGATGAGCTGTCCGGGCTTTTCCTTTTTCGTATGCGTCAGAGCGCCGAGGTTTCCGAACACGCGCATCTCCGCGTGCTCGCGGATGGCACAGGTGTTCATAATGATGACGTCCGCCTTAAATTCGTCGTCCGTCATCTCATAGCCCGCCGCCGCGAGGTAGCCGCGCAGCTTTTCGCTGTCCTCCTCGTTCTGCTGGCAGCCGTAGGTGTCCACCAACGCGTAACGCGGAGCGCTTGCCGCCGCCTTCATTTCGGCGCACAGGGCCAATTGTTTTTCAATTTCGGAATGGGGAATCTCTGTTCTCATGTTGTAACATCCTTTTTAGGGGCTTTTTCGCAATGGACATATAATATCATTTAGCTGTTTCTTTTTCAACAATTTTAAGATATAATGATTTTCACGGAAACCCTTATGAAAGGACAATCAAAAATGCCCGAAATCAACATACTCTCCTCCCACGTCGCGGACATGATTGCAGCGGGTGAGGTCGTCGAGCGGCCCGCCTCCGTCNNAACGCCTTTGATGCGGGCGCAAAAAACATAACGGTCGAAATCCGCGGCGGCGGCACCGCGCTCATCCGCGTGACGGACGACGGCTCCGGCATGCTCCCCGAGGACGCGGGTGTGTGCTTTTTGCGCCACGCAACGAGCAAGCTCCAAAACGAACGCGGGCTTGAGTCCATCGGCACCTTCGGTTTTCGCGGCGAGGCGCTCGCGGCCATCGCCGCCGTTTCGCGCATCGAGCTTTCGACCCGGCGGCGCGGCGCAGACGAGGGCGTTCGCATGATCGTGGAGGCCGGAGACATCGAAACGATGGTTCCCTTCGGCTGCCCGGAGGGAACAACGATGACCGTGCGAGACCTCTTTTTCAACACCCCCGCCCGGCTCAAGTTCATGAAATCCGACCGCACCGAAGGTTCGGCCTGTCAGGCAATGGCGCTGCGCTGTGCGCTCGGCAGACCCGACGTCTCGGTCCGCTTCATAAAGGACGGCGAGGAGGGCTTCTTCACACCGGGCGACGGCAAGCTCGTCTCCTGCGTTTACAGTCTCCTTGGCCGCGAAACGGCGCTCGACTTTCTTGATATTTCGGGCGAAAACGAGGGCATTTCCGTTTCCGGCTTCGTAAGCTCCCCCCGCGCGGCACATGGGAACCGGGCAAAGCAGTTTTTCTTCTGCAACGGCAGAAGTATCAAATCCCAGCTTTTACAGGCCGCCGTCGAGCAGGCGTATAAA
>DEMY01000027.1 GCA_002359425.1 Clostridiales bacterium UBA2658
CCGCCGCTTCTGGCCGGTTGACGTCGGCGTGCGGGCAGTTTCAAAGAGCGTGTTCAACGGCCTCGATGGAGAAGTCGATCAGCTTTGGGCCGAGGCTGTAGCGCGCTGGCGGCTCGGGGAGACGCTGTATCTGCCGAAGGAGCTGCAGGCGGCGGCCGAGGCGGAGCAAGAGGAGCACCGGGAGACTTCGCCGCGGGAAGGTATCATAGAGGACTTTGTAAATAAGCAGGTGCCGGCAGACTGGGGCAAGTGGCCCATTGACCGCCGGCGGCTGTACTGGAGCGGCAGTGTCGTCGGAGAGCTGCCGGAGCTTGTGCCGCGCGACAGGGTCTGCGCGCTGGAAGTTTGGTGCGAGGCACTGGGCGGAGATGCAAAGCAAATCCACTATTTCGGCGCGCTGGGCTCGGCGGCATCGACTTGCGCCTATTTCAAGTCAGTTAACCGCTCGGCGTCGGCGCACTATTTTGTTGACAGCAACGGTATCTGGCAGTGTGTCGAGGACAAGGACGCCGCGTGGCACTGCCGCAATCGGCATTGTATCTGGACTGGCCGCTACTGGCGTTAATCAGATCGGCAAGCAGCTTGGCAGCTCCGACATAAGCGAAAAGTAATTACTTTTATGGCCCGTCCTGCGGAATGTGCAGGGCGGGCCATTTTTTTATTGCTAATGAAAAACCACGGTTTGTGCTACGTTAATCAAAAAGAAATCGAGAGGTACAGTATGGATAGAACAAAAGGAATTGCCTATTGTGGGTTGGCCTGTTGTGTATGCAGTGAAAATGCCTCCTGCAATGGATGCAGGAGCAGGGGCTGTAAGGGTACAGAGTGGTGTAAGTCTTTCAATTGCTGCAAAGATAAGGGCTTAAATGGGTGCTGGGAGTGCCCCGACTTTCCCTGCGGAAATGAGATGCTGGATAAGCCGCGCGTGCGTGCATTCGCTAAGTTTATCACGGAGTACGGAGAAGATAAACTAATGGACGCTCTGGGGAGAAATGAGGCAGCCGGAGTCAAATACCATTACGAAGGTGAGCTTGTTGGAGACTATGATAAACCACAGACAGAAGAAGAAATCAGGCAACTTATCCTGCATGGCTTGTCTTAAATAGCTCTCAAAGGCCCTTTGTGGCTTGGTCGCTTCCGGCATTAATCAGATTGGCAAGCAGTTCAGCGCGAGCGACAACAGCACAAAATAATTGATTCGCAAGCGAAGTAATCTCCCCCGCGGTTTAGGCCGTGGGGGAGATTTTTGTAGGTATTTGAAGTACTGGGGCACAGAGTAAATTAAAAACTCGTTTAAAGCTATTGTAAATAGTGAAAAACGAAATATAATTCTGAAAATTCTAAAGCTGAGCCGTATAATAACTTAAGAACACCTTATTTACCCATCTGAAAATTCAAACTGCCTTGAGATGGGCGGCATTGCAACCGTTGCCCCGAATATACGCGCTTTCTTTCCGGCCGACCTCTTCACACGGAGTTATATCTAGGCATATTATGTGTTGACCGGTAGCTGAGCCGGTTGATACCTTTAAAAAATACAAAGGAGGTTTGTTTTTTGGAAGAAATGTATAAACCAGAACATGGCGAATGCAATTGCAATGTTTATATAACAGTTAATTGCTGCAAAGATGAAAAAAAGCCCTGTTATGATAGAGAAAAAGAATGCAAGGAATGCAATGTTTATATAACAGTTAATTGCGGCAAAGAAGAGAAAAGACCTTGCTATAATGAGAAATAATTCGAAAGGGTTATTTTAATATGGTTAATAATGTTAAGGTTGATAAAGTAGACGGCAACAATGTGTATATCACAATAGACTGTTCCGAAGATGATAAGGTTTTGAGGCTTCCGGTCCGGAGAATAATAAAGCCGTCCAAAGGTCCAATAACAGATCCAACGGTGTTTATTAATGGAATTAGTTGGCCAAGTTTTGCGGAGTATGTAACAAAAAACCTGCAATAGCGGTAAGCTCAAAGCTGTATAATTGAATGAAAGCGTCTCCGAGATTCACTTTAGCGATCCTGTTAGCATTTTAACATTTCAAAGCCGATTTTTGGAGTACAAAATCTGCTTTTTAAAATATCAAATTTGAAACAGAAGAATATCGCTTCCTATGATAATATAAGAAAAACCCCGTAGTCTCAATGGCTAAGGGGCTTTTCGTTTTAGTCGGTATGCCAATAGGGTGCCGGGGGCAATGGCGGAAGGGGGACTTTAGGCTGACTTTGAAAAAGCGTTTCTGGCAGCGGCTAAAGCACAAGATGGGGCTTATGCGAAAGCGTTGGTTAACTACCTTTTCCGTGAGATCATCGAGGATGCGCACGCAAAATATAATATCTCGCAGGACGACATGGAGGAAATGTGCCGGATAGCCGTAAACCGCGCCGCGCTGTTTCTGGACGTTCAGACTCACCCGGAGCTGTACGACGCTTTTGTACTATATGGGATTGTGGATTTGGAATGGGATGCGCCGACCGTTACAGAGGATACGGAGAAGACGCTGAATTCGCTCCGGGAGATTGCGTCAATTTAGCAAATGGCCCGTCTCCGATGGTGGAGGCGGGCCGTTTTTTGTTAGCGATTTTGTTAGCACATTAGCATTTCAGCGCTGATTTTTGCAATCAGATTTGCAATCAAAATAGTAAAATAAGATGCAATATGATACACAATTTTGCTTTGACGATGTACGGACAAAATCATAAAAAGAGCCGCAAACCACTGAATTATCAATGATTTGCGGCTTTTCTGTGCCGATATATTCGGCTTTTAAATGGTCGGAGCGCCGGGATTCGAACCCGGGGCCTCTTGGTCCCGAACCAAGCGCGATACCAAGCTTCGCCACGCCCCGAAAGGATGCTCGCGGAACTCCGAAAGAAGAACCGCAAGCATTCAGATTATAGAGAATAAAGTCTGAAATGTCAAGAGTAAAAATGCCGGAAAGGAAACTTTTTTGGCGCTCAGCGGAAAACAGCCATATCCGCGTCGTATATTTGGCGGCGGGTGAAGCTGACAAAGTCCGGCCTCAATGCGGGGCAGAGCTGTTCGAGCGCGGTGGACAAAAGCTCAGGGTTCATGGTCGGTTCCTGTGCGGAGACAAGGGCTTTTAAAAGGACCCGGTCGTCCACAGAGTCGAATGTGAGGCTGCGAACGGCGGGAGAAATGTCGAAATTGGAGATACCGCTCTTGCCTTTCTTCTGAATGACGAGACTATCCCGGTCAAAAAAGTCCATGAGCGCGGGCAGCTTTTCGACTGCATTTTGTCCGTCGTAGAAAAACACACCGTCTACATCGAGCCATTTGATAAGCTTGAATTTGCGCTCCGGGCGGTAGGTCTCGACGGCGCGGATGCCCTCCGGCAGAGCCTTATTGAGCAGATAGGGAATTTCCGAAATGCAGACAGTTTCCGCGAGCTTGAAATCCAAAAGCTCGCACTCGCTTCCCATGCCGACCGAGAGGGGCAGCGCAAAAACAAGTTGCGGGTGAGGGTTGAAGCCCTCGCTGTATTTGAGGCGGAAGCCCGCGCGTAAAAATGAGCGCTGCATTGTACGCATGAGGTCGAGATGAGATATGTAGACCGCGCGGCCCGTTTTTGTAAAACGCAGGCGCAGGGTATCGGTCATGCTGGCTTCATTCATCGCAGCGGCCTCCCTTCATAAGCTTAACGGCCCCGCAGCCAAGACATTTTTCGCGACAGTCCGGTGAAAGCTCGCCGCGCCGGGAAGCTTCGCGCTCACGTTTGAAAAATGCCGGCGTAACACCGACATCGACACGGCTCCATGGCAGACATTCGTCGGTTGCGCGGTCGCGGTTTGCGTAAAAGTGCGGGTCAATGCCACAGGACGTAAAGGTTTCCATCCAGCGGTCAAAGGAAAAATATTCATTCCAGGCTTCCAGCCTGCCGCCGTTTTTCCAGACCGTCTCGATTGGCGCGCCAACGCGGCGGTCGCCCCGCGCGAGAACGGCTTCAATGAGACTCGTGTCCGGGTCGTGCCAGTTGTAGGAGATGAATTTTGCGCGCATGTGCTCGCGCAAAAGCGTTACACGGCGCATATATTCGCCCATTTCCACCTGTGGTTCCCACTGAAACGGCGTGTGCGGCTTCGGGACGAAGCAGGAGGTCGAGACCGTGATGTAGNNTCGCGCCAGACATTGTGGACCTTATAGGCAAGGTCCGCGATGCCTAAAACGTCCTCGTCCGTCTCGGTCGGAAGGCCGAGCATGAAATAGAGCTTGACATTGTTCCAGCCGCCCTCGAAAGCGATGGCGCAGGTGTTTAAAAGCTCCTCCTCAGTCACATTTTTGTTGATGACATTGCGCAGCCGCTGGGTTCCGGCTTCGGGCGCAAAGGTAAGGCCGCTTTTCCTTACCTGCTGCACGCGGGACATAATATCCAACGAAAAGTTGTCCGCGCGTAGGGAAGGCAGCGAAAGGCCGACGCTCCGGGGCACGCAGTAGTCCAAAAGTCCGTCGCAAAGGCCGTTGAGGGAGGGGTAATCGCTGGTGCTGAGGGACGAAAGCGTGATCTCCTGATAGCCGGTGTTTTTCAGGGAGTCGATGCCCTGCGCAACGAGGGTTTCCGACTTTTTCGCACGCACTGGGCGATAGACGAAGCCTGCCTGACAAAAGCGACAGCCGCGAATGCAGCCGCGGAAAAGCTCGAGCGTTACGCGATCGTGGACGATCTCCGTTGTTGGAACGACGGGGTCAGTAGGGAAATAGTTGCCGTCAAAATGTGTGACGATGCGGCGCGTGACTTGCTCCGGCGCGCCGGGAAGCGCGCGCACGTCCGCAAGCGTGCCATCTTCATTGTAGACGGGGGAGTAGAGAGATGGGACATAAATCCCGTCGATTCTTGCCACTTCGGATAGGAACTGCGCTTTTCCCCAGCCCTCGCGTTTGGCAAGCCGCAGCAGCTCCAAAAGCTCCGTATTCGTCTCCTCACCCTCGCCGATGACGCACAGATCAAGAAAATCGGCCATCGGCTCCGGGTTTGTGCAGCAGGCACCGCCGGCAAAAACGAGGGGCGTGAGGCTTGTCCGCTCTGCTGCGCGCACGGGGATGCCCGCAAGGTCCAGCATGTTGAGAACGTTTGTAAAGGCCATCTCGTAACCCAGCGAAAAGCCGATTGCGTCGAAGTCTGCCAGAGGGTCGCCGCTCTCAAGCGCCCAGAGGGGCAGCCCTTCCGCGCGCATTTCCGCCTCCATGTCACCCCACGGGGCGTAGCAGCGTTCGCACCAGACATAAGGAAGCTTGTTCGCCGTCCCATAGAGAATGCGCAGGCCGAGGTTCGACATGCCGATCTCGTAGGTGTCTGGAAAGCAGAGGGCAAAGCGCAGTTCAATATCCTTCTTGTCCTTTAGGATCTGCCCATATTCTCCGCCGGTGTAGCGCGCCGGCTTTTGGACGCGGGGCAGAATGCGTTCAAGTCTTTTATCCATAGATCCCATCCGTTTTCGTTAATTTGAATGGGAACATTTTATACCGTTTTACGCCCGATTACAAGCCCTGCCGCGCCGCAGCGCCAAAAGCCACACGCCGGAGAGAAAAAGTGCCGGTCCGTCGCCGCTTTGCAGACACCAAAGCCCGGCGGCGAAAAGAAGCGCAACAACGCAAATAGCAGACGCTTTCGACAGCAACGGCGCGTATTTTGCACCAAACAAATGCGTCAGTGCAAAATCCGCAACAGTGCCGCCGTCGAGCGGGGTGGCTGGAAGAAGATTGAAGACGGTCAAAACGACGCCGATTCCGGCGCAGGTGGGCCAGAAGCTGCTTTCGCAGTGTGTATCAACGAGCGTGCAGACCCCGGCAAAGGCTGCGCCGAAAGCGGGTCCAGCGAGCGCCGTGAGCGCCGTTTGCGCATCCGAAAGCGCCCCAGCGTAGTCAAGCGCAAAGCCGGAAAGCGAGGCCCTCAGCCGCACAGGGCGCGCGCCGAAGGCATACAGCGCCGCTATATGTCCCGCTTCGTGCACGGCGACAGCGGCGGCGAGCGGCGGCAGAAGGCCCCCGTCGTCAAAAAACCAGACGAGGGCCAAAAGCAGCAGAAAGCCGGGAGATATGTCGAGCCGGAAGCGCGGACCAGCCAGAGGCCGGTCCCTACGGGGGCGCAGCTTGCTGCCGTCCACTGCTTTTGCAGGGGACGGTGTCCTTGCCGCCCCGCTAGCTTGACGCTCGGAAACGCGTGTACGGACCGCCATCAGCAGTAAAATTCCGGGTTCACATAGAAGCCGTTGTGCTGGAGTTCAAAATGCAGATGTGGACCTGTGACATTTCCCGTGTGGCCCGAAAGCGCGATTTTATTGCCTTGCTTTACTGTATCGCCCGCTTTTACGAGANNTTTCGCCCGCCGTCAAAACGGTACCGTCGGCAAACGCGAGAACCGAGGTGCCGTCAACGACGGCAAAATCCGTTCCGTAATGAAATAAAACGTCGCCCTCGATCGGATGCACGCGGTAGCCAAAACCAGAGGAAACGACACCGGTCACAGGAGATGCGTACTTGAATGGTAGCTCGGGGGCCTTGTAGCTCACGTTCGCCGGCACACTGTAGTCCGAAAACGCGGCCTGTTCCTCCAAAAAGGAGGCGAGCTTTGCATCGCGCTCGGGAACGGGCGTGGAGCTTGGCTCGGGCGTTGGGGCAGGCGTAGGCGTCGGGGTCGGGGTTGGGGTGGGGGATGGAGAGGCCACCGCGGCCTCCTGATCCGGCTTTGGTACGGGGAGATTGGCGAGACTTTCAAAGCCGCGCAGGCTTTCGCGCGTCATTTTCTGCGAGGAAAAAGCCTCCGCTGCGTTCGT
>DEMY01000011.1:0-208 GCA_002359425.1 Clostridiales bacterium UBA2658
CTCGGCGGCTTTATGACGGTGATTTTCATACCATGCCCTCCTTTCAGCGAATGACGCAGGCGCCGACGTAGATCATGACGGCACCGAGAACGAACCACCAGAAGGACGGGGGCAGTATCAGCGCGAGCAGTACGAAAACGCCGAGCCATGTAATGAGCTTTCCGAAGCTCCAGCGGGTCATCCGGTTTCGCACGGCGATCCCCCCTTT
>DEMY01000011.1:314-3970 GCA_002359425.1 Clostridiales bacterium UBA2658
TTGTGGCCCGTTTCGCCTTTTTCCGCAAAGCGAAACCTTTGCAGGGAAACTTTCAAAAGCTTCTATTTGTTTTCCCATTCCTTATACTGCGCGGCTACTTCATACAATCGAACATAGCTCGCGTGGCGGGAGGGGCTGAGCTTCCCGGTCTCCAGCGCCGCAAGAACTGNNGTCGAAACGGCAGCTTCTCAGAAACGGAGAAAACTCCGAAAAATCGTATTGCAGGTTTTCCTTTGGGATATGCTCCGTACGCTCCATGTCGAAGGAGGCAAAGCCCGGCGTGTCAGCGATATAAGCCCCGTTTCCAAGACTGTAAATTTCGACGTGCCGCGTTGTATGCCGGCCCCTGCCGAGCTTGTCGCTCACATCGCCCACGGCGATGTCAAGCGCGGGCGAGAGCGCGTTTAAAAGACTCGATTTGCCGACACCGGAGTTTCCTGTGAAGGCGCAGAGCTTTCCCGCAATGGCCGCGCGCAGCGCGGCTATGCCCTCGCCGGTCTTTGCGCTCGTGCGAATGAGTGCATATGGAGTTTTTTTGTATATTTTCCAGAGCGCGTCTCCCCGGTCGAGATCGCACTTGTTGATGCAGACGACAACCTCGCAGCCGACATCCTCCGCCAGCGCCGTTACCCGGTCGATGAGGAACGGGTCCGTTACGGGGTTTACCGCCGCGGCCAGAACGACCATGGTGTCGATATTCGCGACGGCGGGGCGCACAAAGCTGTTTTTTCGCTCGTGAATCTCCGTCACAGTGCCTTTGTTGTTCGACTCCGGCGCATACTCGACGATATCGCCCACAAGGGGACTCACGCCCTCCAGCCGGAATTTGCCGCGCGCGCGGCACTCATAGATGGCATCCCCGTCCGCGACGTAATAGAAGCCGCTTAGGGCCTTGACGATCCTTCCTGTCCCCATCATCCGCCGCTTTCCATGGCGGTTGAGCCTTTTGGGCCAGAGGAAATCTTGAGGTACACGACCGTGTTTTCCGCCAGCTTTTCGCCGGCGGCGACATTCTGCCACACGACGGTGCCGGCGTCATAGTCGCTTTCGACCTCGCTGACACTGCCAACCTGAAGTTTCAGAGCCGCCAGCTTTTGAATGGCCGCATCCTTTGTTTCACCGAGGAGGTTCGGCATCGTTACCTCCTTGACCTCCGGTCCACCGCTCACGGAGAGGTAGACCGTTGAACCGGTCGCGACCTCCTCGTTAGCGGAAGGGTCCGTCGAAACGACGTAGCCCGCCGTTATGGTGTCGGAGGAAACAAGTTTCGTTTTTGGAACGAAACCGAGCTTTGTCAGCGCATCCGCCGCCTCGCGGGCCTCATGGTTGACCATATTTGGCATCTTCGTTTTCACGATGCCAGTGCTGACGGTCAGCTCAATATCAATGGGTTTGCTGCCCAAAGCGATGCTGCGGTTCGCCTCCGGCTTCTGACCAATAATCTGGCCCTCCGGCGTGTTCGGATCGACCGCCATGGTGACATGGAAGCTAAAAGTCGCCGAATAGGCCTTGCTGTTGATGACGTCCTCGCTCTGTTCGCCGATGAAGTAGGGAACGGTAACGCGCTGGCCCTCCGTGAAGATATCCTTGAGCCAGAAGTGAAACAGGAAAGCCATAATCGCTAAAATAAAAATAACGATGAGCGCAAAGCCCGAAAGAGTGGAAACCTTGCGCGAGCGCACCTTACCCTTTTTGTAGCGCTTTTTCTCCGCCTCACATTGAAGACGCTTGGCCTGCGCGAGATAAGCCGCGTCATCCACAGATTCAACGGCGTCGCTCTCCGCGGCGAGCTGGATCTTACAAAAGGCCTCCAGATCGTCCGCAAGCTCCTCCGCCGTCTGGTAGCGCTGCTTGGGATCGGACTCCATCGCGTTAAGCGTGATATCCTCAAGCCGGGGCGGAATGTCGGGATTTATCTCCCCCGGCGGGGTGAGCGCGCCGCTCATGCGTTGGACGGCAATGGCCTCGACCGTCTCGCCGTCGTAGGGCAGGTGGCCTGTGAGCATTTCGTACATGACGACGCCGAGCGAGTAAATGTCCGCCCGCGCGTCTGCCGCCTCTCCATGCGCCTGTTCGGGGCTGATATAGTGGATGGAACCCATCGTCTCCTTCGAATTGCTGTCGGTTTCGGTCTCGAGGTCGGCAATACCGAAATCAGCGACCTTGATGCTCCCATCCTTGCAGACCATGATGTTCTGGGGCTTGATGTCGCGGTGGATAATGCCCTTGCTGTGCGCGTGGGAAAGCGCCTTTGCAATCTGGGTCGCAAAATGCAGGGCTTCGCGCCAGCGCAGCGCGCCCTTTTTCTGCATATACTGCTTGAGCGTGATGCCCTCAATGAGCTCCATGACGATGTACTGACAGGAGAGGTCCTTGCTGTAATCGTATACGGCGACGATGTTCGGGTGCGAGAGCATGGCGACGGCCTGCGACTCCGCGCGGAAGTGCTCGCGGAATTCGGGGTCGTTCGCATATTCGTCTCGGAGTATCTTGACGGCTACATAGCGGTTGAGCCTGTGGCACAGCGCCTTGTAGACGACGGCCATGCCGCCGGAACCGATGATTTCGAGGATCTCGTATCGGTTGTCCAGCATCTGGCCCAGATACCTGTCCATGCTGTTATCCATTCTCTGTCCTCCGGCAAAATGAGGTTTCGGTAATTTTTGAGTTATTTGCGGAGCAGGCCAATTGTGACGTTGTCCGGTGCGCCCCGCTCTAAAGCGAGCTCCAAAAGCGCCTGTGCGGCCTTTGGCAGCTCCTTGTTTTGGACAACGGTATTCAGCAGCTCCTCGTCTGTTACGGTGTTTGAAAGCCCGTCCGAGCAGAGGAGCAAAATGTCATTTTTCTTTAGCGTGGGGGCAAAAACATCGCACTCTACCGTTGGCTCCACGCCGACGGCGCGGGTAGTGATGTTTTTGCGCGGGTGTGTCCGGGCCTCCTCGCGGCGGATGATGCCGCGCTCTACAAGGTCCTCCACAAAGGAGTGATCGCGCGTGACCTGACTGATCGCTCCGCCGGAAATGAGGTAGACGCGGCCCTCCCCGACGTTTACGACGCGGCAGGATTTCGCAGTGACAAGCGCGGCGGCGAGCGTCGTGCCCATACCCTCGCAGGCGAGATCCGAAACGCTTCGCTCATAGACGACGGCATTGGCGCGCTCGGTGCCTTCGAGGATGACCGCATCCAGCGGCAGCTTATCCTTGCGGTTCACTAAATGCGCAGAGACGCTGTCCACAAAGGTGTCCNNCCACCCATGCCGTCGCACACGGCGAGAACGCCAAAGGCGGGCGAGACGTTTTCCGCGTATCGCACCCTGTCCTGATTTTCTGAGCGCACTTTTCCGATATCGGTGATGGCGTAGCCTTTCATACTTCCTCCCCTTGCGCGCACTTACTATATTAACGCGCAGCTTCGGTAAAAAATATATAAGTTTGTCAAAAGAATTTCTGACAATAAATTATTCGGATCTTTGCGCCGCTTTTCTGCGGAGCTGGCCGCAGGAGGCGTCCACGTCCCCGCCGAGCTTGCGGCGAATCGTGACGTTCACGCCCGCGTCCTCCAAAATTTTGACGAAGGCCTTTAAATGCGCTGGCGTTGAGGGGGCAAATTCACGTTCCTCAACGTGGTTGAGTGGAATGAGGTTCACGTGCGCACGG
>DEMY01000011.1:3983-19374 GCA_002359425.1 Clostridiales bacterium UBA2658
CGGAGAGAAACTGATAAAGTCAATTGTAAATCCAAATCGGCCAGCTTGTCAAATTTTTCGACAAGACCGCAGGTCGAAAGCGAGATGTGGCGCATACCGATGTTCATACCGTCCGGCGAATTGACAAGCTTTAGGAACTTTATAACATTGTCGAAATTGTCCAGCGGCTCCCCGATACCCATCAAAACAATGTTTGAAATCGGTTCACCCGAATCAAGCTGAGAAAAAAGCACCTCATCCAGCATTTCGGACGGCTCCAAATTCCGCACAAGTCCGCCAATCGTGGACGCACAGAACGCGCAGCCCTGCCGGCAGCCGACCTGCGTCGATATGCAGACGGTATTGCCGTGGCGGTAGGACATGACGACGGTCTCGACCGCGTTTCCGTCCCCGAGTTCCCAGAGGTATTTGATCGTGCCGTCGAGCGCCGATACCTGACGGCGCAGAACCTTTGGGGCCGTGATATAAAAGTTTTCTTCCAGCGTCGCGCGGAGCTTTTTGGGGAGATCCGACATTTCTTCAATATCCGTCACGCCGCGCGAAAGCCATGTGAAAACCTGCTTTGCCCGGTATTTCGGCTCACCGAGAGCCAAAAGCTCGGCTTCCAGCTCCTCCGGCAAAAGCGATTTAATGTCCTTTTTATCCGTTTGCGTCATTGCGTTTCCTCAGCTTGCAAATGTAAAACCCGTCCGTTTTATGAACCTGCGGCAGGAGCGTAAGCCGCCCGCTTTCGACGGCTCCAACGGGGTCTGGCAGGGTAAACGGTTCGGGCGAAAACTCGTCATGCGCCGCTAAAAAGGCGTTTGCAACTTCGTCGTTTTCGCGTTTCAAAACCGTACAGGTCGAATACAGGAGTACCCCGCCCGGCTTTACGCAGGGGGCCAGACCGTTCAAAATCGAAAGCTGAACCTCCGGCAGTCCGTCAAGCGCGGACACGTCTTTGTAACGAATATCCGGCTTTTTGCGGATGACGCCGAGACCCGAGCAGGGCGCGTCCGCCAAGACGACGTCGCAGACGCCGTAAAGCGCTTGATCCGGCGCTTTTGCATCCATCGCGGCGGTTTGAATGCTCGAAATGCCGAGCCGCTTCGCGCCGGTTTCAATGAGCGGCAGCTTTTTTTCGTGGATGTCGCGGGAAAAAATCGTTCCCCTGTCCCCCATTGCGAGCGCCGCGGCGAAGCTCTTGCCGCCGGGGGCGGCGCAGGCATCCAGAACCGTATTCCCCGGCTCGATGGTTGCCGCCAGAACGGCGAGACGCGCAGCGGCGTCCTGCACATAAAAAAGTCCGTCCCGGTACTCCGGCAGCTTCGTCAAATCCCCCGCGCTCTCGATTTCAAAGCAGCCGGGGACGATGCGGTGCGGCTTTGGGTCAAGGCCGTGCTCCATCAGCGCCGCGAAAAGCGCCTCCGGCGTTGTTTTCAAGGTGTTCGTCTGGATGACAGACGGCGCGGGCGTGTTTGTCTCCGCCAAAAACGACTCCGTCTCCGTGCCGAACGCGCCGAGAAAAAGTGCTGTGAGCGGCTTCGGCATACTGTATTTCGTCGAAAGATAAGAACATTCGTCCGTTTTCGGTATCTCCGGCAGCTTTTCACGGTTTTCGGCAATCTTGCGCAAAACCGCGTTTGCAAGGCCAGCGGCGCGGGCAAAACCGGTCTTTTTGCAGAGGGCCACCCCCTCGCTCACGGCGGCGTGGGACGGAATTTTGTCCATAAATAAAATCTGGTAGACCGAAAGGCGCAGAATGTCGCGTACCTTTGGCTCGATTTTAGAGGGATTGGCGGCGAAGCAGTCAATATAAAAGTCGCACAGCAGCGCGTTTTGCAATACGCCATAGCACAGCCGGGTGCATAGCGCGGCGTCCCTTGCGTCCAAGCCCGCTTTTGCGATGCCATCCGCGAGTAAAGCGTCCGAAAATGCGCGGTCGCGCCGACAGCGCTCCAAAATACGCAGCGCCGTTTCTCTTGCTGTTTCCGCCATGCCGTTCCTCCAGAAAGTTTAAAGTGTCATCGGATGACCGCGCAGGTAGTCCCCTGCCGCCATCTGCTTGCCGCCCGCCGCCTGCAGGCGCGTGATGAGAAGCGTTTCGCCGCCTCCGCAGGCGACTTCGATCCCCTTTTTCGGATCCGCAGAAACGACGTTCCCAGGGATCTTGTCCGTTTTCGTCTCCGTGTAGGCCGCACCGAAAACGCGGAATTCAGTTCCGCCGAGTTCCGTCGTCGCGACCGGCCATGGGTTCAGGCCGCAGATGTGCTTCACGATTTCACGCGGTGTTTTCGTCCAGTTAATTGGCGACATTTCTTTTGTGAGCTGCGGGGCAAAGGTGGCCTCCTGCGCATTTTGCGGAATGCGCGGCGCGGCTCCCGCTTCAATTGCGCGGACGGTCTTGATGAGAAGTTCTGCACCGATGTCCTTCAGGCGGTCGAAAAGCGCTCCTGAGGTCTCAAATTCGCCTACCTCGGTCTCGCTTTTATAGATCATGTCGCCGCTGTCAAGCTCCGTGGCAAGGTACATCGAGGTGACGCCGGAGGTCTTGTCGCCGTTCAAAACGGCCCACTGGATGGGGGCCGCGCCGCGGTATTTCGGCAGCAGCGAGCCGTGGATGTTGATGGTGCCAAGACTCGGCACAGCCAGCAGTTCGTCCGGCAGAATGCGCCCGTAGGCCACGACGATGACAAGCTCCGGCGCAAGTGATTTTAGAGTCTCAAGCGCCGTCCCGTCTCGCATTTTGACGGGCTGAAAAACGGGGATACCAGCCCTTTCGGCAATCTCCTTGACGGGGCTTGCCGTGAGCTTCATGCCCCTGTTTTTCGGCTTGTCCGGCTGCGTGAAAACGCCGGCGACTTCAAACTGTTCGTCCAGCAGCTTTTGCAGCGAAGCGGCGGCAAAAGCGGGCGTGCCCATAAAAACGATACGCATCAAAGCGCCCCCTTTTAGTCCTTTTCACGCTCCTCGGGCTTTAGCATCCGCTGTGCCCGCGAGGTGAAGACGATGCCATCCAGATGGTCGATCTCATGACAGAAGCAGCGGGCGGTGAGTCCCGTTCCCTCGACCTCAAAGCTGTTGCCGTTCCTGTCCTGCGCCTGTACGCGGACGTGATCGGGGCGTTTCACGATGCCGTATTGCCCGGGAAATGACAGGCAGCCTTCGGGACCGACCTGCTCGCCCTCCCACGCAACGATCTTCGGGTTTACAAGCTCGATGATTTTGTCTTCCTCACCCTCGGGGACGTTCGTTTCAATAACGATGACGGCGCGGCGCAAAACGCCGACCTGCACCGCCGCGACGCCGACGCCGCCGGACTCCAAAAGCGTGTCCGTCATGTCGTCAAGTAGCGTGTGGAGGCGGTTATTAAATTCCGTAACGGGGCGGCTGTGCTTTAAAAGGGCGTCGTCCCCGTCCTTTACAATGTTCCTGATGGCCATTTATCTATCCCTCGTATAAAAATATTTATATTTTTCAAAGCTGATTTGCATTGATGTCGCCGTAGACCGTGACACCCTTGAAGGACTTGTCCTCCGAAACGGCGAGCAGGACGTTTGAAAGAAGCTGCCGCACTTCGCCCTCGTCCGCACAGGCGAGCGTCAGGCGATAACGAAAACGGTTATTGACTCGCGCAACCGGCAGTGCCGCAGGGCCCAAAAGCCTTGTATCCGCCCGGTTTTGCAGCGCTTTGGACAAAAGCCGCTTCGCCGTTGTGAGACTGCGCAGAACCTGCGCCTCGCTCTGGCCGACGGCGGTGAGCGAAAAGAGGTCTGAAAAGGGCGGACACCACTGAAGACGGCGCATTTCCAGCTCAGCAAGATAAAAGCTGTCGTAGTCCTGGTTCGCAGCCTGCCGGATAACCTCGTTTTGCGGCGTAAAGGTTTGAATGACGGCCCGGCCCGGCTTTTCGCCCCGGCCGGAGCGGCCGACAACCTGCGTTATGAGCGAAAACGTCCGTTCGGAGGCCCGATAGTCGCCGGAATAGAGCGCCTGATCGGCGTTTAAAACCCCGACAAGCGTGACGTTCGGGAAATCGAGCCCTTTCGTCACCATCTGGGTGCCGATGAGGATGGGCACCTTTTCGTCCCGAAAGCGGTTTAAAAGCACATCGTGCGAACCAGCGCCCGCGACCGTGTCCGTATCCATTCGGATGAGGGGCGTGTCCGGAAAAGCGGCGTTCAGTTCTTCCTCAATCTTCTGCGTACCCGCGCCCGTAAAGCGCAGCGCGCCGCCGCACTCGGGGCAGCAGTCTCCAACCGTTTGGGAATAGCCGCAGTAGTGGCACATGAGCCGCCCGTTGGCGCTGTGGTAGGTGAGACTGACGCTGCAATGGGGGCAGGAATAGGTGTACCCGCACTCCCCGCAGGCGACGAGCTTCGACGTGCCGCGGCGATTAAGAAACAGAATGCTCTGCTCCCCTTTTGCAATGTTCTCCGCTAGCTCGTCGAGCAAAACGGAGCTGATATCGCCGCCGTTGCCGCCGCGAAGCTCCTTTTTCATGTCGGCGATCTCGACCTGCGGCAGCTCCATTTTGTTAAAGCGCTCCGTAAGTGAGAAGAAAGCGTAGCGCTCGGTCTTTGCACCGTACATCGTGACGACGTCCGGCGTGGCGCTGCCTAAAAGCAGAAACGCGCCGCTGTGCGCGCAACGGAATTTTGCCACATCGCGCGCGTGGTAGCGCGGGGTATTTTCAGATTTGTAGGTGTCCTCCTGCTCCTCGTCAATGATGATGAGACCAAGGTATTGAACAGGCGCGAAAACGGCGCTTCTTGTGCCGATGACGACGCGGGCGGCCCCGTTTCGGATGCGCTTCCACTCGTCATACCGCTCGCCGGCCGAAAGAGACGAGTGCATAACGGCAATCTCATCCCCGAAGTGAGCCGAAAAGGTCTCCAGCATCTGCGGCGTAAGCGCGATTTCAGGCACAAGCAGGATGGTCGATTTTCCGTCCTTCAAAAGCGCGTCGATAAGGCGGATGTAGACGGAGGTCTTGCCGCTGCCAGTAACGCCATATAAGAGCGCAGCGCCGGGCTTGCCGGATTCCGCTAACGCCAGAATGCCGCCAAAAGCCTCCTGCTGCTGCGCAGACAGAATCGGCAGCTCCGCTTCTTCCGCTGTGCGGTATTCAGGACGGCGGAAGACCTCGATCTGCTCGATCGACAGAAGCCCATCCTTTTCGAGCTTTTTGACGGTCGGCAGACTCGCGCCGGTCATGTAGCGGACATCCGAAAGCGTTGCTCTGTCGTAGTCCGCCAAAAAACGCAAGACGGCACTCTGCGACGGGGCCGAGCGCTTTTTCGACTCCGCGGCGTCTCTGGCCTCCTCTGCCGGAACGGCGAGAGCGGCAAAGCCGACCGTTTTGTCCTTGACCTTTTGCGCGCTGCGCTGGTCGGTGTGCAGAATCCCCTTTTGCACAAGTGCGCGCACAGCGCTGTCGGGGTCCTCCTCGCCAAAAGCCAGTTCCAGCTCTCGTTGCTCACATCTGCCGCCGTTTGCAAAGAGAACGTCCAGCACCTTCCGCTGCTTTTCGGAACGAGAGACCTTGTCGTAGGCATATTCCCGGTCAACGCCCTCGTTTATCTCGCAGACGGAGGAAAGCTCATACCAGAGTCCGGCGGGCAGCATGGCCTTCACGGCGTCGTACACCGTGCAAAACCAGCGCTCGCGCATCCAAACGGCGAGCTTCAACAGCTCGGAAGACAGTACCGGCTGCATATCGAGCACGGAAAAAACGCACTTGAGTTTTTCATAGTCTGCCGAACGCGAAACGGCGAGCACGATTCCCTCCGTTTTGCGGTTGCTCCGCGAAAACGGGACAAGCACGCGCACGCCGGGCAAAACGGCGCTTTGCAGCTCGTCCGGCACCAGATAGCTGTAGGGCCGGTCAATCTGGTAGTTCGCCGCCGAAACGGCGATCCTTGCGACTGCTTTTTCCACGAATGGACTCCGATTTTAAAGCTCGGTACTCGGGCGAATCTTGCCAGCGTAAATCTCGTCAATCGCAGTAGAGACGGGCTTTTCGTCGAGCGGGACGCCCTCCTCCTCGGCCTCGGCGGAGATTTCTCTCGCTCTGTGGGCGATGAGATTCACAAGCATATAGCGGCTGCCGACTCTCTGAACAAGCTCGGCGACAGGCGGTTTTAACATCATGATACAGATACCTCCGTGTTTAAATAATGTTTTCGGTTCGCCATTTTGCATTTTTCGGCGAGAATAATGGATCGTATCTCTTCGGCGGCCCTGTCCGGGTCGTCGTTGAGCACGACATAGTCATAGTTTTTGGCCCTTGCGCACTCGCGGCGGGCCTGCTCCAGCCGGCCCTGAATTTTTTCCTCGCTGTCAGTCCCCCTGCCGCGCAGACGCTTTTCGATCTGTGAAAAGTCGGACGGGACGATGAAAATGAGGATTGCCTCCGGACACCGGGCCTTGATCTGGGCCGCTCCCTGTACCTCAATGTCAAAAACGACGCTTTTGCCCTTTTCGATGCTGTCGAGAACCGGGGCTTTCGGTGTGCCGTAGCAGTTGCCGACATATTCGGCGTGCTCCAAAAGCTCGCCGTTATGAATCATTGATTGGAATTTTGGGTGGCTTACAAAAAAATAGTTTACGCCGTCTCGCTCCCCCTCGCGGGGCGCTCGGGTTGTGGCGGAAACGGAAAAGACGATGCTGGGGTCCGTCTGCATCACCCTTGAAATGACCGTGCTCTTCCCTGCTCCAGACGGGCCGCAAATGACGATCAACTTTCCGCGTTCACTCATTGTCCGTGTCACCTCCGGGTTCGGGTTCGTTTTTGCCGCTCATGCGTCCGGCAACGGTTTCCGGCTGGATGGCGGAGAGGATGACATGGCCGCTGTCCATGATGACAACGGCGCGGGTCCTTCTGCCATAGGTTGCGTCGATAAGCTGCCCGCGGTCGCGCACGTCCTGAATAATGCGTTTGATGGGTGCGGATTCGGGGCTGACGATGGCGATAACGCGCGAGGCCGAGACCATGTTGCCAAACCCGATGTTGATGAGCTTCAAAGGATATTCCCCCTATGCTTCTGTTGTTATTCGATATTCTGGACCTGCTCGCGAATTTTTTCGATTTCAGACTTCATGTCGAGCACGGCGCGGGTGACCTCCGTGTCATTGCACTTCGAGCCAATGGTGTTCGTTTCGCGGTTCAGCTCCTGCACAAGAAAGTCGAGCTTTCTACCGACCGGCCCTTTAGAGGCGATAAGGCCACGCATTTGAGAGATGTGGCTACGGAGGCGGACAGTCTCCTCGTCCGTCGCGATGTGGTCGGCATAGATTGCGGCTTCTGTAAGGATGCGGGTTTCATCCACCTGCGCGCCGTCCAGAATTTCAAGCATTTTTTTGGTGAGCCGCTCGCGGTATTCCGCGACGGTCTGCGGGGCGCGCTCCTCAATGAAAGAGACGCGGGTTTCAATCGTGACGAGGCGGGACGAAATGTCGTCGAACATCTTCCTGCCCTCACGCTCGCGCATCGCGTCAAAGTCCGAAAGCGCAAACTGTGCGGTCGATAGGAGCGCTTTCAGCGCTTCCTCCTTGTCGATGTCCTTTTTTTCCAAGGTCAGAACATCCTGCAAACGGCACAGTTCATAGGCCGTGACCTCCGTTCGGATGCCGAGCGTGTCGCCGATCTTGTCAACGGCGGCCTTGTAGGACGCCGCGAGCGGGACGTTTGCCGATACGGCGACGTCCTCCCCCGCTTCCGCTTCAAAGTTTATGAATCCATCCATATTTCCGCGGGAGATGAGCTCCTGCACGACGGATTTGACCGCGTCCTCCGCAAACAAAAAGCTGCGGGGCAGACGCACGGAGGCGTCCAGATAGCGGTTATTTACGCTTTTGACTTCAACGGAGAGCTTGTACGCGCCCCCGGCGCTCTTGGCTCCGCCGTATCCGGTCATACTCTTCATTCGATCTGATCCTTTCCACTATGATTGAGGCAGTCCGCCCCGTAGAAATATTATTTTAGTTTGACATACACCGTATATTCGCCGACTGCGCCGACACCCGTGAATCCATCCACATAGACCTTAGCGGCAGGCTCAAAGACACCGGAGGTGGCACCTAACTCCGAGAGATCTGCGACGATGCGGATATTGTTGGACTTCACCTTATCCAGCACGTCCGCCGTGCCGCGCAGGGTGACCTCCTTGCTTTCGGTGACAACCGAGGCGGTCCGACCCGCAGGAACATTTATGGTGGAAATGTTTGTCGCACTAAATTTGCGCGTCACCAAACCAACGATCTGGACGGTGACTTTCGCCGTCGTGATACCGGTGACGTTCGCGACTCCATTATCGAGAACAATCTTGAAGCTGTCCTCAAAGGTCTCGGGGAAGGACGCGAGATCGACAGTGCCAAGGGAAATCTTATTTAGTCCCGCAAGCGTTTCCGCATCGCCCGCAACTGTAATCGTGGAGGGGCTACAGGTAATCTTGGCGTTTTGCGCAGTTGCGCCGCCGCCGTCTACAAGATCGACCGTGAGCGGAACCTCCTTCGTAGCTGTGATGGGGATGGTAACGGAAATTGCCGCCGGAGTCGAGGTGACGTTTTGGAGCTTAAGCTCGTTTCCGTCCGCATCCATAAGCTTGTAGGCGGAGCTGAGCTGGACAGTCTTGTCGATGTTGTCGCGGCTGACCTCGACCCACGCATAGGCAACCTTTTCAAGCTCGCTGCTTGGGCCATCCAGTGTGACGGCCTGAGGGTTAAACTGCATGGGCTGTTCGGCAAAGCCTACCGCCACCGTGCCGGTAAATTTGCCCTGCACCTCGACNNTTTTCAAGGTCGAAGGAGATGCTCTTCGGATTCGTTCCGGCAGAGGTGATGGAGCTTGCGTTGCTGCCCAGCGGGTACTGGATGGAGACAGATTGGTTGTACATCCCGACGGAAGTGAATTTTGAAACGTCAACATAGGCAACGAGGTTCGCGGGCGTCAGCTTTGAAAGCTCTCGCCGCGTTGCGCGCAGACGGACAGTCACAGTGTTCGAGCTGATGTTCGAGATGACAAGTCCCTCGTTTTCGCGCAGAGTATCCTCCCCGTTAAAGACGACCGAGACGCCCTCGAAGGACTGCTCGATCACGTCGCCCTGCGTCGTTGTGACATAGACCCAGAGAAGGACGGAGGCCAGCAGCGAGACGACGGCCCAAAATATTTTGCTGTTAAGAATGCCGCGTTCGGTTTTTCGCTTATCCATTTTTGTTGTTCCTCTTAAAAAGGGTTGCGCGTTTGCTATCCTTTTTCCCCTCCAGCTTGTCCTCGACGATGAGCTCGTTGCGGAGAATTTTTTCAAACGTTTCGGGGGTCAGATGGCGCTTAAGCATGCCGTCGATGGCGATGGAGATCGCTCCCGTCTCCTCAGAAACGATTGCGACGACAGCGTCCGAATGCTCGCTCATGCCGATGCCGGCGCGATGGCGCATACCGAGGTCGCGGCTGATGTTCTGGTTGTTCGAGAGCGGCAGCATGCAGCCGGCGGCAGTGATGCGGCCCTCGCTCACGATAACCGCACCGTCATGCAGCGGAGCTTTGTCGTAGAAGATATTCTTCAACAGCTCCGCCGTCGTGTCGGAATTGATGACGGTGCCGGTCGCAATCTGGCTGTCGAGCTTGTTGACACGCTCGAAAACGATGAGAGCACCCGTCCGGCTCTCCGACATCGCGGTGCAGGCAAAGACCGTTTGCGTGATGGCTGCCTCCATTGCCTGAACGGGGATGTCCCCGCCCAGAAAGAAGATGAGTCCGCGGTTGCCGAAGCGTTCCAATATGCGCCGAAGCTCAGGCTGGAACAAGATGATGAGCGCTAGAAAGCCGACCTCCACCGTTTTGGCAAGGATGTAGTGCAGCATCGTGAGGTCGCACCAGTCGGATATCCAAAGCGCGAGGAAGACAAGCAGAATGCCCATCGCGAGCTTATTTGAATTTGTTCTTCTGAGCAGACCGATTATCTTATAGATGAGGAAGGCGACAATCAGGATATCGATAATATCAGAAATACGCGCCGACATCAGGTAATGGATGGACCGATCGACTGAAGAGTTTAGCTGCCCCATAAAGACCCTCGAAACGAAATCAAATCAGTAGTTGTTGTAAAAGATATTCATACAAATTTTATTATATAATACATTGTGCCAAATGGCAAACGCATATTGTCTTTTTTTACGCGCCGGCCAGAATTTTTTTCATGGTGTCGGCAGCGCGAAGCGTTTCGGCCATGGAGTTGAAGGGCGAAAAGCTGAAGCGGACGGTTCCCCGTTCGAGCGTGCCGACGGTCTCGTGCGCCGTCGGAGCGCAGTGAAGGCCTGCCCGGACGCAAATGCCCGCCGCGCCAAGCGCTTCGGCCAGGCTGTCCGAATCCATGTCCCGGCTCATAAGGGATAGAACGCCGCTCTGGTTTCTGGTGCTGCTGTCGTAAAACATGGTGACACCGGGAAAATGCCCAGCCTTTGCGGCGAGGGTGGCGACGAGCGTTTGCTCGTGCGCCAGAATGGAACCGGCGGGCTTTGAAGCGACGAATTTCACGCCCTCATAAAGTCCTGCAATGCCGGAAACATTGTGTGTTCCGGCCTCCAAACGATCCGGCAAAAAGTCCGGCATACCGGGGAGGGCGCTGTTGCTGCCCGTCCCGCCGGAGAGAAGCGGCTTCGTGTCGCCCGCGCACAGGAGAACGCCCGTACCCTGCGGACCCAAAAGCCCCTTGTGGCCGGGCATCGCGATGAAAGAAGCGCCGAGCGCCGAAAAGTCCACAGGCATGCATCCGGCAGACTGGGAGGCGTCAATGATGAGCGGGACGCCCTGCTCCCGGCAGAGCGCCGCAATGCGCGCAATGGGCAGTATGAAGCCAAAAACGTTTGATACATGCGTGCATACGGCGCATTTTGCGCCCGGCAGCGCCGCGCGAAAAGCCCTCACAGCCGCGTCCGGGTCAAAAAGCGGTGAGCGCGCGACGACGACATCCGCCCCAAGGGCATATAGCGGCCGGGTGACGGAATTGTGTTCATAGCCGGAGATGACCACGCGATCCCCCGGGGAAACAAGCGAATGAATGGCAATATTGAGTCCGTGCGTCGCATTGAAGGTAAAAACGACGTTTTCGGGTTCTGGAACGTTAAAATAGCCGGCGAGCAACTCGCGGCAGTTCAAAACTGTGTCCGCCGCTTTCATTGCGGGAAGGTGGCAACCGCGGCCCGGGCTTGCCATGGTCGTCATGGCGCGGGCGACGGCTATGGGAACGGCGCGCGGTTTTTGAAGTGAGGTAGCGGCACCGTCAAGATAGATCACGGCACATCCACCTCTGTAAAACCACCGTCTGTTTCCTGCAGAAAAACGCGGCTGGGACCAAGTCCGGCGCCATTCAGCGCCGAAAGCGATTTCGCGAGGTTCTTTTCGGAGACCTTCACGCAGTAACCGCAGCCTTGGCCGGAAACGCTCTTCGGCACTTTCGTGACCGTAGCCGTGACGCCGGCATGCTCCAACGTGCGGGAAGCGCGCTGCGCGTAGGTGAGCGAGCGGCACAGGAGAAGATAATGATGCATAGAGATGTTCCTTCCGACCGGTAGAAACTCACCGCGGTTTACATACGGTGTATCTGATAATTGCCGGAATGACCAAGAGCAGGGAATGTCGGGCGAATCGGTTCTGCGCGGGCATCCCGGCGGATTTGGACAAAACCGAGGCATCCAAACGGAAGAAATCCGACACTGGGCATTTTGACAATTATCAGCTACACCATAGGGGCCGGGTACCGGTCTGGTACATTCTATGCGGAGACTCTGCCAGAGTTCAGTTTAGAAGGGCAACGGCATGGGCCGCCATACCCTCTCCTGTTCCGGTAAAGCCGAGTCCCTCCTCCGTAGTCGCCTTGACGCTCACGCGGGAAACGTCGATGTCGAGCGCACGGGCAATACCGCTACGCATTTCGCCCGTGTACGGCGCGAGCTTCGGGGCCTGCGCCAAAATGGTGGCGTCCACGTTTTCAATTGAAAACCCAACGTCGTGCACACGCCGCCCGACAGTCTCCAAAAGCTTCAGACTGTCCGCGCCCGCATAGGTGGGGTCGGAGTCCGGAAATAGTTTTCCGATGTCGCCAAGCGCCGCCGCGCCCAAAAGCGCGTCTATAACGGCGTGAACCAGAACATCCGCGTCCGAATGGCCGAGCAGGCCCTTCTCAAACGGGACATTTACGCCGCCGAGAATCAGTGCTCTGCCTTCAGCGAGCCTGTGCACGTCGTAGCCCTGCCCAATTCTCATATGCGCTCCTTTCGCGCTTTGAGAATGGTTTCCGCAATTTGAAGGTCGAGGGGGGTCGTGATCTTGATATTCTCCTCGCTGCCCTCCGTGAGGTGGACGGGAACGCCAAGAATTTCGAGGGCCGAGGCGTCGTCCGTTACGGAAAGGCCCTTGTCGAGCGCGTTTGTCAATGCGCCCTTTATGAGAGCCGGGTCAAAGACCTGCGGCGTCTGCGCAGCAAAACAGGCCTCGCGCGCGGGCGTTTCCAAAATGACGTCCTTTTCCACGAGCTTCACGGTGTCCTTAGACGGAATGGCGGGAACGGCAGCTTTGTACCACCTTGCGCCGCGGATGGCGTCCTCGACGATCTGCCGTGTCACCAACGGACGCGCGCCGTCGTGGACTGCAATGAGCCTTGCGCGCCGGTCCGTTTCCGAAGCGCCGCTCAGCGCGGACTCGACCCGCGTATCGCCGCCCATGACGACCTTTGTGACCTTCTGAAAGCCATATTTGTCGCATAGCTCCGCAAATTCCTGCACGCGATCCGGCGGCGCGACCAGAACAATCTCCGAAACGGACTCGCAGGTCTCGAACACCGAAAGCGTATGCGCGAGGATAGGTTCCCCATCCAAAAGCGCCGTCATTTTGTCGCCGCCGAAGCGGGAGGACTCTCCCGCCGCTACAACGACGGCGGAGCAGCAAAAGAAATTATCTTCTTTTGTAAAAAGGCCCATTTTTGATACCTCCGTATGAAAAAGTCCAGATAGAAAACGCCGATTCAATAAAAGCTGTTCGGATTGACGGGCAGACATTTAATGCAATCCAGACAGAAAATACAATACCACCACGACATGCGTGGAGATTTAAGCTGTGCTTCCCCGGAAAGCAAAAAGGCCGCGCCGGCACAGATAATGCGCGCCGACGCCGCCTGAGGTGCGATTTTCNNAACCGCAAGATCGAGCCGTTTTTCGATTTCCTCGTAGCTCGAGCTTTCCGAAAGAACGATTTCGGAAATGAAGATCTGCTTGGCGGAGTGGAGCATTTTCCGCTCACAGGTCGAAAGACCCTTGTCCGTGTCCCGGATCATCAGGCCCTTTATGACGGACGCAACCTCTAAGAGGTTCCCGCTTTTAATCTTCAACATGTTTTCCCGATAACGTTTGTTCCAATTTTGGTTCATGTCGATCTGAAGATCAGAAATGGACTTTAAAATATGTTCTGCCTCATCGGGTTTTACAATCGGCCGCACGCCGATTACCTCTGTGGATTCGACCGGGATCATCACCTGCATGTCACCGACGGGAAGTTTCATGACATAGTAATCTTTCTCTGCGCCGTCAACCTTACGCTGTACGATGCAGTCAATAATTCCCGCCCCATGCATGGGGTGTGCGATCCTGTCTCCAACGCTGAACAAGACGATCCCTCCCGTTAAATAGATAGAATATGTTTTTACAATTAAGATTATACACGAAAAATCATAAATTAGCAAGGATATTGAAAGAAATTAAATCTATACAACAAAGAAGCCGAAAATTTGCTTTAAATTCGAGAAAATGAACCTTGCAATTCGGATGCGATTTTCTAAGTCCATAAAAAAGCCCCGACCGCTTTCGGACGGTCGGGGCGATGCTGCTTTGAAAATTACTCGGTCATATCATGATCGGGGGCCTGACCCTTAGCTTCGCCATTGGCGTCGATCTCATAGACAACGGCGTCACCCTGCGGCTGCTGGGAGCGGCGGTCTTCATGCTCGCGCTCGCGGTCATGGTCACGCTCGGGCCTTGCTTCCGGCTCAAGAAGAGCGCGGATGCTCAGACTGATTTTCTGCTTGTCGGTGTCGATCGCAGTGATCTTGACGTCGGCCTCTTCGCCAACGGAGAGAACCTCGTCCGGCTTACCGATGCGGCGGTTAGTTATCTGGGAAATGTGGATAAGACCGTCAACGCCGGGCATGACCTCGGCAAAAGCACCGAAGGGCATGAGCTTTACGATCTTGACGTTTACAACGTCGCCCACCTTGTAGGACGCCATGAATCTATCCCACGGATTGCCGTTCGGATCCTTGTAGCCAAGGGAAATCTTGTGGTTTTCCTTATCGAAGTTGATGATATAGACCTCTACCTCGTCGCCGACAGAAAGAACGTCGCCGGGCTGCTTAATGCGGCTCCAGCTCAGCTCGGAGACATGAATCATGCCGTCGATGCCGCCGATGTCAACGAACGCGCCTTTNNACCTCAATATCGTTCCAGATAGCATCGGCCTTTTCGCGGCGGTCTTCGCGCTGAACCGCGCGGATGCTGCCGACGACTCTGCGGCGGCCGCGGTTGACCTCAGTGATCTTGAGACGAACATGCTGCTTTAAGAGTTCGCTCATTTCCGCTTCCTTGCCGAGACCGGTCTGAGATGCGGGGATGAATACGCGGATGCCTTTGACATTGGCGACGACGCCGCCCTTATTGTCCTCTGTTACGACGCCCTCGAGAATTTCGCCGTCGTCGGCGGCCGCTTCAATGACGGTCCAGGCCTTTGCGGCGTCCAGACGCTTTTTGGAGAGCATGACGGTACCCTCGATGTCGTTAACGCGGACAACGCAGGCTTCAATAGTGTCGCCGATATGGATAAGCTGGTCAATGGGTGTGTCGTTGTCGTCCGTAAATTCGGAGACAGGGATATAGCCGGAGTGCTTTGTGCCGAGGTCTACGCTGATTTCGGTCGGCGTGATGGCGGCGATAATGCCCGTCACCGTGTCGCCGTTATATATTGTCTTGATAGAATCCTCCAGCATTTGGTCGAAGGTCATCTCTTCGGGAGCGGCGGCCTCCTTTGCAGCTTCTTCTGCCGGGGTTTCTACGTTTTTGATTTCGTCAGACATGGTTTGTTTTACCTCCTTAATAATCCATGCGGGCGTTGACGCGCCAGCTGTGATGCCAATCGTGTCGCATTCGGCGAGGGCGGAAAGATCCAGCTCCGAGACTGCGGAAATGAACTGAACATTTTTGCAGTTTTCTCTGCAAATCTCCGCTAGATGGACGCTGTTCGCGCTGTGACGCGCGCCGATTACGACCATGGCACTGCACTTTTTTGACAGAGCCGAGGCGTCTGCTTGCCGTATGGATGTAGCGGTACATATTGTATCAAAAAATTCAGAGTTTGTACACTCCTTTT